>CAKTZA010000042.1 GCA_934635045.1 uncultured Kiritimatiellota bacterium | reverse complement strand
GCCACCTCCATCAAGAAGAGGTAATAATTACAGATAGTAAACGCTTCAGAAAAGAGGGTTTACTTCTGGAAGCCACACTCCATGGGTTCGGCATTTATTACATATTCAGAACCTCGTCACACCCGAAATATGGTATAATATAAGGCGTTTTCGGAGGTTGATTTCTCCGCTCGGCGCGAGTGGGTCGGGCTTCGGAATCTTTCTACCTCCACAAAAAATGATATAATACGGCCTATGGCGAAGGTCAAGCTGACAAAGACGGAGCTCAAGGCTCAGACGGACGCACTGAAGCGGTTTCAGCGCTTCCTGCCGATGCTTCAGCTCAAGAAGCAGCAGCTGCAGGGCGAAATCGCCGGGATCTCCGCCAAGGCCGACGAGACGCGCGCCGCCGAGCGCGCCGTGCGGGCCGACCTCGACCGCTGGGTCGGCCTCTTCGCGACGGATCCTGCGCTTCTGGCGGGCCTTGTGAAGGTCAAGGACGTGCGGACGGGCTCGGCCAACATCGCGGGCGTGGCGATCCCGACGTTCGAGTCGATCGAGACGGACGTGAAGCCGGTCGATCCCTGGGCGACGCCGGCGTGGGTCGACGGGGCCGTCGACGTGACGACGAAGATTCTCTCGCTCCAGTGCGAGCGGGCGATCTACGAGGAGCAGCGCCGCCTCATCGCGGCCGAGCTCCAGCAGACGTCGCAGCGCGTGAACCTGTTCGAGAAGGTGCGGATTCCCGCCTGCAAGGAGGCGATTCGCGTCATCAAGATCGCGCTCGGCGACGAGCAGACCGCCGCCGTCACGCGCGGCAAGATCGCGAAGGGGAGGGACAAGTCGTGATCGTCCGGATGAAGCATCTCGATCTCGTCTGCCTCGCGTCCGAGAAGGACGCGACGCTGGAGCGTCTCCGTGCGCTCGGCGCGGTGCACCTGGACCTGTCCGCCGCGAACGGCGCGGCCGTCGCCTCGGCGGAAGAGGCGCTGTCGGACGCCGAAAAGGCCGTGCGGCTCATCCTCAAGGCGCGCGGCAAGCAGACGGACTTGGCGATTCGTCCGCACACCGTCGCGGAGGTGCTGGCGCTCGACGCCGACCGGGCGACGCTCGTGGCGGAGGAGGAGCGCCTGGAGAAGGAGATTCGTGCCTACGCACCGTATGGCGACTTCGACCCGAAACTGGCCGCGAAGCTGCGCGAGACGGTCGCGGGGCTGGAGGACGTCGTGGACTTGCCGGCGAAGCTGCCGGAGATGCGGCTGTCGCGGATGCAGGAGAAGCTCGCGCGCGTGAAGAGCCGCCGCGCGATCGACGACGTGAAGATCGCGTCCGTCGACGAGCAGGCGATTTTGAAGGCGTATCCGGCGATTCGCGACCGCATCGCGTTTGCGCGGGCGAAGGAGCTGCTGGCGGATCACGGCGCGCTTGCCGTCCTGTCGGGCTGGATTCCCGCGCCGCGCGTGGCGGCTCTGCTGGAGGAGGTGCGCGGCGAGACGGCGGGCGACGACCTGTTCGCGCGTTCGAAGGCGATTGGCTGGGCCGTGCTGCTGCGCGACCCGGAGCCGGGCGAGACCCCGCCGACGCTCGTCGAGCCTCCGCGCTTCTTCAAGCCCGTGAAGGCCCTGTTCGCGGGACTGGGCGTCGCGCCGGCCTACGAGGAGGCGGACGTGTCCGTGCCGTTCATGTGCTATTTCTCGCTCTTCTTCGCGATGCTCGTCGGCGACGGCGCGTACGGGGCGATTTTCCTCGCGGCGACGCTCGCTTTCCGCAAGAGGCTGCCGCGCAGCTGGTTCATCCTGCTGACGGTCTTCTCGTCCGCGACGGTTCTCTGGGGTGTCCTCTCCAACACGTGGTTCGGGGCGGGACTGCCGTTCCTCGCGAACCTGCCGACCGTGACGTGGCTCGCCGATCCGAGCTACAACCACATGATGCTGCTCTGCTTCACGATTGGCGTCTCGCACCTCATGCTCGCGCGCATCTGGAACGGCGTCTGCAAGTTCCCCGACTCGACGGCGGTCGCGGAGTTCGGCTGGGCGGGCGTCCTGCTCTTGATGTATCTCGTCACGAATTCGATCGTCGGCATCTTCCCGCGCTTCCCGTCGTGGGGCTTTGCGCTCGGCGGCGTCTCGATTGCGGCGGTCTTCCTCTTCAGCGTGAAGCCGTCGGAACTGAAGACGCGCGGCGCGGAACTGGGGATGCTGCCGCTGAATATCATGTCGGCCCTCGGCGACATCATTTCCTACGTGCGGCTCTTCGCGGTCGGTCTCGCGTCCGTGAAGGTCGCGGAGAACTTCAACAACATGGCGATTGGCCTCGTGGCCGATGCGGACGCCGTCTGGGCGAAGGCCCTGCTGTCGCTCGCGATGGTCGCGATTCTCATCTTCGGGCACGTCCTGAACCTGCTGATGGCGGGGCTCTCGATTCTCGTCCACGCCGTGCGCCTCAACACGCTGGAGTTCTCGAACCACAAGGGCATCACGTGGTCGGGCCTCGCGTTCCGTCCGTTTCGCAAGTCTTAAGTCAACCGTCTCGAAAAACAGAAAAAGGAGAACAGAAAAATGAATGATGCAGCAATGATTGTCGCGGGCGCGATCGCCTGCTTGGGTCTTTCCGGCGCGGGTTCGGCGCTGGGCACGGGTCTGGCCGCGAGCGCGGCGGTGGGGGCCTGGAAGAAGTGCTACGCGGCGGGCAAGCCGGCGCCGTTCCTGCTCCTGTCGTTTGTCGGCGCGCCAATCACGCAGACGCTCTACGGCATGATCCTCATGTTCACGCTGTTCGGCAAGCTCAGCGTCGAGGGCGCGGGCATCCCGTGCCTCGTGCTCGGCATCTTCTCGGGCTTCGCGATCGGCGCCTCGGCGCTCCTGCAGGGCCGCGCGGGCGCGGCGGCGTGTGATGCGCAGGCCGAGACGAACCAGGGCTTCACGAACTACCTCGCCGCGCTCGGCATCGTCGAGACGGTCGCGATCTTCACGATGGTGTTCACGCTCATCGCGGTCGGCAAGATCGGGTAAATGCGGCTGTCGCGGAAGTTTGCGTGGTTCGCCGCCTTCACCGCCGTGTTTGCGGGGTTGGCGGCGTTCGTCTTTTGGGGCACGTGGTCGCTCGACTTCGCGCCGGTCATGCCGGACGACACGATCGTCCATCCGATGGCGTATGCGGACTACTGGGCGAAGTCCGTGCGAAAGTTCCTGACGTCCGGCAAGTTCATTCCAAGCGACATCCTCTGGGACGGCCTCCTGTTCTCGCCCTACTTCTGCCAGGAGCTGAAGTACGCCTTTTCGCTTTATTGCGCGGGATTGGGGCTCGCGTACTTCCTGCGCGGACGGGGCCTGTCCCCGTTGGCGTCCTACGGGGCGGGGCTGCTGCTCGCGTTTTGCGGCTACTGGTCCTCGCTTTTCTCCGCCGGACACGGCGGCTGGTTCGTCTGGATGACCTACGGCGTCTTCGCGTTCGGCTTGGCCGACCGCGCCGTGCGCAAGGGGAAGCTGCGCCATTGGCTCTTGCTCGGCGCCTGCACGGCGTGGGGGAGCTTTTACCAAGCCGACCTCTGGCTGCTGTTCACGGTGCTGACGGGGCTTTACTTCGTCTGGTGCTGTGTGCGCGAGCGGAAGTGCCCGTGGAAGAGGACGCTTCTCGCGGCGGGCGTGTTTTTCGTTGTGGGCGCGCCGAGTTTCCGCTTTGCGCTCGTGAACGACCTCGCGGGGCGCGACAAGCAGATCGCGTCGGGCGAGACGGTCGCCGCCGCGTCGGTGAAGGACGAGGCGGAAAAGCGTTGGGTTTTCGTGACGAACTGGTCGTTGCCGCCGGACGAGACGGCGGAGTTCGTCATCCCGCGCCTCAATGGCGACACGAGCTGTCCGCTGACGCTTTCGATCGGCTCGCGGTACGGGACGGGCGTCCGGCCTTATACGGGCGCGCTGGGGCGTCCGAAAGACGCCGCGCAGGGCAACTACCGCCAACATTCGCTTTACGTCGGCTGGGTGACGTGCCTGCTGGCGCTGGCGGGCGTCGCGTTCGGCTGGCGCTTCCGCACGGGACGGGACTGCCTCTTCTTTTCCCTTGCCGCCGTCGTCTTCTACCTGTTTTCGCTCGGACGTTTTTGCGAGCCGGTCTATCGCCTCGTGTATGCGCTGCCGTTCGGCGACTACCTGCGCGCGCCCGTCAAGTGGCATCACCTGACGGAACTCTGCCTCTGCGTCTTGGCGGCGTACGGGATCGAGGGGCTGCTGAATCGTGCGTGGCTGAAGGGCCGTCACGGGTGGCTGATCGTCGGTGCGGTCGTGCTGTTCGGGGCGTTCGACCTCGCGCGCAACGACAGGCTCTACTGCGCGCCCGTCGACCTGCGGCGCGTGCGGCAGACGAACAGCGACATGCAGATGAGCGTCTTGCGGCGCACGGACTTCGCGAACCCGCAGGTGGCGGAAATGGTGAAGCGCGGCGCGGTCGTCTCGCTCGCGAACTACCTCGGCAATCCCGACCTCTACCTCGTCGAGGTGCTGACGCCGCGCAAGCCGTCAAGCGAGCCGCTGCCGCCGTGGTCCGTCGCGGCGTGGCTCGGCTGCCTGTCGCTGCTGGGCTCGGCCGTCGTGATCGTCTGCGCGTTGCGTGCGGTCGTTGCGGCGTCCTCGAAATAGCAAATATTGCAAGGATTTCTAAGAATGAGCGACATCGAGAAGACGCCCGAATACTTTTCGTGGATTGGCGAACTCAAGAAACGCTACCGCGCGACGCAGATCAAGGCGGCGGTTTCGGTCAACTCCGCCTTGCTGGAGTTCTATTGGGGCCTTGGAAAGGACATCAGTGAACGGTATCAACGGGAGGCATCCTATGGTTCTCGTTTCTTCAAGGAATTGAGTGCAGACTTGAAGGTCGCATTACCAGATGCGGCTGGGTTATCTCCGCGAAACCTAAAGTATTGCAAGGATTTTTTCTGCTTATATACCCATAGGCCAATTTTGCAACAACTTGTTGCAAAATTGGATGCCTCATTGCCAAATCAGTCAAACGGTTTGGCAGAAAGAAAGTCGGAAGAATGCCGCTCACAGATTGTTGGAGATGAGGGGAATTTGCAACACGTTGTGGCAAATAAGATTTTTCAGATTCCGTGGGGACATCATGTGTTGATTATCAACAAATGCAAGGGTGATGTAGCCAAGGCATTGTTTTACGTCCGTAAGACGGTCGAGAACGGCTGGAGTCGCAATGTTCTGGCCATCGAAATCGACAGTGACCTCTACTCCCGCCAAGGCAAGGCCGTCACGAACTTCGCCCTTACCATGCCGGATCCCGACAGCGACCTTGCGCAGCAGCTGACCAAAGACCCCTACATTTTCGACGTTCAGGGTCTTGCCGAGAAGTATCGCGAGACGGAGCTGACCAAGGCGATGTGTGACAACATCGTGAAGTTGTTGAACGCGATGGGCAAGGGCTTTGCCTTTGTCGGGCGTGAATATGTTGTCGAAATGGCGGGGAAGGAATATCGTATTGACCTCCTTTTCTATTGCATTCCGCTTCACAGGTATTTTGCGGTCGAGGTCAAGACGGACGAGTTTGAGCCGTCGTACCTCGGACAGCTGCAGGGCTATGTCGCCGCTTGCGACATGGTGTTGAACACGCCACAGGAGAACCCCGCCATCGGACTGCTCGTCTGCCGTGGCAAGAATGCGCCGCTTGCCAAGTATCTTCTGGGCAAGATCGATATGCCGATTGGCGTCTCGGACTACGAACTTCTGTGCAAGGTACCGGACGACTTCAAGAGCCAGTTGCCGACCATCGAGGAAATCGAGACGGAACTCGCCAACATGGAGAGGGACGGGAATGAAGCTCGTTGAGAAGTCTAAATGGAACATGAGAGCATCAAAACGACGCGCATTTGTCTTCGCCGCACCAGTACTGAACAACGCGGCATCGTTGACCAGGTTGTCACGCGGTAAATTTGCGGAACGATAGATGGCGCCTGACGTACGAATTCGCGCTTGCTATTGTTCCGAAAATAAAGTATCATGTACGGTATGAATGAAAGCGGAACAGTGTTCGAGTCAAGCGAAGAGACGGCAAAGCGGTGGGGGATATCCGACCGCAGGGTGCGCATCCTCTGCGAAAGCGGACTCGTTGCGGGGGCTGTTCGTGACGGCAAGTCGTGGAAGATTCCACAGTCTGCCGCAAAGCCCCGTGATGGTCGAACAATGCGCGGCCTTGGCATCCCCCCTGCCCTGCGCGGGCGCCTTGCGGAGGTTGACGCCCTTAAAGAGCAACTTGCCGTCAAACGTCCGCTCACCGACGGCGAACGCGAGCAACTGCGCAATGCGTTCCTCGTCGATTACACCTATTCGTCAAACGCAATCGAGGGAAACACGCTGACGCTCAGCGAAACGGCACTGGTTCTTTCTGGCATGACAATCGGCGAAAAGCCACTCAAGGATCATCTGGAGGCGACGGGCCATCGAGACGCTTTCTGCTTTCTGGAGGATTTCGTAAAGTCGGGCGATTCCATCAGCGAGGCGTTTGTCCGTCAGCTTCATTCGCTCGTCCTTGCGGACAAGCCGATGGACAAAGGCGTCTATCGGCGCATCCCCGTCATCATTACCGGAGCCGTCCATACACCGCCGCAGCCGTATCTTGTCGCGCCGATGATGGAGACGTGGGCGCGGGACTTACAGGAAACACGGCTTCATCCTCTTGTCGCCGCCGCAGAGTTCCACATTCGATTCGAGGCGATCCATCCCTTCATTGACGGCAATGGGCGGACGGGGCGGCTCTTGGTGAATTTCATCCTGATGCGGGCGGGTTATCTGCCGATCAGCATCAAGTATGAAAATCGGCGCGCCTACTACGACGCATTCACCGCCTACCACAAGAACGGCGACATCCTGCCGATGCTCGGCATATTCTCCGAGAGTGAACAGCAGAGACTTAAGGACTACCTATCCACCATCGGATAAGGGGGCATAGGGCATCCAGCCTCGTCCACGCCCACCCGTCTGGCAAGTTGAACGGAACCTCGACTCTGCGACCTCTGCGGCTCTGCGCGAGTCAATCCCCACACGCCTCTCCGTGTCTCCGTCCCTCCGTGTGCGCCTTCCTCATCCACTTTCTGCTATAATACAGGACATTCTCGTTGAACGAAAACAGAAATTGATTTGTGCCCTATGAGAAAGGTTCGCATGGAAAAGACGACATCGTTGGTTACGACATCGAACATGGACATTCAGTCGCGAATCTTCACGATACGCGGTGTTCAGGTTATGCTTGATCGTGATCTTGCCGAGGCGTATCAGGTCCCGACCAAGCGACTCAACGAGCAAGTGAAGCGTAATGCAGAGCGTTTTCCAGAGCCGTACATGTTTCAGTTGACCAAGGATGAGATGTCGGATGCCATGCGGTCAACCAAGGCAAGGGCGCGGCGCTGAAGGCAGGTTTCCTGTCCGCAACCGGCGACTTCGTGTGTGTGCAGGACGCCGATCTCGAATACGATCCGCGCGATTACTTGAAGATGCTGAAGCCGATGGTCGAGGGCCGCGCTGACGTGGTTTTCGGCTCGCGCTACCTGCAGCAGCACGAACGCCGGGTCCTGCGCTGGTGGCATTCGACGATGAACAGGTTCCTGACGCTGTGCTCGAATGCCCTCTCCGACCTGGCGCTGACGGACATGGAGACGTGCTACAAGCTGTTCACGTCCGATGTCATCCGCAAGATCGCGCCGCGCCTGAAGGAACGGCGGTTCGGCTTCGAACCCGAATGCGTGGCGTATGTCGCGCAAGGCATGCGCCAGCGCGGCTGGCACGTTTACGAGTGTGCGATCCGCTACCGCCCGCGCACGTTCCGCGACGGCAAGAAGATCGGCTGGCGGGACGGCGTGCGCGCGCTGTGGTGCATCGTCCGCTACAACGTCCTGGAGCGTGCATGAGGAAATCGCTTGTTGTCGCGGCGACCGTTTCTCTCGCGGCGCTGGCGGTCGGTGCGCTCGTCTGCGCGGCGCTGACGTGGCGGATGCGGAAGGAGCGGGACTGGTTCGTCTTCCTGATGCCGGCGGCCATCACGTCGTGCTGCTGGACGTACACGCAGGCGTACAGCCATGCGATGGGCTGGTTCGTGGCGTTCGTGCTCGTACGCACGCTTTTGCGTGCGCCGTCGTCGCGTCCCCTCTGGTGCCTCGCGGCGCTGTCCGGGCTTTCGCTCTCGCGAGCCTTTCTTGCGGCGCATGGCCTGTGCGCGTTCGTCGGCTGGCCGTTTCCGCTGTCGGACTATGCCTTTCGTTGCGTCGATTCGCTCAATTCGACGCTCTCGCTTGTCCTCGCCGCCATCCTTTGCGGGGCCTTGGGCCTTCGGCCGTCGAGTGTCGCCGTCAGGCCGGCCGAGGTCGCGTGTCGCCGGCCGCGCGAATCGACGTGACGGCCTTGCGCGCCGTGGCGAAGGCGAGCGTCAGGTTGTAGCCGCCGGTCGGCCCGTCGATGTCCATCACCTCGCCGGCGAAGAAGAGCCCGGGGACGCGCTTCGACTGCATCGTGTGCGGGTCGATCTCGTCCGTCGCCACGCCGCCCAGCGTGACGATCGCCTCCTTGACGGGACGCGGCGTCAGCCCGGCGAACGTCAGGCGGTTGCGCCCGAACCAGACTTCGAGGGTGAGGGATTGCGCGTTGGACGTCGAGGCGCGGGTGACGTGTTCGATGAACCGCTGGGCGTTGTAGATGGCGGCGCCGCTGAGCCCGAAGCGTTCGCAGTCGACCTCGCCCCGGTAGTCGAAGAGCACCTGACCCTTGGGCGAGAGGATCTTGACGCGCCCGTCGTCCTCGAAGCGCCGTCCGGCGAGGCGCGTGACGCGCGGGTCGTCCGTCTCGAGCCCGATGAGGCCGGGACGGTACGGCACGAGCGCGTGGCCGAGCGCATGAGCGAAGTTCTGCCCGTCGCCGACCGAGCCGGTCTTCGGGTAGCTGACGCCGCCGGTCGCGAGCAGGACGTTCTCGGCGAGCAGGTCGAAGTTCTTCGTCGAGACGACGAAGCGCGCGCCGCCGTGTCCCGTGGCGCGGATCGCCCGGACGGCGCCGTTCGTCAGGATCGGCACCTCCTCGTCGCGCAGGAGGTCGCCGAAGGCGTGCAGGATGGTCGCGGCCTTGCCGTCGGCGGGGAACATGCGGCCGTCGGGCATCCGCCGAAGCGGCACGCCGAGGGACTTGAATCCGGCGATGATCTGGCGCGGCGGGCATTCGCGGATCGCCTCGGCGACAAAGCGGACCATGCCGTCGCGCGCCGAGCCGCAGGCAAGGTCTCGCAGGAACTGGTCGGCGGAGATGTCCTTCGTGAAGTTGCAGCGCCCGTTCGCGGTCATCAGCACCTTCGAGCCGAGACGGGCCTTGCGTTCGAGGAGGACGCACGGGATGCGGCGTTCGGCCGCGACGGCGGCGGCAAAGAGGCCGGCGGCGCCACCGCCGACGATTGCGAGCTTGACGGGTTTCGATTCCATGCCGCAGATTATACCACAATCTCCTCCCGGATTTGCGTCGCATCAGCGGACCGAATTGACAAAAGACCCCAAGATGGGGTATACTTCAAGGACTTTTCTGAAAGTCAAAAAGACGTGAGTCCGGCAACTTGAACATCCTCTCACTCATGACAGCGGCAATGTGGGCGCTCGCGGCGGCGGGCTGCGCGTGGTATCTCGCGTCGGTCGCCGGCGAGGTCACGTACGTCACGCTCGCGGACGGGCGGCGGCAGGAGCGGTCGATTCCGCTCCTCTTCCGCGCGCTGCTGCCGTTCGCGCCGAACTTCTTCGGCCTCGTGCGGCGTCCGCTCTTCGCCGCGTCGGTCGCGCGCGCCGACTCGCTGCTCGTGCAGGCGGGCTTCGAGGGCCTCCTGTCGGGCGAGGAGTTCGTCGCGCTGCAGCTGATGCTCGGCTGGATCGTCCCCGACTTCTGGCTCTACGGCGCGCGCAAGCGCCGCCACCTCTCGATCCAGAAGGCCCTGCCGTTCGTCCTCGACTTGCTGACGCTCTCGGTCGAGGCGGGCATGGACTTCATCAGCGCGCTCCAGCGCAACTGCAAGTCGCGGCGGCTCGATCCGCTCAACGAGGAGCTGCTGCGGATGACGAAGGAGATCCAGGTCGGCTCGTCGCGCAAGGAGGCGCTGCGCAACATGGCCGCGCGCGTGTGCCAGCCCGACCTCAAGTCCGTCGCCTACGCGCTCATCCAGGCGGACGAGCTCGGCGTCTCGATCGGCGCGATCCTGCGCATCCAGTCCGAGCAGCTCCGCGCGCGGCGGTTCGACCGCGCCGAGAAGCTGGCGGCCGAGGCCCCCGTGAAGATGCTCGGGCCGCTCATGCTCTGCATTTTTCCCGCAGTGTTCATCATCCTGCTCGGGCCCGTCCTGAGCCAGGCCATGAAAGGATTCTTCTGATGGCAAAAAGGCCCGAACTCGAAATCGCCAACGGCGTGTTGGCCGGAAAGAGATTTGCCGTCCCGCAGGGCGGCCTTCGCCTGGGGCGTTCGTCCTCGAACGACATCCACATCCCCGACGAGGAGCTCTCGCGCAACCACTGTCTCTTCGAGGCCGTCGGCGAGGACGGCGTCCGCCTCACGGACCTCGCGAGCGCGAACGGCACGTCACTGAACGGGCGTTCCCTCGGCGATGCGCCGGCGAACCTGAAGGTCGGCGACGTCATCGTCGTCGGCACGACGATTCTGCGCGTGGTCGCCGAGGGCACGCCGACGCCGCCGGCGGGCACGGTCGACCTCGGCCTCGGCGAGAAGACGGTCGCGGCGGCGCCGGCCGCGCGCGCCAGCAAGCGGCGCTCGCCGCTCGCGAACATCCTCTGGGCGGTCGCGATCCTCGTCGGCGCGGCGGCGATCTACGTCCTGCTGGTCGCGCCGCCGGGCGCGCCGTCGGCGGACGTGCAGGCCGTGCCCGAAGACGAGTCGCCGGTCGTCAAGGAGGTCTACTACGAGAAGGTCGAGGCCAACCAGAGCCAGATCTTCCGCTACGAGATGACGCTGTCGCCGGACGGCGTCCTGAAGGTCTCCGTCGACAACGTGCCCGGCGAGAACCGGCACGTCACGAAGAGCCAGCGGCTGGACGAGAAGGCCCTGGCCGAGCTGAACGACATCCTCGCGGTCAAGGCGCTGCGCGAGATCGACCGCGCCTACGAGGGCGTCGAGCCCGATCCGCCCGCGCTGGAGAGCTGGACGCTCAAGGTCATCTACACGACGCGTTCACGGACGATTCGCATCGTCAACACGCAGGAGCCGGAGGCGTTCCGCGCGGTGCGCGAGAAGCTGGAGACGTTCTCGAAGAACCAGCTCGGCGTGTGGGCGCTGCAGTATTCGCGCGAGAAGCTGATCGCCCTCGCGGAGGAGTCGGTCGCGCTCGGCCGCGCGAAATGGGAGGATCGCGAGGTGCAGTACGGCAACCTGTTCGGCGCGGTGAAGGCCTACGAGGAGGCGCTGTTCTACCTGGAGACGGTCAACCCGAAGCCCGACTGCGCGGCGACCGCGCGCCAGGGGCTGGAGCTGGCGCGGGCCGAGCTGGAGCAGCGGTACGCGAACCAGCGGTTCCTCGCCGACCGCGCGATCAACCTGCGGCAGTGGGAGACGGCGCAGCGCGAGCTGTCCGTCCTGCTGGAGCTGATTCCGGATCGCGGCGACGACCGCAACCGCGCGGCGGCGGCCAAGCTCATTGACGTCGAGAAGCGCATGAAAGGAGACAAGTGATGAGATTCTTCTGTGTTTTGTTCGTGGGGCTCTGGGCGGCCCTGGCCGGTGCGGCGGATCCGCAGGTGCAGTGCCGCGTGAGCCTGACGACCAACCCGTCGGGGACGACGGTCATCGTCGACGGGAAGGATCGCGGCGTCACGCCGATCATGCTCTATGACCTGGAGCCCGGCAAGCACCACGTGAAGTTTCGCCGCGCGGGTTTTGAGGAGTCGAACCGCTTCTTCGACACGCGCGAAGGGCCGTTCATCGAGAGGAACACGGTGCTGAAGGAGCAGAAGGGGCTTCTGCTGCTCAAGACCGAGCCGGCGGGCTGCGACATCCAGATCGACGGCGTGTCGGTCGGGCAGACGCCGCGCCTCGTCACGCACCTCTCCACGCGGGAGGTGCACAGTGTCCGCCTGCGCAAGGCGGGCTACCAGGACCAGACGATTTCCGTCAAGTTCGAGGGCCGCAAGCCGCTCGTGCGCGAGGAGAAGCTGGTGCTCTCGTCCGGCACGATCGACGTCATCAGCGAGCCGGCGGGCGCGGAGGTCACGGTGAACGGGATTCCGCGCGGCCGCGCGCCGCTGAAGGTGACAGGCGTGCCGAAGGGGCGCGCGATCGTGAAGTTCCACCTCGACGGCTTCGAGGACGCCGTGCGCGAGCTCGCGGTGAACGCGGGCGACGAGCAGACGCTGCCGGTCGTGCTGAAGGGGCTGCCGGGCACGCTGCACCTCGCGTCCGTCCCCGAAGGCGCGCGCATCTACGTGAACGACCGCTTCGAGGGCAAGGCGCCCGTCTCGCTCGCGGGCCTGAAGCCGGGCGACTACGCCGTGCGCGCCGAGCTGGACGGCTTCGGCACGCTGTCGCGGACGGTGACGCTCGCGAACGGCGCGTCGGCGGCCGAGGAGTTCCGGCTCTCGAACGTCATGGGGCGGCTGGAGGTCTGCACGTCGCCGGTCGGCGCGCAGCTGACGCTTGACGGCCGCGTCGTCGGCGTCACGAAGGCGAAGGACCCGAACGCCGACTTCAGCGACCCGTTCGTCATCGACAATGTGCTGGAGGGCGAGCACCGCCTCGTCATCACGAAGGACGGCTATGCGGACGCGGTGCGGCATCCGACGGTGCAGAACCAGAAGACGGGCCAGCACCGCATTCGCCTGCGGCGGATCTTCACGCCGGACATCGAGATCGTGACGGCGCGCGGGACGTATCGGGGCGTGCTCGTCTCGAACTCGCCGGAGTCGATTGTCGTGGAGGTCTCGCTCGGCATCACGCAGACCTTCCCGCGCGCCGAGATCCGCAAGGTGAACTTCATCACGGCGGAGCGGTAACCGGCGAGGGCGGGCGTGAAGAAGCGGCTCGATCTGCTGCTGGTGGAAAGGGGACTGGCCGAGTCGCGGACGCGGGCGCAGGCGCTCGTACTCGAAGGCAAGGTGCGCGTCGGCGGACAGGTCGAGACCAAGGCCTCGCGTACGCTCGACGAGACGGCGGAGATCGCCGTCGAGGCGCCGCCGCGCTTCGTCTCGCGTGGCGGCGAGAAGCTCGAAGGGGCGTTTGCCCTGTGGGGAGATGAAGGAAGAGGGAAGAAGGAAGAGGGAAGAGGTGCGGAAACGGAGGAGACTCCTCTTTCCGCCCTCGGCAAGATCTGTCTCGATGTCGGCTCGTCGACGGGCGGTTTCACGGACTGCCTCCTGCAGCATGGCGCGGCGCGCGTGATGGCGGTCGACGTCGGGACGAACCAGCTCGCCTACAAGCTGCGCGCCGATCCGCGCGTCTGGGTGAAGGAGAACTTCAACGCGCGTTACATGACGTCGGACGATCTCCCCGAAGTCCCCGAAATCGCGGTGACGGACGTCTCGTTCATTTCGCTGCGGCTCATCCTGCCGCCGATTCGCGACGTGCTCGCGCCGGGCGGGCGCATCGTCGCGCTCATCAAGCCGCAATTCGAGGTCGGCAAGGGCAAGGCGCCGGGCGGGCTCGTGCGCGACGAGGCCCTGCGGCTGGAGGCGCGCGACGGCATCGTCCGCTTCGCGACGGATGACCTCGGACTGACGCTTCTGGGCCTCGCCGAGTCGCCGATTCGCGGCAAGGAGATGGGCAACATCGAATACCTGAGCTACTGGGAGAAGACGAAATGATCGCCGCAAAACTTCTGCTGGACAAGAAACGCGAGGGACACGCGCTCGGCAGCGCGGAAATCCGCGAATTCGTCGAGGGCTACACCAAGGGCGAGATTCCCGACTACCAGATGGCGGCCTTGGCGATGGCCATCTGCTGCAAGGGCATGACGGCGCGCGAGACGGCTGACCTCACGGACGCGATGATGCGTTCGGGCGTCACGGTCGACTGGTCGGGCCTGCCGCGCCCCACGGCCGACAAGCACTCGACAGGCGGCGTCGGCGACAAGCTGTCGCTCGTCATTCAGCCGCTCGCCGCATCCTGCGGCCTCGCCGTCCCCTCGCTGACGGGGCGCGGCCTCGGCATCACGGGGGGCACGGCGGACAAGCTGGAGACGATTCCCGGCTACGACGCCGCGCTTTCGCTCGACGCCTTCAAGAAGGTCGTCGCCGAGGTCGGCGTCTCGATGACCGTGCAGACGGACGAGATCTGTCCGGCGGACAAGAAGCTTTACGCGCTGCGTGACGTGACGGGCACGGTCGCGTCCATCCCGCTCATCTGCGGCTCGATTCTCTCGAAGAAGTGGGCCGAGGGCGCGGGGACGCTCGTCTTCGACGTGAAGGCCGGTTCCGGCGCGTTCATGAAGACGCCGGAGGAAGCGCATGAACTCGCGACGGCGCTTGTCACGTCCTCGCGGGCGGCGGGACGCAAGGCCGCCGCGCTCGTGACGGACATGAACGCGCCGCTCGGCTTCGCCGTCGGCAATGCGAACGAGGTCGCCGAGGCCATTGCGATGCTGAAGGGCGAACTCACGGGAGCCGTCGTCGATCTCTGCGTCGAACAGGCCGCGCGCATGGTGTCGCTTGCGCGTGACCTGCCGCTCGACGCGGCGCGCGCGGAGTGCCGCGCACGTCTGGCGGACGGCGCGGCGTTCGCGACGTTTGCGCGGATGGTCTCGGCGCAGGGCGGCGATCTCGAACGGTTCGACGCGCTTTTGAAGAAGCCGACGTTCAAGTTCAGGATTCAGGCGATGAAGTCGGGCTACGTCACGGCGATTGACGCGGAGAAGGTCGGGCGCGTCGCGCTTGCGCTGGGCGCGGGGCGCGAACGCGCGGGCGACCGCATCGACCCGCGCGCGGGCGTCACGCTCGCCGTGAAGGTCGGCGACCGCGTGGCCGTCGGCGCGCCGCTTGCGACGCTGGAGAAGGCGACGGGGCCCGGAGGGCTCGAAAAGGCCGCCGCCGACCTCTACAAGGCGTTTCAGATCGCGCCCACCGCCCCCGAACCGAAGCCGCTCATCCTCGAATGCATCGGGGACGTCCCCTGTGCCTGAAGGCGGCACCGCAGACTGAGACACCGACATTTCCCTTCATGCACCCCCTCGGTTGCAGAGGCAGGGACGATTATGCTATAATACGCGCCACTGACAAAAACAAGGAAAGTGTCAAATATGAAAAAACTGCTTCTGAGTCTGTGTGCGGTTCTGCCGATGGGCGCGGCATATTCGGCCGGTTTCGGCCTTTATGAGGCGTCTGCGCGCGGCAATGCGCTCGGCGGAACGCTCGTCGGCTCGACGAAGGACGCTTCGGCCGTCTACTACAACCCGGCAAACATGACAGAAACGACGAATGTGTCGATCATGGTCGGCTCGACGCTTGTCTGGCTTTATTCGGACATTTCCGTGGACGGGCGCAGCGAACGGAACATGAACCCCGGCCTGTTCTGCATTCCGCACCTCTTCGTCACGACGCCGGTCTGGGGGGACGACCTCTTCTTCGGGCTTGGCGCCTACTGCGAGAACGGCCTCGGCACGAAATACGGGACGGACTGGTCGCTTGCGGGCGACACGGTCGAGACGACGCTGATGCAGTTCACGCTCAACCCGAACCTCGCGTACCGGCTCACGGACTGGTGGTCGGTCGCGGCGGGCCTCAAGATGAGCTACATCACCTTCAACAACAAGAAGCGTCCGCATCACGGCACGCCGGGCTACGACCTGATGAGCGAGCTGGACGGCGACGACATCTCGATGGGCTACAACTTCGGCACGACGTTCAGGCTCTTCGAGAGCCAGGACTTCGGCCGCCTCAGCCTCGGCGTCGTCTACCGTTCGCAGATCAAGCACAACATCAAGGGCGACTTCGACATCAACGGCTCGGTTCCGCATCCGCTTCTCGGCAGGATTCCCTACGCGGCGACGGGCGGCGACCTGCACAGCGACGCGAGCGCGCGCCTGACGCTGCCGCAGTCCCTCACGGCCGGCCTCAACTGGGATTCGCCGAACGAGAAGTGGCACGCGGGCTTTGCGACGACCTGGACGCAATGGTCGAGCGTGGATACGATCTCCTTCAAGATTCCGGCGCGCAGTCTCAATGCGACGACGGGTCGGCTGGAGCCGAGTTCCTTCGACCTGCCGCTCGAATGGGATGACGTCTGGCGCTTCGCGGTCGGCCTTGAATATGACGTCACGGAAGACCTCTCGCTCCGCTGCGGCTACGTGTTCGACATGGACCCGTCGTCCGAAGAGCGCGGCACGACGATGCTGCCGGGCGGGCACCGCAACATCGTCGGCCTGGGCGCGGGCTACTACATCTGGCGCTCGTTGCGCCTCGACATCGGCTACAACCTGGTCATGATGGATGACGGCGACCGCTGGATCACGGTGAACAAGGGCTCCGCCGACGAGCGATCCCATTTCTTCGGGACGAGCAATGCCTGTTCGCACATGCTGGCGGCCTCGCTTTCGTATGCCTTCTGACGGAAGTTTTGGTATAATGCGCTCCTAATGGCGAACAGGACGGTCAACCACAAGGAGCGCAAACGCGAGATACGCGCGATCAGCCTCAGGCTGTTCGCGCGTCATGGCTTTGGCGACGTGAACTTCGGCATGATTGCGGAGGCCTGCGGCATTTCGCGGACGCTGCTCTACACGTACTTCAAGGACAAGCGGCAGATCTTCAACGAGGCCATCGACGAGGCGACGGGCGTCATTGGCGTCCGCTACCGCGAGATCGTCCGCTCGCGCCTGTCGCCGGACGCGAAGCTGCGCCAGATCTGCATTTCGGTCTTCGCGCTGCTCTTCGACAACCGCGACTTCCTCTGCGTCATCGTCGACTTCCTCTGTGCGGTGCGGCGCGGCGGAAAAATCCCGGTGGACAACATCCTGCGGCACACGATGGGGCTGAAGCGCATCCTCCACTCCTTTGTGGTCGAGGCGATCCACCGGGGCGAGTACGACGCCTCGATCAACGCGAACCGGGCGACGGCGCTGCTCTACTCCCAGTTCGAGACGGCCGTCCTGCGCATTGCCGTCTCCGGCCAGGCCGAGATCTCCGAGTCTGTTGACGCGCTGAACGCGATTCTCTTCGCCTTCCGTTCGCGCAACGACAATGCGCCGCGATTCCTTTAGTCAGCAGTTCCGCTGAAAGACGAACGTGTGGGGATGGTGGAGATAAGGGGAGTCGAACCCCTGACCTTCTCAATGCCATTGAGACGCTCTACCAACTGAGCTATATCCCCATGTGTTGAAAACGGTGCGTAGTATACCAAAAACGCGCGCACCGCGTCAAGGCGGTGCGCGCGTTTTATGGGTTGGCCGAGAAGAAAGGGGCGTCCCTTACGCCTCTCCGAAGACGTTGTCGAGCGCGTCGGAGATCATGTCGACCGCGTCCTCCAGGTCTTCCTCGCCGAGGCAGAGCGGCGGCAGGAAGCGGACGACGTTCTTGCCGGCCGTGAGCGCGAGAAGCCCCTGGCCCGCGAGCGCGTCCACGACCTCCTTCGCGTCGCCGTCGACGACGAGCCCGAGCATGAGGCCCTTGCCGCGCACCTCCAACAGCTTGTCGTACTTGTCGACGAAGCTCTGCAGCGCCTCCCGGAGGAGCGCGCCGACCTTCGCCACGTTCGCGAGCAGGTCATCCTCCTCGATGACGGAGATGACCGCGTTCGCCGCCGCCGCCGCGACGGGGTTGCCGCCGAAGGTCGAGGCGTGGGACGACGGCGTGAAGACGTCCGCCAGCTTCGCGTTCGAGACGAGCGCGCCCATCGGGAGGCCGCCGCCGAGCGCCTTCGCGCAGGTGAAGAGGTCGGGCGTCACGCCATAGCCCTGCCACGCGAACCACGTGCCCGTGCGGCCCATGCCGGTCTGCACCTCGTCGACGATCATCAGCAGGTTCCGCTCGTCGCAGAGCGCGCGCACGCCCCGCAGGAAGTCTTCCGTCGCCGGGGTGACGCCGCCCTCGCCCTGCACGGCCTCCAACAGGATTGCGACCGTCTTGTCGGTAATCGCGGCCTTGACGCTGTCGAGGTCGTTGTAGTCGGCGTAGGCGAAGCCGACGGGCAGCGGGTCGTAGCCCTCCTGGCACCAGGCCTGGGCCGTCGCCGCGACCGTCGCGAGCGTGCGCCCGTGGAAGCCCTGGCGGAACGTGACGACCTCGTAGCGGCCGCCGTTCGCGTGACCCCACTTGCGGGCGAGCTTGATCGCCGCCTCGTTCGCCTCGGCGCCCGAGTTGCAGAAGAAGACCTTGCCGCCGAGGCCGGAGAGCTCGACGAGCTTCGCCGCGAGCTGCGTCTCGGGCGCGTTCACGAAGAGGTTCGAGCAGTGCGTGAGCGCGGCGGCCTGCGACTGGATCGCCTCCGTCACCTTTTTGTTGCCGTAGCCGACGGCCTGCACGCCGATGCCGCTCGTGAAGTCGTAGTAGCTGCGGCCGTCCGCATCGCGCACGGTGATGCCCTTGCCGGAGGCGACCGCCACCGACGGCGCGTAGGTCGGCATGACCTTCGCCCTGTAAAGATCGAGGATTTCCATTGACTTTTCGTTGCTCATTCGATTATCTCCGTTCCCACGCCATCATGCGTGAATATTTCCAACAACAGCGAGTGCGCCATGCGCCCGTCGACGAGGTGAACCTTCTTCACGCCCGCGCGGATCGCATCTTCGCAGCTCTCGATTTTCGGAAGCATCCCTCCCGAGATGACTCCGGCCTCCTTGAGCCGGCTCGTGTCGGCCAGGCGCAAGGTAGAGAAAAGGGTCGACGGATCCCCGGGGTCTTGCAGGAGCCCAGGGACGTCGGACACGAGGACGAACTTGCGGACCTTGAGCGCCTTCGCAAGCGCCGCGGCCGCAAAGTCCGCATTGACATTGTAGAGGTGGCCGTCGTCCACGCCCGTGCCGAGCGGGGTCACGACGGGGATGATGCGCGCGTCGAGCATCTCGACGACGGCGCGGGCCGAAACCTGCACGACCTCGCCGACGTAGCCCCGGTCGGGCGCGGCGATCCTCTGCGCGCCGAAGAGCCAGTTGCCGTGCAGCGGCTTCGCGTTCGCGCCGCGCCTGCAGAGGCGCGCGACGAGGTCGGGGTTCACGACGTTGTTGAGGGTCTTGCGGACGATCTCCATCGTCGCCTCGTCCGTCACGCGCAGCCCCTCCACGAACGCCGGCTCGAGCCCGGAGGCCTTGATCGCCTTCGAGATCGCCTTGCCGCCGCCGTGCACGATCACGACCTTGATGCCGACGGCGTTCAGGAACGCGACGTCGTCCATGATCGAGTCGAGGTTCGCCTCGACCTCCATCACGGAGCCGCCGAGCTTCACGAGGACGACGGAGCCCTGAAAGTCCTGAATGTAGGGCAGGGCCTCGGTCAGAACGGCCGCCTTGGCCTGCGCTGTGTCTATTCTTTCCATTATTTTGCGTAGTATATCAAAAAACGGCCCACAACGGACAGCGAAAGTATGGTATACTATGCGGACACGTTTCGGCGGGGCGTTGCACAGCCTGGTAGTGCGTCTGCTTTGGGAGCAGAATGTCGGAGGTTCAAATCCTCTCGCCCCGACCATTATGGAGGAGAAGACATGACTCTTGCTGATTTGGAGGCGGCGAAGGCCGAAAGCCTGAAGGAAATCGCGGCGGCGGCCGATGCGGCGGCCGTGGAGGCGCTGCGCGTGAAGTACGTGGGGCGGAACGGCTCCATCCCCGCGCTCATCAAGGCGATGAAGGACGTGCCGAAGGAGGAGCGCCCCGCGTTCGGCAAGGCGATCCAGGCGTGGAAGGCCGAGGTCGAGGCGGCGCTGCAGGCGTCCGGCCACCTCGGCGGCGCGGGCGAGCAGGCCGTCGCGGCCGACCTCACGCTTCCCGGCCGCTGGTTCGGCCTCGGCGTGAAGCATCCGCTCTCGCGCGTCATCGAGGAGACGGCGCGCATCTTCGGCCGCCTCGGCTTCACGGTCGCCGACGGCCCGGAGCTGGAGAACCGCTTCAACAACTTCACGGCGCTCAACACGCCGCCGCACCATCCCTCGCAGGACCGGACGGACACGTTCTGGTTCAACGACGACTGCCTGCTTCGCACGCAGACCTCGCCCGTGCAGATCCGCACGATGATGGCGAACAGGCCGCCCGTGCGCGTCATCTGCCCCGGCCGCACGTTCCGCCGCGACACGACGGACGCGACGCACTCGGCGAACTTCCACCAGATTGAGGGCCTCTACGTCGACGAGACGGCGACGAAGCCCGTCTCGCTCGCGGATCTCAAGAGCGTCCTCGCCTACTTCGCGAAGGAGATGATGGGCGACAGCGTGACCGTGCGCTTCCGGCCGCACTTCTTCCCGTTCACCGAGCCGTCCGTCGAGGTCGACTTCTCGTGCCACGTCTGCAAGGGCAATGGGTGCAGCGTCTGCAAGCAGTCGGGGTGGATTGAGGTCGCGGGCGCGGGCATGGTCGACCCGCGCGTCTTCCAGCACGTCGGGTGGGATCCGGAAAAGGTCTCGGGCTACGCCTTCGGCTTCGGCGTCGAGCGCATCGCGATGATCAAGTACGGCATTCCCGACATCCGCTGGCTCTACGAGAACGACGTCCGCTTCCTGAACCAGCTCGGCTGATGAAACTCGAACACATCCGCAACTTCTGCATCATCGCGCACGTCGACCACGGCAAGACGACGCTCTCCGACCGCATCCTCGAGCTGACGCACGCGATCTCCGCGCGCGAGCTCAAGGAGCAGACGCTCGACGCGATGGACCTCGAGCGCGAGCGCGGCATCACGATCAAGTCGCACCCCGTCTCGATGCACTACACGGCGAAGGACGGGCAGACCTACCTCTTCAACCTGCTCGACACGCCCGGCCACGTCGACTTCGCCTACGAGGTCAGCCGCTCGATGGGCGCGTGCGAGGGCGCGCTGCTCGTCGTCGACGCCGCGCAGGGCGTCGAGGCGCAGACCGTCGCGAACACCTACTTCGCGCAGGACGCGAAGCTGGAGATTGTGCCCGTCCTGAACAAGGTCGACCTCCCTGGCGCGGACGTGAAGGAGGTCTCGCGCGAGATCGAGGACATCCTGGCGATCCCGATGGACGAGCCGCTCCTGGTCTCGGCGAAGACGGGCGTCGGCTGCCCCGACGTGCTGGAGGCGATCGTGAAGCGCATCCCCCCGCCGGAGACGCGCGGCGTCGACGCGCCGCTCCGCGCGCTCGTCTTCGACTCGGTCTTCGACGAGTTCCGGGGCGTCATCACCTACGTGCGCGTCATGGACGGGACGCTGGCCGCCGGGCAGAACGTGAAGTTCATGGGCTCGAACGTCGCGACGACCGTCCATGAGGTTGGCGTCTTCTCGCCGACGAAGAAGCCCGTCGACCGCCTCTCGGCCGGCGAGGTCGGCTACATCGTCGGCACGGTGAAGGACCCGAGCGAGATCAAGATCGGCGACACGGTGACGACGGCGAAGCTCGGCGCGACCGAGCCGCTGCCGGGCTTCCAGGACATCCGCCCGACCGTCTTCTGCGGCATCTACCCGATGTCGACGGACGAGTTCCCGAAGGTCGCGGCGGGGCTGGAGAAGCTTCACCTCAACGACGCGGCCTTCACGTTCCACCACGAGTCGTCGCTCGCGCTCGGCTTTGGCTTCCGCTGCGGCTTCCTCGGCCTCCTCCACATGGAGATCGTGCAGGAGCGCCTGCGCCGCGAGTTCGGCCTCGACATCATCTCGACCTCGCCCGGCGTCGTCTACAAGCTGAAGCTCAAGAACGGCGAGGAGAAAGACCTCGACAACCCGCTGCAGATGCCCGACCCGTCCGTGCTGGAGACGATTTCCGAGCCAATCCTGACGGCGCGCATCATCACGCCGAGCGAGTCGATCGGTGACGTCATGCGCATCGTGATGGACCGGCGCGGCCTCGTCGAGGGCACGGAGACGATCGACGCGAAGCGCGTGATGCTCCACTGCCGCCTGCCGCTGAACGAGATCCTGATCGACTTCCACGACACGCTGAAGTCCGTCTCGCACGGCTACGCCTCGATGGACTACGAGCCGAACGGCTACCAGGTCTCGGACATCGTGCGCATGGACATCCTCCTCAACGGCGAGACGGTTGACGCGTTCGCGACGATGGTGCACCGCGACAAGGCGCGCGCACGCGGCCTCCAGATGTGCAAGGCCCTCGCCGAGACGATCCCGCCGCACCAGTTCAAGATTCCCGTGCAGGCGGCGATCGGCAAGGAGATCATCGCGCGCGAGGACATCCGCCCGTTCCGCAAGGACGTCCTCGCGAAGCTCTACGGCGGCGACGTCACGCGCAAGATGAAGGTCCTCGAGAAGCAGAAGCGCGGCAAGGCGCGCATGAAGGAGTTCGGCCACGTGAACGTGCCGCAGTCCGCGTTCATCGCCGTGCTGAAGGGCACGATCAAGGAGCATTGACGGAAGGAAGACGAAATCATGAAGAAGGCGCTCATCACCGGCATCACGGGACAGGACGGCAGCTACCTCGCGGAACTGCTGCTCGACAAGGGCTACGAGGTTCACGGCATCATCCGCCGCTCGAGCACGTTCAACACGGGCCGCATCGACCACCTCTACCAGGATCCGCACGTCAGCGGCGTGAAGCTCTTCCTGCACTACGGCGACCTCGGCGACAGCTCGAACCTCATGCGCCTCGTCCACGAGATCAAGCCGGACGAGGTGTACAACCTCGCCGCGCAGAGCCACGTGCGCGTCAGCTTCGACTCGCCGGAGTTCACGGGCGACGTGGACGCGCTCGGCACGATGCGCCTCCTGGAGGCGATCCGCCTGACGGGCGTGAAGACGCGCTTCTACCAGGCCTCGACGTCAGAGCTCTACGGCAAGGTTCAGGAGGTGCCGCAGAAGGAGACGACGCCGTTCTATCCGCGCAGCCCCTACGCCGTCGCGAAGCTCTACGGCTTCTGGGCCGTCAAGAACTACCGCGAGGCCTACGGCCTGCACGCCTCGAACGGCATCCTCTTCAACCACGAGTCGCCGCGCCGGGGCGAGACGTTCGTGACGCGCAAGGTGACGCGCGCGGCGAGCCGCATCAAGCTCGGCCTTCAGGACGAGCTCTTCATGGGCAACATCGACGCGCGGCGCGACTGGGGCTACGCGGGCGACTACGTCGAGGGGATGTGGCGGATGCTCCAGCAGGATGCGCCGGACGACTATGTGCTCGCGACGGGCGAGATGCACTCGGTGAAGGAACTGCTGGAGGAGGCGTTCGGATACGTCGGGCTCGACTGGGCGAAGTACACGAAGCACGACGACCGCTACAACCGTCCGAGCGAGGTCGACCAGCTCCTCGGCGACGCGAGCAAGGCCCGGCGCGTCCTCGGCTGGGAGCCGAAGGTGACGTTCAAGGGCCTCGTCAAGATGATGATGGACGCCGACCTCGAACTGGCGCGCAAGGAACGGACGGTGAAGAATGCGTAAGGCGGACAGGATTTTCGTCGCGGGGCATCGCGGCATGGTCGGCTCCGCCGTCTGCCGCGCGCTCGCGCAGGGCGGCTACGCGAACGTCGTCACGCGCACCCACGCCGAGCTCGACCTGCTCGATCCCTGGGCCGTGCGCGCATTCTACGCGGCGGAAAAGCCCGACGTCGCCGTCATCGCGGCGGCGCGCGTCGGCGGCATTGGCGCGAACAGCGCGGCCAACGCGCGCTTCCTCTACGAGAACGAGCTGATTGCGCTCAACACGGTCTGGGGCGCGGCGGAGGCGGGTGTGACGCGGCTCCTTTTCCTTGGCTCGACGTGCATCTACCCGCGCCTCGCGCCGCAGCCGATCCCGGAAAGCGCGCTTCTCACGAGCGCGCTGGAGAAGACGAACGAGGGGTATGCGCTCGCGAAGATCTCCGGCCTCAAGCTCTGCGAGTTCCTGCGGCGCGAACGCGGCCTCTGCTACCATTCGCTCATGCCGACGAACCTCTACGGGCCGGGTGACAACTACGACCTCGTGGGCGGGCACGTCCTGCCGACGATGATCCGCAAGTTCGAGGAGGCGCGTGTGCGGGGCGACGCGACCGTGCCGCTCTGGGGCACGGGGACGCCGCTGCGCGAGTTCCTGCACGTCGACGACCTCGCGGCGGCGTGCCTCTTCGCGCTCGGCCTCGAAAACCCGCCGGACCTCATGAACGTCGGCTCGGGCGAGGAGGTCTCGATTCGCGACCTCGCCGAGAAGGTGCGCGCGGCGACAGGATGCCCGGCGGCGATTGCGTGGGACGCGGCAAAGCCCGACGGCACGCCGCGCAAGCTCTGCGACACGACGCTCATCCGCTCGCTCGGCTGGAAGCCGCAGATCTCGCTGGACGAGGGGTTGCGCCGCACGGTCGCGTGTTACCGCGCGGAGTGCGCGGCGGGGCGCGTGCGGATCGTGCGCGCGTGACGAGGACGGTTCTTGAAGAGTCAACGAAGAGTACACGGAGGAACAAGACAATGCTTGAGATGCCCGAAGACCTGAAAGACTGGTATGCGATTTCCTGTCCCGTCAAGGGGCTGCGGTTTGATGCGCGGACGCTTGCGCTCCTGGATGCGGACGGCGACGGGCGCATCCGCACGGACGAGGTGCGGGCCGCGCTCGACTTCCTGAAGGCGAAGGGCGTTTCGGTCGACGACCTCTTCGGCGACCACGCGGCCGACGAGAAGGCCCTTGCCGAGAATCTGGCGAAACAGGCCGACCTCGAACAGCTGGAGCTGACCGAGGCCGAGAAGGCCGCGCGCGCCGACTGGGAGGCGCAGGGGCGCGATCCGGCGGTTGCCGTCTGCGGGGCGGACACCCCGGCGGCCGAGGCCGCGCTCGCCGCCGTCGAGCCGGTCGTCGAGGCGTTCTTCACGCCGCCGGACGACCTGCCGCTCGTGACGGAGGAGCCGGACAAGGTGCTGCCGCTGAAGGGTCATCTCAACCCGAAGCACGTGGAGGCGATTTGCGCGTTCGCGGCAAAATGCGTCAAGCCTGTCCTCGGCGAGAAGGATGCGCTCACGCGGATGGACTGGAAGGCCGTCAAGGCGGCGTTTGCGCCGTTCCGCGCCTGGCGCGCGGCGAAGCCCGTCGTCCATGCCGAGGCGAAGGCCGCGCTCGTCGAGGCGGAGCGACTGCTGCGCTATCGGATCTTTCTCGGCGAGTTTCTGCAGAACTACGTGACGATGGATCGCCTCTACGACGAGACGGCGTCGGCGATCTTCCAGACGGGCACGCTGCGGATTGACGGCAAGGAACTCGACCTCTGCTTCCACGTCGAGAGCGAGGCGGCGCACGCCGCGCTGTCGGGCAAGTCCGACTGCTGCGTCATCTACCTGAAACTGAAGCGTCCGCGGGACGGTGCCGAGCGCACGATCTGCGCGGTCGTGACGGCGGGGACGATCGGCGGACTCTACGCGGGCCGCAACGGCGTCTTCTACGACCGCGACGGCGGAAACTGGGAGGCGGTCGTCACGCAGGTCGTCGAGTCGCAGGTCTCGCTGACGGAGGCGTTCTGGTCTCCGTGGAAGAAGCTGGGCGCGGGCCTTGCCGCCGCCGTGAAGAAGTTTCTCGGCGACCGACAGGCGAAGTCGGTCGAGAAGGTGCAGAAGGGCGCGGCATCGGCCGAAGCCGGCGGCGCGGCACTCGCGAGTTCGGTTGCGGCGATCGGCATCGGCGTCGGCATGGCCGGCGCGGCGGTGGCGTCCGTCGCGGCGGTCGTGCGCGGCATGGGGCCGTGGCAGTTCCTCGCGGCCGTCCTGGCGATTGTCCTCGTCGTCTCGCTGCCGAGCGTGATTCTCACGTGGTTCAAGCTGCGCCGCCGCGACCTCGGCGCGATCCTGAACGCCTCGGGCTGGGCGGTGAACCGTCCGATCCGCTTCTCGATGGCGCGGGCGCGTGGCTTCACGAAGTGCGCGAAGACGTCGGACGCGGCCCTCTACGCGCTGCTGCTCGCGCTTGTCGTCGCCCTGCTGGGGTGGACGGCGTGGGGGCTTTTCGGCGCATCGGAAAAATGTCAGCAACAACAGGTCGCGGGCGCGGCAGCGGTTGCCGCGTCCGTCCCCAACACATCGGAGGCAAAGTAAAATGATGAAGAAGAACGAAGAGAACGCGGCCGTCCAGTCGATGAAGGCCGGCTTCACGCTCGTCGAGCTGCTGGTCGTCGTGGCCATCCTCGGCATCCTGGGCACGATTGCCGTGCAGAACGTCATCGGCAACATCGGCAAGGCGCGCCAGACGGCGGCCGAGCAGGGCGTCCAGTCGCTGCACGAGGCGTGCACGACGTACTACATCCAGCACAAGAAGCTGCCGACCTCGCTCGACCAGCTCACGGAGGGCGAAGAGCCGATCCTCGAAAGCGACAAGGGGCTCTACGACCCGTGGGACAACAAGTACGAGATGGAGACGAAGGGCAAGAAGATCATCATCAAGTCGGCCGGCGAGGACGGCGTGATGGGCACCGAGGACGACATCCGCAGCGACGCGAAGAAGAAAAAGAACTGAGGCTTCGGGCGTTTCGGGCGCCCGGTCAAGTTTCCCTTGTCTAACAGCACGGCAAGGTGCTATAATACGCGCCATCGTTGTCAACCAACTAAACGAAAAGGAGAAAAACCATGGCTCACAAGATTGCGGCCGACAAGTGCGTCGGATGCGGATGCTGCAAGGACGCCTGCCCGGCGGAAGCGATTTCCGAGGGTACGCCCTACACGATTGACGCCGACAAGTGCGTCGATTGCGGTGCCTGCGCGGCGCAGTGCCCGAACGAAGCTATCTCCGCGGCGTGATAGACTTCGTCAAAGAGACCCTGCTGCTGCTTCCGTTCCTTTTCGCGACCTACCTGGTCCTGGAGGCGATTGAAGCGCATGCGGGCGGCGCGCTCGAGAGGATTCTCGAGCGTGCGCGTTCTGTCGGGCCGCTCGCCGGCGCGCTCGCGGGGGCGATTCCCCAGTGCGGCGTCTCGGCGGCGGCGGCCTCGTTCTATGCGGGCGGCGTCGTCACGGTGGGGACGCTGCTTGCGGTCTTCCTCTCGACGTCCGACGAGCTGATACCCGTCCTCCTCTCGAAGCAGGTGCCCGTTTCGCTGCTCGCGCGCATCGTCCTCCTGAAGGTCGCGGCGGCGGTCGTCATCGGCTTTTCGGCGGACGGCATTTGCGCGCTTCTGCGCGCGCGGCGGCGGGATGTGCGCGTCCATGACCTCTGCGAACACAGCCACTGCGGCTGTCGGGAACATCGGGGCGTCCTTGTGCCCGCGCTGATCCACACGGCGGAAATCTTCTTCTTCATCGTCCTCGTCTCGGGTGCGCTGGAGCTCTGCTTCCATTTCTTCGGCGAAGACTGCCTTCAGGCGCTTCGCCTCAACACGCCGATTCTCGGCGAGCTCGCGGCGGGCGCGCTTGGCCTCATCCCGAACTGCGCCGTCTCCGTGGCGGGCGCGGAACTCTACTGCTCGGGCGCGATGAGCGCGGGCGCGCTGATGGCGTCGTCCTTCACGGGCTCGGGGCTGGGGCTGCTCGTCCTCTTCCGCACGAACCGCAGCCTGCGTGAGAACCTGGCGATCCTTGCGGCGGTCTACGGGGCGGGCGTTGTGCTGGGCCTTGCGACGGGGCCGCTTCTATGAAAAAGGCGTATGGCTGGGCGCGCCGCGTCGTGCGGCGGTTTCTGGACAACAACTGCACGATGCACGCGGCGGGGCTGACGTACTTCTCGCTCCTCGCGGTCGTGCCCGTCCTCTGCTGCATCCTCGTCGCCGCGAAGGCCTGCCGCGTCGACGCCTACGCGAAGACGCAGATCAACGCGCGGATCGACGCGCTGATCGTCGAGATCGAGAACGGGAAGGATGCGGATCTGCCGCTGCTCTCGGCGGCCGACGCCGACGAGCAGGAGAAGAAGCGCATCGCCGCCACGGAGTTTGCGCACGAGGCGCGCGAGATCTCCAACCAGCTTTTCGCGCGCGTCGAGACGTTCGACGTCGGCACGTTCGGATGGATCGGCTTCGGCTTTCTGCTCTGGACGGTCATCTCGTCGCTGGCTTCCGTCGAGACGAGCTTCAACGAGATCTTCGGCGTCGCGAAGGCGCGCCCGGTCTGGAAGCGCGCCTACATGTACCTCTTCATCATGGTCGTGCTGCCGATTCTCGCGACGGTGGCGATGTCGCTGCCGATCCTCAACACGGTGAAGGACATCCTCGTCGCGACGATGGGGCGGCTGTGGCTCACGAAGTGGGTGTCCGACGGCCTGATCGGCATCCTCGACTCGCGGCTCTTCGGGCTCGCGTTCACGCTCGGCACGGCGTCGCTCACGTTCGGCTTCTTCTACTGGGTCGTGCCGAACTGCACTGTGCGTTTCCGCCCGGCGTGGTGGGGCGGGCTCGTGACGGCGGTTCTCTTCGGCGGCTGGCTCAAGCTCTGTACGGTCGCGCAGGTCGGCATCGCCAAGTCGTCCGCGCTGTACGGCTCGTTCGCGTTTCTGCCGATCGTCCTCGCCTGGCTCTACATGAGCTGGCAGATCGTCCTCGTCGGCGCGTGCATGGTTAAGGAGTTCGAGACCCGCCGCCCCGCGCGCTGAACGCCCCTGTGCCGGCCCTTTGGACGCGACGGCGGGTTCGTCGAGATTTTGGTATAATTCGCACCTTCCAGAAAGGAACCGATGAAATGCTGACTTGGATGGATTCGCTCAAGGGGCGCTCGATGATGCGCCTCGCCTCGTTCACCGACGAGGAGATGAAGAACCTGATCGAGCTCTCGGCGCAGCTCAAGGCGCGCCGCGCCGCCGGGGTGCGCGGCGACCTCCTGCACCGCAAGAACGTCGCGCTCATCTTCGAGAAGAGCTCGACGCGCACGCGCAACTCGACGCTGGTCGCGATCCGCGACGAGGGCGGCAACGGCGAGTACCTGACGCGGCCCGACATCCACTTCGGCAAGAAGGAGTCGGTGATGGACACCGCGCGCGTCCTCGGGCGCATCTACGACGGCATCCTCTTTCGCGGCTTCCGCCAGCGCGACTGCGAGGATCTCGCGAAGTACTCGGGCGTGCCGGTCTGGAACGGCCTCACCGACGACTACCACCCGACGCAGATCTTCGCCGACCTCCTGACGGTCAAGGAGAACTTCGGCGCGCTCGACGCGAACACGTGCGTCGCCTACGTCGGCGACGGGCGCAACAACGTCGCGAACTCGCTCATGATGGGCTGCGCGAAGTGCGGCGTGCGCTACGTCTGCTGCTGCCCGAAGGAGCTCCGGCCCGACGAGGCGGTGCTGGCCGAGGCCGAGGAAGTCGCCGGCCGCAACGGCGTCGACATCCGCGTCTTCGAGGACCCGACGGAAGGCGTGAAGGGCGCGAACGTCCTCTACACGGACGTCTGGGTCTCGATGGGCGAAGAGGCGAAGACCGCCGAGCGCATCAAGATGTTGCGCCCCTACCAGATCAACATGGATCTCCTGCGGGCGACGGGCAACCTCGACGGACGGCTCCTCTTCCTCCACTGCCTGCCGGCGTTCCACGACTTCAGCACCGAGGTCACGAAGGACTGCGGCGCGCTGGAGGTGACGGACGAGGTCTTCGAGTCGAAGTACTCGAAGGTCTTCGACGAGTCCGAGAACCGCATGCACACGATCAAGGCGCTGCTCGTCTCGGCCCTCTGCGACCGCGCGGCGGTCTGAGGGCGCAGGATGTGCGGTCGGCTGTAAAGTCGGCCGCGTCCGTTTTACAGGCGGCGTAATTCGCGGGCGCGCGTTGCGCCGCTTTCGTCCCGTGGCACAGCCTTTGCAAAAGGCTCCGTGTCATGTCCGACACGATCAAACACGAGTGTGCGGTGGCGCTGTTGCGTCTTCGCAAGGTGGCTACCCATTACGCGACGGCCTACGGCGCGGCGGATTTCGGCGGGACGAAGCTCTCGCTCCTTCTGGAAAAGCAGCACAACCGAGGTCAGGACGGCGCGGGCGCGGTCACGCTGACGCTCACGCCCGAACCCGGCAAGCCCGCCTTCAGCGAGCTCAAGTCCGCCTCGGATCGTCCGCTGGCGGACTTGCTCTCCCTGCTGGCCAAGCGGCGGCGGATGGACGAGACGCTGTTCCTCGGCCACCTGCGCTACGCGACGTACGGGCGCGGCGACCTCGGCTTCTGCCACCCGTTCGTGCATCGCTCGGCGCGGCTCAACCGCACGCTCTTCCTCGCGGGCAACTTCAACCTCACGAACACGCACGACCTCTTCGACGCCTACGTCGCGCGCGGCAAGTTCCCGGAGTCGACGGCCGACGGCTACCTCATCTGCGAATGGCTCGCCGCGACGATGCTGAAGGCCGAGATGGACGGCGAGACCGACCGGGGGCGGATTCTCGTCGCGGCCCTGAAGGAGCTGCTGCCGAAGCTGGACGGCGCGTACACGCTCTGCGGCATGACGGGCGACGGCTGGAGCTTCGCCATCCGCGACCCGCACGGCATCCGCCCCGGCTACTGCCTCGTCACGGACGACGTGGCGGTCGTCGCGTCGGAGCGCCCCGCCATCCAGGCGGCGTTCAATGCGCTGCCGGACGACGTGCGCGAGCTCGTGCCGGGCGAGGCCCTGCTGGTCGCACCGGACGGCGCCGTGCGGTTCGAGAAGATTCTCGATCCGGCAGAACGGCGCAGCTGCGTCTTCGAGCGCATCTACTTCTCGCGCGCGAACGACGCGGACATCCACCGCGAGCGCAAGGCGCTCGGCGCGGCGCTTGCGAAGCCGCTCCTGAAGGCCGTCGGCGGCGACCTCGCGAACACGTTCTTCAGCTACATCCCGAACTCGGCGCAGGTCGCGTTCCACGGGCTCCTGGAGGCGCTGTGGACGGAGGGCCTCGCCGAAGGGCGTCCCGTCCGCTTCGGGCAGATCGCGGTGAAGGACGCGAAATTCCGCACGTTCATTGCGGACGCGGCGGCGCGCCGCGAGTTCTACCAGCACGTCTACGATGTTACCTACGGGCTTGTGCGGCCGGGGACGGACACGCTCGTCGTCCTCGACGACTCGATCGTGCGCGGCAACACGATGAAGAACGCGATCCTGCCGATGCTCGACCGGCTCGGGCCGAAACGCATCGTCGTCGCGTCGTCCGCCCCGCCGATCTGCTACCCCGACTGCTACGGCATCGACATGTCGACGCTGGGCGAGCTCGTTGCGTTCAAGGCCCTCGTCAACCTGGCCGGCGAGGCGGCGATCCGCGCGACGGACGACGTGCGGAAGATTTACGCCCAGCATTCCCAAACGGAACTGTCGGCGGAAATCGCGCGGCTCATCACGCCGCCCGGCATGAAGGCGCGGGTGGACGTCGTCTTCCAGACGATCGACGACCTCCATGCGTGCTGTCCCGACTCGGCGGGCGACTGGTACTTTACGGGGAACTACCCGACCGCCGGCGGCGCGCGCGTCCTGAAGGAGGCCCTGTCGAACTACCTCGCCCGCCGTGACGGCCGATCGTACTGACCCTCGCCCAGGGGGCTCACGGAGGTCTCACGGACCCAGGGGCCTTTCGGGATCTTGGCACTCTGCGGCCGTTGCGTCTCTGCGTGAAAACACCACCCCTGTCACGGGGCCTGTCCCCATGCTCCGTGTCTCCGTCACTCCGTGTGAGAACGCCTCCTTTGGGGTCTGTCCCCACGTCATCTGATGCCTGACGGTTGGCGTCATTGGGATTTCTGATGCCTGTCATTTTCAAGTCTCAGCCGCAGGGAGGGCGCAAAGCGGGCACAGAGAATTCTTTGCGCCCTCCCTGCGCCCTCTTTGTGGCAAAAGAACGAAGTGTTGGGCGATTGATGCGGCACTTGCGTTGTGCGCGGCCATCATGATATAATCTCGCCCTATGGAACTCTATCATGGTAGCAATGTTGCCGTTCGAGAGCCGCGCCTGGTGCCGCAGGTGCGGGCCCTTGACTTTGGACGCGCGTTCTACCTGACTTCAGATTTGACACAGGCGACGAAATGGGCAAAGACGTCCGTGCTGCGCCGTGGCGAGGGTGTGCCGACGGTTTCGGCGTATGCGGTGGACGAGGCGACTTTCGCCGCTCTCAAGACGTTGAGATTCGAAGGCCCGACGACGGCATGGCTGCATTTCGTGAGCCGCAACCGCAACGAGGGCATTGACGATTCGGGTTATGACATCGTTTGGGGACCTGTTGCGAACGACAACACGATGCCGGTCTTGAACCTCTATTTCAAGGGGGCCTATACGGAGGAAGAGGCCCTGCGCCGCCTGTTGCCGCAGCGCTTGCGCGACCAGTTCGCATTCAAGACTGATCGTGCCCTTGCGTGTTTGGCGTTCCGAGACGCGAAGGAGGTCGCATGAGCGTTGATCCCGAAGTGCTGGACTTCTACGACGAGGAGGTCGTGAAGCGCATCGTCACCAAGTACGGGTACGACGCGAAAAGCGCCCTTGCGGTCTTCCTCAATTCTCAGACCTATCGCATGCTGGCGAACCCTGCGATGGAGATGTGGCAGTTCGGCCCGGCGGGGATCTTCGACATGTGGGAGAGCGAGAAGGTGACGGGGACGCCGCAGCGGTCGGCCTATCTGAGGATGCCGTGACATGAGCCGGGAATTCAAGTTCTTCGTCTACCTCCTTGAGCGGTACGCGGCGCGAAACGGCGAAACGGCGGACGTGACCTACAACCGCCTCGCCGCGCATAATCTCGTAGACTACGCCATCGGTATGTATGAGCTTTATCATGTCGAGAACCTCGAAAACGCATTTTCTGACCTTGACCGAAAATTGAAGGGTTTTCGCCCTGTTCCATAAGTACCCCATGAGCGCCTTGCCACTCTGCGGCCGTTGCGTCTCTGCGTGAAAACATCTCCCATGTCTGAAGGTCTGTCCCCATGCTCCGTGCCTCCGTCACTCCGTGTGAGAACGCCTCCTCTGGGGTCTGTCCCCACGTCATCTGATGCCTGACGGTTGGCGTCATTGGGATTTCTGATGCCTGTCATTTTCAAGTTTCAGCCGCAGGGAGGGCGCAAAGAGGGCTCAGAGAGTTGCGCCCTCCCTGCGTCCTCTTTGTGGCAAAGGAACGAAGTGCCGGGGCGATTGATGTCTCACACGGAGTCACAGAGGCACGGAGCGTGAGGGCCTTGCCGCTCTGCGCCTCTGCGTGAAAACACCACCTCTGTCACGGGGGCTGTCCCCCACGCACCCCTGTCACGGGGCCTGTCCCCATGCTCCGTGCCTCCGTCGCTCCGTGTGAGAATGCCTCCTCTGGGGTCTGTCCCCACGCCTTGCTGATGCCTGACG
>CAKTZA010000041.1 GCA_934635045.1 uncultured Kiritimatiellota bacterium | reverse complement strand
ATTCGCGGCAAGACGACGACCTTCACCTTCGACGGGGCGAACCAGCTCGTCTCGTCCACCTGCGACGGCGTGACGACCAGGTACGCCTACGACGCGGCGGGGCGGCTCGTCCGCGAAGGGGAGAAGACCTACCGCTACGGCTACCTCGACAAGGTGCTGTCCGTGACGGACGGCAAGCGGTCGTACCGCTACGCCTACCACGTCGACGGGCAGCTCGCGCGCGCGGACTACGGTGACGGCGGCAGGGTGGGCGTCGGGGTCGGCGGTAGGGCGGGCAGCCCCCTGCCCGCCGCGTCCGAGGATTTCCACTGGGACGGCCTCGCGCTCGTGCGGCGCGGCGACGAGTCGTTCGTCAACGAGCCTCATCCCGGCGGCGGCAACCCGGTTCTCTCCTCGAAGGGCGTCGCCTACCTCAACGACATGCTCGGCACGACCGTCGGCGCGAAGAAGGGCCGCAGGTATTCAGCCGCCGCGCTGACGGCCTTCGGCGAGCCGGTTCCAGTCGCCGCTACTTCCCACAATTCGAACATTCGTCAATTCGACCATTCGATTATTTCCTCCCCCTTCTTCACGGGCAAGCCGCAGGTCGAGGGCCTCGGCCGCGTGTTCCTCTACCGCAACTACCGCGCCGACCTCGCCAAGTGGCAGACCGCCGACCCGCTCGGCTACCCCGACGGCTGGAACCAGTTGGCGTATTGCGGAAATGGCGTGACGAGCGCAGTGGATTTATGGGGATGCATTACCAAGGCTCAAATGGAAGAGGAAAATAGAAGATGTGTGGAAGAGCAAGATAGGATTCGAACAAATAGCCGTGGGTTGACTCTTTATTGGAAAGAAGTTTGCCGAGGCAGTGGATTAAAATCTGATGAAACAGAATCTGATGTCAGATATACGGCATGGAGAAAACTCAACGAAGAATGGGATTACCGATTTAAAGATTGGACAGCTTCATGGACAACGTATGATTATAATGAGGTCCTTTTTGTCGTTCCGAAAGGTGCTATGGACTTATTTATCGATGATATGGAAAAGTTGTCGTATTTTACCTCTTTCTTGTCAGGATATGGTGTCTTCTTTAAGGTTATGAGTTATGTTAACAATGGAATAAGTGGATACAAGTTATTCATTCAAGAAGAAAAAACCATACATGTGGGCTATCGATATTATAATATTGTAGATCATTCAAAAGACAAGTCTGAGACACAGTATCGAAGACGTCCAGAATGAGAACGAGAGGAGTCTCAGATGAAGAATGCTTTCTTGGCATTTGGTTGTATAGTCCTCTCCGTTTCTGGCTATGCAGCAGATGGCTTCTATGTGAATGTGCTGGGGGAGGACATTCCGAGTAGAGTTGATCGTCCAGTGCAAGCGATCATTACTAATCTTGTGGCTGAAACGACCAATGGTTTTTATGTAAGAGCAGAATGGAAATTCTCATCGGATACAGGAATGCTTACAGGCGTCAGAAAATATTCAACAGTCTTGAGAAAAGGCATTTCCGGTTTAGAAAAAAGACGGTTAATGTCAGAAGTCCAGCATCAGATGGTGCCACCAGAAGTCGGTTGCTCGTCAGTCCTTAAGGAAAAAGATGACAATACAGGAGAGATAGAAACTGACGATGGTTTGTTGGCGAAGATTTCCTTTGTCGATTTAGATGAAGGGATCCAAATGATTGTTGATATTTCAATTTCGGAAAAGTACCTTGCCAATCATGAACATAATGTTCCCAAGGGCATGAATGAAGTTCCAAATTTGGAAGAATTTGCACATAATTTCTTCAAGCTAAGTTCAGTTGACTTGTCCACGAATAATGTAGGCGTTTGCGAGTTAAATGCCAATGGGGTGCGTGGAGGGTTTCGATTTGTTCGGCCTAAAATAATAAGGCACACAGACTTTAATACTTTGATGTGTTATTTTGACCGCGACAGTCGACTGCATGGCTTCAGGCTGCATAAGCTTATTTCGGGGAAAGATTGCATGTCCCAATGTGCACGGTTTTTTGATTCGCTTGAAGTGAATATAGTGAAATCCATTTGCATTCGGAACAATATGACGCATCGGATAGAGCCGGATGGTCGTCAAGTTAGGTCTGTAACAACAAAGGATGGGGTGCGAATAGAAATAGAAATGAGAGTTACTGGTGGTTCATTTGGTGTGGTGTGTCTAAACGTTAACGTAGATCAACAATGATGGTAATAGGCTTTGGAATTTATAGTTAATGATTGGGAAAGTCTTGGTTTTGGATTCACGAATCCGAACCACGCGGCGGCGCTGGTCTGCGCGCTGCTGCCGCTGTGTTGGGGGTGGCGGCGGGCGGCATGGGCCGGGCGCGGCCTTTCGGACGGAGGGACGGAGTAACCCAAGTCCTCGTGAGAAAGGTTGCTGTGTGACTATGAAACGAGATGACAATGAGAATTGAGCGCTACGCCTACGACGCGGCGGGGCGGCTCGTGAAGGAGGGGGACAGGACTTACCGCTACGGCTACCTCGACAAGGTGCTGTCCGTGACGGACGGCAAGCGCTCGTACGCCTACGCCTACCACGTCGACGGGCAGCTCGCGCGCGCGGACTACGGCGACGGGCGGTCGGAGGGCTTCGCGTGGGACGGCCTCGCGCTCGTGCGGCGCGGCGACGAGTCCTTCGTGAACGAGCCGCACGTCGGAGATGCGCCGAAGAAGCTTCGCTTCGGAGGGAAGCCGCGAGCGAAGCGAAGCGCCCGCAGGGCCCGCAAGGGGCCGCGCGGCAACCCGGTCGTCTCGTCAAGGGGCGCGACGTACTTCAACGACGCCCTCGGCACGACCGTCGGCGTCCGCGACGAGGGGCGCGGGGCGTCGCGGAAGAAGTCCGGCCGCAGGTACACCGCCGCCGCGCTGACGGCCTTCGGAGAACCTGTTCCGGTCGCCGCTACGGCGGCGTTCCGCACGTCCCCCGATTCGAACATTCGACGATTCGACCATTCGATTATTTCCTCTCCCTTCTTCACGGGCAAGCCCGAAATCGAGGGGCTTGGCCGCGTGTTCCTCTACCGCAACTACCGCGCCGACCTCGCCAAGTGGCAGACCGCCGACCCGCTCGGCTATCCAGACGGTTGGAACCAGTTGGCGTACTGCGAGAACCGTGTAACCAAGTGTATCGACTTTTTGGGCGGAAGTTGTGGGTATGAATACATATGGCACGAATATAAGGATTGCACATTTGATACACGTCCAGGAACAGCGTATGAGAGCTTGACTCCGCCTCAGCCTATGACTCGATATGAAGATGTAATTAAGGCCATTGAAAGCCTTGATGGGTTGACGGTAACTCATAGGACTCAACCTCATATATATAGAAATTTGTGGGATCAAAGAGATTCTTCAAAAGAATGGAAAGATGGTGATTATACGTACAAAGAAGAATACTTTCAGCAACATCAATTTGTATCCATCAGAAGTTATGTGACTTTTTCAAAAAACAATTTTCTAGATGTGCTAGGAGATATCGCCACTGGTGTTGGCGGCGCAATTGAGATAGTTCGCTTATTATTTCCGTCATTGAGGATACCAAGCTATATTGCCTCTGGAACGACACTAACGGGGTTCGTTTCTTGGGTCGGGGAAAACTTGACGGGAGATACCCAAAGAGTTGATATCATGGTTCGGTATAAAGAATGTTGGACTGATCGATGGATGACTGAATATTGGCATATACTGGAGTAGTGGACATGAAATGGGTGATAACTGCTTTGCTTTTCTTGTTGCCGTCTATCGGGTTGTCTGGATGTTCAATGAACGAAAAAGTCTACTGCAAAATGTCGTTCGAGGGGCACGGAACGCTTCTAAGTTGCGAGAGGACTGTGCTTTGTGAGTTTAACTCAATAGATGCTGTGTGGGAGCAGGCTTCGAATGGCCAGCCAAAGCTTCCTCTGCATATTCGGTGTAAAGTAAAGAAGGGGGATGAAATAAGATACTGCGACTGGACATTTACTCGAGCCGGAATCGAACCAGCGAATGCTTTTGATTTCCCGCTCAATGGCAATGAGGCTGTGCGGCATCTAAGGCAAAAGCCTTTTGCCACTACGAGCATTGCCGGCATAAAACTGTCGGTTTTAGAATCAGTGCATAATGTGGAACTGAAGATTGCGTATGAAGCGTGCGACTCACAAGTCCCATGTGTGTACAAGCGAAATGGAGAATCTTGGTGTCATGTACTGCCCGGAGGCTGTTTCCCTCCCATCATGATACCCAATGTTGGGTCGTTCAATGTCGGCTCGGATGTGCGAGCATTTAAAGAGAGGTTTCCTGTCTCTATTTGGTTGCCGTTGACCAATGTCGCAAAGACGGTGACGAATGTCGTTCTTGTGGCAAGAAGGGGAAATGCAAATGAAACGTATTACGCCAGTTATCAGAAAAGGAGTGGCTTGTGGGCGTTGAAGAGCATCTCGTTCAAGGGTGAACGAATCATAGACACGGCTACGGCTAAATCATCTATACGTCTTCTTGATTACATTGCTAATCTATGTGAAGACATTTTGCCTATTCAAGAGGGTTATAGGGAAGACGTGTGCAAACCGCTCTCGTCAACTGAAGCGCCAACCGGCATGGCCGTTTCTCATGGATTGTGGGAGTCGTCTGAAGGTATGCGCATATGGTTCTGGCTTGAAGGCAGGGCAAGAAACCGTGTTGCAGTTGTTCTCAGCACGAACGAGGCACGCGAAAAGTATTTAGTCCAAGATGTGGATTCTGGGATGCAATTGGGGAATCATTTGTTCATAGATGTCGATGCAAAAACGTGTACTTTCTAATAGTGTGATGTTTGGTGCATCATGATATAGATAACGACATGATTGACCGTCTTTTCTTCGGCTTTCACAACCCGAACCACGCGGCGGCGCTGGTCTGCGCGCTGCTGCCGCTGTGCCTCGGATGGCGGCGGGCGGCGTGGGTCGGGCGCGGCCTCGCGGTGGGGCTGTTCGTGGCGCTGCTCCTGACGCAGTCGCGGACAGGGCTCATAGTCGCGGCACTGGAATATGCGGCGTGGTGGGCGATGAGAAGGGGGAATGGTGGATTTCACATTTCGGATCTCAGAGGCCGAATGGGATTCAGAGGTCAAAGGGCTGTTTTCAGTGGCCGTCTTTTCTCGTGGCTCGGCAAGGCGGCGGTCGCCGCGCTGGCGGTCGGCCTGTCCTTCTGGTGGCTGGCCCCGCGCCTCGCGCTCGACGGCTCGATCCTGAACCGCCCGAAGATCTGGCTCGCGGGGCTGCGGCTCTTCGCGGCGAACCCGGACGGCGTGGGCCTCGGCAATTCGGGCGCGCTCGCGTCGGCGTTCCTCCTGCCGAGCGACGTGCCTGACGTCCGCACGCTTGTCAGCTCCCACCTGACGCTCCTCGCCGAGGGCGGGTGGCTCGTCGGCTGGGCGCATTTCGCGTTCCTCGCGCTCGCCCTCTGCGGCGTCCGCCGGAGCCCGCGCGTCGGCCTCGCGTTCGCGGGTCTTGTCCTCTCGGCGTGCGCCTCGACCGTCTTTGACTGGCCCGTGCTGTTCGATTTCGCCGAGCAGGGCGGGCTCGGCGCGGCGAACTGGATCCTGTCGTGGCTGACGCTTGCGCTGTTCGTCGCCTTTGGCGTGTGGCTGGTTGTGAAGTCTGCGACGCAGACTGGGAGGCGCGGAGAGGGAGAGGATGGTTTAGACAGGATTGACAAGATTGACAGGGTTGTGGAGAGTGGCGCGCCGTGCCTCTCAAATCCTGTGAATCCTGTAAATCCTGTCAGAAAGACTCCGAGCCTCCCCTCCTCCGTTGCCTCCGCGTTGAACGCCATAGGCATGCCTGTCCTGTTCGCGGGGGCGCTCGTGCTCGCGGCGCGGTGCGTGCCGCCGGGGGACGCGCCGCGCGTCCAAGGCGGCTACGCCGCTTCCGGCGCCGCGCCCCGCGCGCTCGCGCTCTATGACGGCAGCTGGAGACTCCGCGCCGTCCGCGCGCGCGCCGGCGCGGACACGCTCGTCCCCGTTCGCCCCGTCACGCGCTTCCCGCGCGGCCTCGATTTCTCGTCCGTCCGCTGCGTCCTGCTCTTCGGCGACTGCCGCGAGTGGGCCTACCTCGTCCCGAAGGGGATCTCCGTCACGTGCATGGACGACTGACAGTCCCCGTCCTCGCGCTTCTCGCCCTCGCCCTGCTTGCGGCGGGGCCTGTCCCCGCTCGCGCGGCGGAGCCGGAGATCGGCTGCGTCGAGATCCCGACGCGCGCGCCGAACAACCCGCTCGTGAAGGTCTGGTATCGCGTGCCGTCCTCCTACGACCCCTCCCGCCGCGAGCGGCACCGCGTTCTCGTCCTCTTCGGCGGGCGCAACGCCGACGGTCGCCCGGAAGTCTCCGGCAAGCTCGGCTGGACGGCGTGGGCCGACCTCAACGGCGTCTTCCTCGTCGCGCCGACGCTGAAGGACGACGCCTACTGGGACCCGAAGGCGTGGTCGGGCCGCGCGCTCCTCGACGCGCTCGACGCCCTCGCCGCGAAGTTCCGCGTCGCGACGCGCGGCCTCCTCTTCTACGGCTACTCGGCGGGCAGCCAGGCCGCGAACCTCTTCCCCGCGTGGCGGCCCGACCTCTGCCGCGCCTTCGCGAGCCACGCCTGCGGCGTCTTCCACGAGCCGTCCCCGAAGATGCGCGGCGTCGCGGGCCTCGTCACCTGCGGCGACGCCGACGCGGCCCGCTACGTCCTGGGCCGCCGGTTCGCGGACGGCTGCCGCGCGCTCGGCGTCCCCGTCGTCTGGAAGTCGTTCCCGAACCGCCCGCACGACGTGCCGGAGGGCTCCGTCCGCCTCGCGAAGGAGTTCCTCGCGCACCACCACTGGACGCACCCCGAAGACCTCGGCGGCGCGCCGCTCCCGCCGTCTTCCGCCCCGTCCTTCGTCGGCGACGACGCGGACGGCACCTACCACCTGGCGGGCTCGCCGGAGGCCGCCGACGTCATGCCGGAGGACCGCGTCGAGCTGCCGTCCGCCGCCGTCGCCGCCGCGTGGGGCGCGCCCGGGCGCGCCGAGAGGCGGCGCAAGCCGCACGTCTCGTTCGAGACGGTGAGGGGCGTCGAGGTCGTCCTCGTCGTCCCGGACGGCGTGTGCGCCGACGCCCGCGTCCTCGTCCTCCTCGGCGGACGCGGCTGGCGTGGCGCGAGGGCCGTCCGGGATCTCGGCTTCGCGAAGTGGGCGGTCGCGCGTGGCTGGTGCCTCGTCGCGCCCTCGTTCGCCGAGGACGGCTGGTGGGAGCCCGCGCGCGGCTCGGCGGAGGTCTTGCGGCACTCGGTCGAGGCCCTGCGCCGCCGCCACGGCATCCGCCCGCTGCCCGTCTTCCTCTACGGCTACTCGGCGGGCGGACAGCTCGCGGCGCTCCTCCAGTCGGCCCCGCCGTTCCCCGTCGCGGCGTGGGCCGTCCACGGCTGCGGGGTCTTCCCGGAGCCGCCGCCCCGCCTGGGCGCGCCCTCGCTCGTCAGCTGCGGCATCGGCGATTCCGAGCGCTTCACGCTCGGCCGCACGTTCGCCTGCCGCTACCGCGAGGCGGGCGGGCCCCTCGTCTGGAAGCCGACGCGGGGCGGGCACGCACCCGACGCGACGGCCCTCGCGCTCGCGCGGGCGCTCTTCGCGGCGGTCGCCTCCGGCGCGCCCTGCGCGCGGTGGGGCGAGGACGACACGCGCCGCCTCGCGCCGCGCGACACAATCGACCCGGAGTACCTGAACCCGCTCTACGACGCTTCCGTCGCCGACCTCTGGCGTCGGGACGCGCCATGAACAAGATGATACAATGTCTGCGCCAGTTTCCGGATGTGGAAAATAGAAACCCTCATGAATCCGTGGCCAAGACCTTGCCGCGCTTCTACGCGCATGACGGAAACAAGAACGTGAGCGAAGTCGTGGCGGCGGCCTCCGGCGAAGATTCGGACGCGGAACTTCTGGCCCACTACGACTACGCGGCGTTCGGCGCGGTCGTCGCGCAGAAGGGCGACTGCGCGGAGGCGAACCCCTGGCGCTTCTCCAGCGAGTACGAGGACACGGAGCTGGGACTGGACTACTACAACTACCGCCACTACGAGCCTGTGATGGGGCGGTGGCTGAGCCGGGATCCGATGCCAAACAATAGTGGAATACTTTATGCATATGTTGATAATAATGCGATAGGTTATTTTGATAAGTTGGGCTTGCTTGAGGCATGCCCCAAGGGTGCGAAGGTTAAGAAGGAAGGCTCGAGTTGTAAGTATAGGACCAATAGAGATAAAGGTGGCGACAAGAAAACAAATGGATGTGGTGCGGACGGCGGGTTTAAGGCGCCTGACTCCTTCTTTTCGGTAGTAAGTTTTGAAGGATGTTGTAATGCACACGATAATTGCTATGGTACTTGTGGTCAAACTAAGTATGAGTGTGATCTTGGACTTGGCGCGTGTATGGCTTCGCGATGTATGGCAAAGTTATGGTGGTCCCCTTTTTTGTTGAGATTATGTGTAAGTCAGGCTGAGATTTATGCTGCTGCGGTACTTGGGCTTGGCGGAGATCCATTTGACGCTGCTCAGGACAAGAATTGCGAATGGGAGGATTGTTGCTGTGACAAATAAACAGAGTTGTGGTTTGGCAGTGGCCATGATAATTCTACTAATAAGCGTAATTGTGTATATCGGTACGCATATGGGACCGCCGTTTTGGGAATCTAGGGTTTGCCGCTGGTTTGAGGAGAACCAGGTTAAGAACGATGACTTGAAGATGCGGATCATCAAGAAAATGCAATTGAGCGATGATGAGGTGCTGTTTTGTGCAACCTCCAGCTGCGTGGCGGCAAAATGCCTGATTCTGCGGAATACGAACGTGAATACGGAGGCGAAGCTGGAATTGATCCGTCGGGCGAATGAGACGGATTATGACGAGCTGAAGACCGCGGCTAAAACGAAGGAGCTGAAAATAGCCATCGTTCGGCTGCAATACGGAGATTGGTGTTGCGAGATATGGAAGATTCTCGACAAGATATTTCCGGCCTGGAGTTAGAGGATAGACGGAATCGATGAGAAAATGCGGTAAAATCGGGATGTGGACATATCAGGCATGAAGTAAATCCTTAGTTGTTTCGGAGCAGTTGTGTTTGCCTGTTCCTTGCAAGGCGTTTCGCTGCGGGGCCGGTGGTGCCGCTGGGCGGGATTGCGCTCGGCGAGTTGCAGCCCGGTGAGGCGGTTGCGGCGGAAGTCGTGGTCAGCAACGACGCTGAGCGGGTGATTTCGGGAGTTTGAAAGAGTTTGAAAGGGTCGGACATGATTGCCACCCTGTCTGCAATCGCACCCCATGCCCCGTGTCGGGTTGTTGCAGAATCGAATTTTTTGGTATAATGTGCCCATCACGAAACGGGGGTGGCACATGGTGTTCCGAAATCTGGCTGTCTTGGCCTGCATGTTCACGTGCGCGGCGTCGGCGTTCGCCCGCGCCGAGTTCGCGTCTCTCGCCCAGGCGCAGGCGGCGTTCGCGACGGGCGCGCCCGCCGACCGGGAGCGCGCCTACCGCTACGTCCTTGAGGCGGTCGCGCAGGCTGACGGGCGGGACGCCCTGTCCCGGCTGCTGGTCCTGCGGACGATGGCGGGTGCGCTGGGCCGGGTGTCCGAATACGACGCGGTCTGCGAGCGGGGGCTCTCGTCGCCGGACGAGGCCGTGCGGTTCGCGAGCCTGATGGCGCTTGCGCAGTCGCCGAGCGTCGCCCGCGCTCCGGCGGATTTCGTCTCGCGGCTGGAGAGGGCCGCCCGTGGCGGCGTCGCGCTGGACGTGGCGCACCGCATCGAGGCGCTGAAGACGGCTGCGGACTTCCGGGCCGCCCGTCTGCAGGACGGCAGGGGCGCGGAGGCCCTGCTGGACGAGGCGATAGCCCTTGCGGGGCAAGACGCGGCGCGCGTCCTGCTGCTGCGGCAGCGCAAGGTGGAGGCGTTCAGGGCCGCCCGGATGGACGCCGAGACGGAACGCGAGGCGGCGTCGCTCCTGAAGGCGGACGGATGCCCGGTCGTGGCCTATGCGTCAGCGGCCTACGCGCTGGCCGATCTCGAGGCGCGTCGCGGAAACGCGGAGAAGGCGGGCGAGCTGATTCTCTCTCTGATTCGGAAGGGCGGCGTGCAGACGCCGCAGGGCGTTGCGCGGCGGCTTTTCGAGGTCAACGCCGGCGACGCCTGCCTGTCGAACGCGGTGGACGCGCTCCGTCGGGGGCTCGCGCACATGCCGCTCGCCGATGCGGCGGCCTTCCGCGCGGCGGTCGAGCGGATCCAGCCGGAGGTCGTCGAGCTGCTGAACCGTCTCGGACGCTGTGACGAGGCGTTGGCCGAATGTCGCGTCCTCGTGCTGTCGGCGTCGCCAAGGGCCTATCCGTCCGCCGTCAGCCTGACGGCGGCGACGCTGAAGCGCATGGACGGCAACCTCGGCCGGGCGACGGCGTTTCTGGATTTCCAGCGGAAGGGGCTTGTGCCGACGGGGAGGAACGTCCTCATGGACGCGCCGCCGCTCGGCGACGCCGTCCGTGCCGAGGTTCGGGCGGCCCTGCCCGTCGGGCGGTGCGAGAAGTGGGCGGAGTGCCTGGCCGTTTCCGCGCGCCTCGTCTGGCTCGACGATCCGTGCGCGGCCCTCCGCGAGGCGATGCGCGCGTTCGCCCTGGCGCCGCTTGAGGGCAAGGCGCTCCAGTCGTGCGCCGACGCCGCGCTCCAGCCCGTCTTGGCCGTGACGCGAGACCCGGCTGTCGCGAAGGCCGTCGTCGACTACCTGACGTACGGCCCGAACGGCCCGGACGGCGCAAAGGGGACGGCGGACGACTTGCCGGATCCGCTTGAAAGCCTCTCGGACATCTTGAAATGCGGTACGGGAGGCTGACGGATGCCGCTCTTGGGAATAGCCGCGACAGTGCTGGCGGTCGTGCCTCTGGCCGACCGCTGCCGCGCCGTGCTGACCGAAGCCGCATGCGTCCCGGAGGCGGAGGCTCCGGTCCTGTCGCCGCTGGGCTGGTCGGATCCGCCGGTCGCGGACACGGGCGAAGTCGGCCTCTGCCCGTTCTCGGTGTCCGAAACGCCGTCGGCGGATCTGCCGCTCGTCGGGCTGGCGTTGGCGCGAGATCTTCCTGCGGCCCCGTTTCCGGGCGTGTCGCTGTCCGAGCCCGCTGTCCGAGACGCCGCCGTCCGCCCGCCGAAGGTCGACGTTCGCGAGCCGCGCGCCCTGACGGCCGAAGCGGTCTCGAATGTCTTCTTCAGGCTCGTCTACGACGCACTGGCGGACGGCAGCGTCAACGTCCGGGCGCGGGAATGGCGTCTGCCGCTCGTGCGGATGCTCGTCGAGGGGACGCCGGGGACGGACTTCGACCGCGTTTACGCCTTTCTCCTGCGGGGTTTCGCCGGGGCTGACGAACGGGCGAAGATCCGTGCGCTGGCGAACTGGGCGGAAAAGGCCCTGCCGTCGCGCGAGGCCGCTGACGTCTACCGCGCGGAGACGCGCTACTGGCTCAACCTGGGCGACCCGGAGATGACGGCTGACGCGGCGGGGCGGATGGAGCGCGCGCGGCCCGGCTACGCCGTTCGCGCCTGCCGTCTGCGGGCGCTGTCATATGCGACGGCGGGCGAACTCGAAGCGGCGAAGGCCGAGATCGCCCGGTCGCGGGCGGTGTGCGGGCCGCCGCCGGCCGAACGCCTGGAGCTCCTGTACCTTGAGGCCTGGATCTGGCTGCAGGAAGGCGACGTGGCGGCGGCCCGGCGCAATCTCGCGTCCATCGTCGCGGAAAGCCCCCACGGCGCGCTTGCGCGCAAGGCGCGTGAGGTGTTGGCGGCCGTTTCCGAGGAAGGAGGTGCGGAGGAATGAGGCTTTCCCTCAAGACGCTTGCCGTCGGCGCGCTTCTGGCCCTGTCCGCCTGTCGGACAGTCCCGGAGGCGTCGCCGGAAATCGTCGCCGACGTGCAGTGGTGCGCGTCGGCGGATGCGGCGGACGACGGGACCGTGGAGGTCCTTCTGCGCAACGCAACGGGGCGGGCGGTCGAGTTTGTCCGCGCCGAACTGGACGGAACGGAGCTCCCCGCGACGGCGCCGTCGGTTGCGAAGGCCCTGAAGGCGTTTTCGTTCGAGGGGCTCGGCTCTGGGGCGCGTCGCCGCATGGACGTCTCGCCGCCCGTTGCTGGCGCGCGCTGGTGGCAGTTCTATCCGTCGCCGCGCGTGGCGGCGGGCGGTGCGACGGTCTTTCAGCTGAATTTTGCCGGGGCTTCGCGTCCGTGCGCGCTGAAGCTGACGACGCGGGACGGCGCGGCGGTCTCCGTCCATGTGCCGCGCTGTGCCGCGCCGCGCCGCCGCATTGAGTTCCTGGCGTTCGCCGGCGACGGACGTGCCCTCGTCCTGCGTCCTTCGGCGGGCGTGGCGCCGCGCGGCCTCGCCGTCAACGGACGCCCCGTCGCCTTTCGCGCCTTGGCGCCGGCCGCGAAGGGCTGGCCCGGAGCCGTCGTCGCCGACCTGCCGGCGCCCGTGCGCGAGGGCGAGCCGGTCTGCGTCGAGCTGTCGTTCCCGGACGGTGCGCGACGCTTCGCCCTCGTCCGCGCACTGCTCGGCGTCTGCACGGTCGCGCCCGCCGGATGGGGCGACGACTTCCAGCCCCTGCCGCCGGCCGAGCGCGCGGCGTACGGCTTCGACGCGGACATGCGCGTCTGGCGGCTGCCGTACGACGTCGCCTGCGACGACACGCGCGCGCGCAGCCCCGGTGCCAGCGCCCGCGCCGTCGTCGCCGCGCGCGGCGCGCGCCAGGCGGCGTTCCCGGACGGCCTCTGCGGCGTCGACTTCTGCACGGCCCTCTATCCGTCGGTCTGGAACGTCTATTCGCAGATGGCCGACGCCGTGATCGCGAAGCCCTACAGGCTTCACTGGGGCGTGAACGTCTCGCGTTTCCTCGACGAGGAGGACGCCTTCCTCGCGAAGGCCGTCCGCGACGTCGCGCCGCGTCCCGTCCTCTGGGTGCCCGAGCGCTTCCGCACGCTGCGCGAGCTTGACGGCGCGGAGTTCTCCGTCCTCGCCTGGTGCGCGATGCTGCGCGGCGTCCGGGGCGTGCGCGTCCACCACTGGCTGAACGACAGGCGCGCGCCGTTCGCCGGCAATCCGGCGCTGGCGGAAGCCGTCCGGCAATTCAACGCCGACTTCAATCGCCTTCGTCCGCGCCTCGAACGCCTTGTCCCGATGGGCGAGCGCGCGGATCGCCTCGCGCGCCTCTCGATCCTTGAGGGCTGGTGCGGCGATGAGGGCGCGCTTCTCCTTGTGCGGAATCTGCGGTACGACACGGGCGTCGATGCGCAGACGGGCCGTCGCGTGCGCCCGTTCGCCGTGTCGCCGGTGCGGGGACAGGCCCTCGCCTGGCGTCCGCCGCCGTGGCTGGAGCCGGGCGCGTGCGCCGATGCGCAGACGGGCGAGCCGCTGGCGCGCGTCGTCGCGGGCGGCGTGTGCCGGGTGACGGTTCCCGAACTGGGCGCGTACCGCCTGGTCTGGGTCGAGAACGCACGGAAAGGGGCGAAGCGATGAAGGTGTTCCGTCTGGCTGCTCTTCTGTCTGCCCTCGCGGCGGTGACGGCGCTCGAGGGCGCGGAGCCGTCGCGCCCCGACATCCTCTTCGTCCTCATCGACAGCCTCAAGGCGTCGCATGTCGGCTGCTACGGCTACGCGCGCGACACGACGCCGAACATCGACCGCTTCGTGCGCGAGGAGGGGTGCTTCCGGTTCGAGACGGTCATACCGGGCGGATCGTGGACGATGCCGGCCGTGATGACGCTCTTCACGGCGCTGCCCGCAGACGGGCATCGGCGCGTCCTGCCGAGGCTGCCGCACAACCGAGAGGCCGTCACGCTGGCCGAGGCGCTGCGCGCGGCCGGGTACGCGACGGTCGGCGTCACCGCGAACGCCATGACGAACCGCCGTTTCGGCTACGGCAAGGGCTTTGACGTGTGGGACGACTATTCGGCGACGCTGCCGCCCGACGCGAACGTCGAGCGGATTGCCTCCGGCTATGCGAAGGGCGGGGCGCTCACGCGGATGGGGCTTGGACGCCTCCGGCGGCGCGACCCGAAGAAGCCGCTGTTCCTCTTCCTCTTCTACATGGATCCGCACTGGGATTTCTGGCCGCCGCCGCCCTACGACATGAAGTTCGCCGCGCCGGGCGGCGGGCCGATCCGAAACGCCTGGGCGCTTCCGGCCGCGAAGGCGACGCCGGACATCCGCCGCCGCACCGTGGACGCCTACGACGGCGAGATCGCCTACTGCGACTTCGCGGTCTCGAACCTCCTCGCGTCCGTCGCCGCGACGCCGCGTTGGAACGACACGCTCGTCGTCATCGCCGGCGACCACGGCGAGAGCTTCTGGGAGCGCGGCTTCTCCGGCCACGGCAACGACCTGCACGACGGGGAGCTGAAGGTGCCGCTGATCCTGCGCGTGCCGAAGGGGTGCGGACGGGACCCCGCCGGAGGCGTCGTGAAGGGCCAGGTCGGCGGCCTCGACGTCGCGCCGACGATCCTTGACCTTGCGGGCGTCCCCGTCCCGGCCGCGTGGGAGGGCCGCAGCCTGAGGCGCGCGATGGAGACGGGCGCCTCGGACGGCCGCCCCGTCGTCTCGGAGACGCGCGTCCGGGACGGGCTTTGGCAGCGGTCTGTCCGGACAGACCGCTGGAAGGTCATTGCGGTTGACGACTTCGAGCGGCCCGTTGAGGTCTACGACCTTGCTGCCGATCCGGGCGAGACGAGCAATCTCGTTCGCGTCGGGCATCCGCTGCCGCAGGAGGCGCGGAACTTGGTGCGGCTGCTGAAGCCGAAAGGCGAGGAACGGAAAGGGAAGGGAGAGGAAAGATGACGGTGAACAGGTTCATGCGGACAACGGCGGCGGCGCTGACGCTTTCGCTCCCTGCGCTTTCGTCCGGCGCGGCGGAGCTGGAGGGCTGGTGGCGCTTCGCGGAGCCGGACGGCGACGAGGCGGCCGACGGATCGGGGAAGGGGCGTGTGGCGCTTCTCGACACGAACCGCGTGTGGCGCGTCGTCGACGCGCCCGGCGGCGGCGCTCTCTGGTTCGACGGCGTCACGAACATGACGGCGGCTGTCGACGGCTGCGCCTACGCCTACGTGCCCGCGTTCGAGGGGCTGTCGCTCTCGAACGCGTTCTCCGTCGCCGCGTGGATCTGCCCGGATGCGCTTGTGCCGTTCGCCCCGGTTCTCGCCCGCACGGGGGATGCGGACGCCTGGGACGACGGCTTCGCGCTCTACGTGTGCGCGGACGGTGCGCTCGGCGCCTATGTCCGCGCGGGAGAGGACGAGAACGCCGCGACGGGCGGGACGCTCGCGACGAACGCCTGGAGCCACGTGGCGATGACCTATTCCGGCACGTCCCTCCGGCTCTACCTCAATGGCCGGGAGGTCGCCGTGCGCGCGTTCGCGGGGCGCGCCTCCGCCGACGCGCCCGCGCCGCTCGCGGTCGGCACGCTCGTCGGCAGGAGCCTTGCCCAGCCGTTCGCGGGCGCGATCGCCGACGTGCGCGTCTGGTCGTCGGCGCTTTCCGCCGCGCAGGTGAAGGACGTCTGCCGGCAGTTCCTCGGCGAGACGCTGGACCCGAACGGCGACGCGGACGGCGACGGCATGCCGAACGGCTGGGAGATCCGCTACGGACTTGACCCGCATGACCCGTCCGACGCCGAACTCGACACGGACGGCGACGGAATGACAAACCTGCGCGAGTTCCGCCTCGGACGGAATCCGCGCGTCGGCGCGCGGGCCGCGCGCCTCATCCGCAACGCGGTGGCGACACCGCAGTAAGGGAAGGGAGTGGCAGAAGATGAACGTTGACGTGATGACGTGGATGGTCGGCGGTGCGGTTGCCGTCGCGGCGGCGCTTCCCCTTTCGGCGGGGACGTGCGAAGTCGGCGCCCCGGACAAGACGCATGTGGAGTACGGCTGCTGCGACGGCACACCGACGCTCTCGGATACGGTCACGGCGCCTGTCACCTGTGACGGCGAGGAGTGTGGACGGGCCGTCGGCACGTTCACCGTGGAGGGCGAGTCGTGCGAGGACATCCCCCCGTCCGTGAGTGTGAAGCTGACGGGGTTGTGCCGTCACGGCAAAAGCGTCGAGAGGGTCGTGTCGGTCAACCTCGTCCGGCAGGAGAAGGACGGTGGGGCGGGCGGCGACGGCGGCGCAGGATCGACGAGCGCGGCAGGGCCAACGGCGACCTCTTCGCAGTATGGCGGCGGGGGCGCGTTTGCGGCTCGCCGCCGCGCGGCCCGTCCCGCGCGCTACGTGCCGAAGGGCGCGCCGACCTGGCGGCTCTCACTGGGCCATGCGGCGGCGGGCGGCTTTACGGGGCGTCTCGACCTGCTGCCGTCGCTTCTCTTCAACCCGAACCTCGCCGTCTTCGACTCCTCGATCCTGAAGCTGACGGGCGACGAGACGAGCGGGCTGGACGTCGTGAACGCCCTGGGCGAGGAGGGCGTCGACGACTGCCGCTTCGTCGGCATCCGCGCGAGCGACTGCTACGCCTCGTTCAGCAGCCCGACCTCCTTCCCGTTCAGCGTCTCCCTCTACCGGAGCGAAGACCTCGCGGACGAGCTGGACGACGACGGGAACTACGTCGTGCGCGCCGGGGCGGTGCCGTACGTCGTCCATGAGATCGGCTTCGGCGACACGAACGCGCACGTCCAGGCGTACCGCGTGCGGACGCGGCGGCCCGGTGCGCCGGACGAGACGCTGGAGCTCTACTGCGACGAGGCGGACGGCGCGACGGCCTACGGCATTTCGCGCGGGAACGGCGAATGGGTTCGCGAGGTGGCGGCCGCGCCCGTCTCGAACGGCGTGCGGCGTGTCGTCGTGCGCGTCGGCGGGCGCGGCGGCGGACTCCGGACGACGGAGGAGGCGTACGCGACAGTCGGCGGACGTGATGTCCTCGTGAGCCGGACGGCCCGCAACGGCGCCGAGATCCGCCGCGACGTCTACACGTACGACGCGCGCGGCCGGCGGCTGACGCACCTCTCGCCCACAGGCCTCCTGACGGCGTACGCCTATGACGAGGACGGCCGCCGCGTGTCCGTCCGCGAGACTGCTCCCGGACGGCCCGTGCGCGAGACGACCTTCTCCTACGATCCGCTGGGCGTCCGTCCGCACTGCCCCGACGGCGACAGCATCGACATCGCGGACGACGACGGCTCGGTCGACCGGGCGACGCCGCGCGTCGAGGCGAAGTTCATCGGCGGCGTCCCCGTCGCGAAGACCCTGCGCTTCGCCGCGCTCGACACGATGAAGCACCGCATCGTCGAGGAAATTCGTCTTGTGAATCCCGCCGCAACGGATTTCACGAACGAGTGGGAGAACGCCGCGAACGCGCGCACGTATACGGACTACATGCCGGAAAACAACTGCCGAGCCTGTAGCCGTCGTCCGTCGCTCGTCGTTCGCGCCGACGGCACGGTCGACCGGTATTCCTATGGTTCCGGCGACTACACGCCCGGAGCCGACGGCGCGGCGGGCGTCTTCGAGCCGAGATCCGGTGGGCTCTTCTTCCGCACGGTCGCCACGCGCTACCCGGCGGACGCCATCCGCACGAACGATGGTGCCGTCGTCTTTGCGCCGCTGCCGGGGCGGACGACTCGCGAGGTCACGGTCGAAGTGCGCGCGTCGCGGCAGATCCTTCTGCGCGAGCAGCACGTCAGCACGGGGTCTGGCCTCGACGACTTCGCGCGCGTGTCCTGGACGGCGACGACGCGAGACGGCCTCGGACAGGAGACGCGCGTCGTCTCGTCCGACGGGACGCGCACGGAGAAGACGTATGTCGGCCGCCGCCTCGCGTCGGCGATCGATGCCGAGGGGCTGACGACGACGTATGCCTATGATGTGCTTGGCCGCGTCATCGCCGAGACGCGCGCCGGCGGCGGCGTCCGTCCGGACACGGTGACCGCGACCGCATACGATTTCGAAGACCGCGTCCTCTCGCGGACGGTGACGGCGGGTGGCCTCGTGCAGGTGACGACATCTGAATACGACGCATTCGGTCGTCGGACGCAGAGCGTTGCGGCGGACGGCGCCGTGACAAGGTATCTTTACGCGACCGATGCGGCGGCGGGCCTTGAGACGCGGACGGAGATCCGGGCGTTCGGCACGGACTGCGCGGTCACGAACGCGACGGTCGCCTGTGCCGACGGGCGCACGCAGGAGACGCGCCTCAACGGCGTCGTGAAGACGGCACACGCCGACGGCCCCTTCTGGACGAAGACCTCCGAAGGCCCGGAGGGTGCGGCGTCGCCGCGTTGGACGCGCACCTGGTCGGACGCGCTCGGTCGCACGGTCGCCGAGGAGCGTCCCGGCTTTCGGGGCGCGCGGCTCGTCACGAGCAACGAATACGACATCGCCGGCCGTCTCGTCGCCACGCGGCGGTACGCGGACGGCTCGCTGCTCGGCGCGACGCTCTTTCGCTATGATTCGTTCGGACAGCGGACGCTGACCGTCGAAGACCGTGACCGAAACGGCCAGCTCGACTGGAACGGTCCCGACGGCATCGCCTCGAACGACGTGCGGTACGTCCTGGTGGACGGTGACTGGTGGCGCGAGACCTCGGCCTGGCAGGCGCGCGCCGACGGCTCGTCCGCACTGTCGCGCGTCTCGGCGACGCGCACACGCCTCACCGGCCTTGGCTCGGCGGACGGGTCGGGCGGCGTCCTCGTCGCCGAGACGCAGACCCTCGACGCGCGCGGACACGCGACCGTCGCGCGTACCCGCCTCGACCGCGCGGCGCACACGGTGACGCGGACGACGGAGACGCCCGGCTCGTCGCTTGCCGCCGTCACGGTCTCGCGCGGCGGCCTCGTGGTTTCCGCGCGCTCCGAGACGGGCGTGACGGCGACGTACGAGTATGACGCGCTTGGCCGACAGGTCGCGCAGGTCGACGGACGCGGCGGCCGGACCGAGACCGTCTACGACGCGCAGGGGCGCGTCACGAAGACGGTCGATGCGCTGGGGGCGGCGACGGCCTACGGCTATGACGCGCTTGGACGGCGGACGTCCGTCACCGATCCGCTCACGAACACGGTGACGACCGCCTACGATGCGGAGGGGCGCGTCGTCTCCGTGCGCGGCGCGGCGTATCCCGTCGACTACGCCTACGACGCCTATGGCGGCAGGGTCTCGATGACGACCTACCGCGACACGGCGCAGGGCGACACGACCCGCTGGCTCTATGACGAGGCTTCGGGCCTCGTCACGAACAAGGTCTACGCGGACGGGCGCGGCCCGTCGTATGCGTACACGCCTGACGGCCGGCTCGTGCGGCGCACATGGGCGCGCGGCATCGTGACGGACTACGCCTATGACGAGGCGGGCAACCTGACGTCCACCGTCTACTCCGACGGCACGCCGGCGATCACGATGACCTACGACCGCGTCGGCAACCTGACCGCCGCGACGACGGTGGGCGTCGTCACGAACCTCTACGCCTATGACGTGTACGGCAGCTGCACGAACGAGTGGCAGGACGGCTTCGAGATTGCGCGCTTCTATGACGCCCTCGGGCGCCCGGCGGGCTACGCGGCCGACGGCGAACGCCGGACGGCCCTCGCGTACGACGACTGCGGCCGCCTCGCGACGATGGAGATATTCTCACACGGAGAATCAGAGGCACGGAGTGGGGTTCCGGCTTGGCAGATCTCCGTGACTCCGTGGCTCCGTGCGAGCCCACCGTCGCTCGGACAGTTCGCCTGGACGTATCATGCCGGCACCTCCCTCAAGGCGTCGCTCGCCTATCCGAACGGGCTTGTCGCCTCGTGGGCCTACGACGCGGAGAACCGGCTCGCCCAGGTTCGGAACGCGATGCCGTCCGGCGTGATCTCCCAGTTCGACTACACGTATGACGCGGTGGGCCGCCGCGTGGCGATCGCGCGAAGCGGCGCGGCGTTTGGCGACCTCTCCGGCGCGGTCGACCGCTACGCCTACAACGTGCGCGGCGAGGTGACGGGGGCGCGCCGCACGAAGGGTGGCCAGCCCGTGCAGGGCTTCTCGGAGGACTTCGCCTACGACCCGATCGGCAACCGCACCTCGTCGGCGACGTACGACGAGACGGGCGAGGCGCAGGTCTCGACGTATGTCGCCAACGCCCTGAACCAGTACGTCTCGCGCACGACGCCGGGCTTCGCGGCGGTTCGCGGCGAGGCCGACCCGGACGCGGCGGTCACGGTGAACGGGCGCCCGGCGTACCGCCTCGGCGCGTACTTCTTCGGCGGCGACGTCTTCGACAACTCCGCGTCGGGCGGCTTCGCGCGCCTTGAGACGTACGCGGCGTTGGCGCAGGCGGATGCCGACGGCAACGACGCCGACGACCTCGTCTCGTCCGTGACGGGACAGGTCTACGTCGCGCAGTCGCCGGAGGCGTTCGCGTACGACGCGGACGGCAACCAGACGCGCGTCACGACGCGGACGGGCCGCTGGCGCGTCGAATACAACGGCGAGAACCGCCCGGTCAGGTGGATGCGCGAAGGCGACGGGAAGACCGTCACGATGTCCTACGACCACATGGGCCGGCGGCGGACGAAGGACGGCCAGCGGTTCTTCTACGACGGCTACCTGCAGGTCGCGAACGAGCGAACGGTCTCCAACGCGGTCGTGCGGCAGGCCTTCGTCTGGGACCCGACGGAGCCCGTCGCGACGCGCCCGCTCGCGTGGTTCGACGCGCATGCGCCGCCGCGCTTCTACGCGCATGACGGAAACAAGAACGTGAGCGAAGTCGTGGCGGCGGCCTCCGGCGAAGATTCGGACGCGGAACTTCTGGCCCACTACGACTACGCGGCGTTCGGCGCGGTCGTCGCGCAGAAGGGCGACTGCGCCGAGGCGAACCCCTGGCGGTTCTCCAGCGAGTACGAGGACGCGGACCTCGGACTGGTCTACTACAACTACAGGCACTACGAGCCCGTGACGGGAAGATGGATGGCGAGAGATTCGATAGGAGAGGATGGAGGACCGGGCCTTTATTTGTTTATTGGGAATCGAATGGATTCGTGCGATTTGTTAGGCAGGTTAGATGTTGTAGGAGGGGAAGCTGTCGCCATAGCGTTGCTACTTGATGCATATATGAAGATGCGAGAAGCAAATACGAAAAATGCTGACAAATGGTTTCATTGCATGGGGATGTGCAGGGCAGCTCGTGTAAGTGCTTCAACTGCAACGATAGCGGCTTTTCTTAGAGAGGCTTTTGACTTGATGAAAAAATACATCGAAGAGGGCGGTGGATTCTCGGATGATATAGCACGTATCATGGCAGAACAGTTAATCGACTCGATAGGTGACATGAATGCAAACTTTTCGGGCATTTCATGTCCGCCATCAAAAAGTTGCAAAGAGTGTTGTGAGCAGTATCGTTGTCAGGCCCCGTCAATAAACGCGGATGATTGGTTTTGATAGCATGAAAAGTTGTTTTGCGTTGTGGTTGATTGCTGTTGCACTGTGCGGTTGCGATGTCGTGCCGTATGGCAGGGATCGTGCGGAAACAGAGCCCGAGTTTGGGCCTTTGTTCCGTCTGGGGCTTGCCTATGAACGCGGAACGCATGACCTCGATCTCGGAGAGGTCGAGTGCGTATTCGAGGGCTCGGCAGAAACGCGAGACATGGCTCGTGCCTACGAGACGAACGGCTGGAAGGTTCTTTGCCTGACGCCAGACAGGCTTGTCGTGGCACAAGGAGAAAGTGTAGTCGAGGTCGTCAGGAAAGTCTTCGTGACGCGCAAGCGAGCGCTCGTCAGGAACTTGGGGCTTTAAGGTTTCTGAAACGCAGAAGGAAAACATGCCGATTCCTGAATGCACGAGAGAGATGACGAACCCGAAATGAAAGACGATAAAAAGGCACGTTTGTCGAAATGAAAAAAGGAGGGAGCAAGAGATTGTTTAGGCGAGACGGGCATTCGCCTGTCGAAGCCCACTACGACTACGCGGCGTTCGGCGCGGTCATTGCGCAGAAGGGCGACTGCGCCGAGGCGAACCCCTGGCGGTTCTCCAGCGAGTACGAGGACACGGATCTTGGACTGGTCTACTACAACTACCGCCACTACGAGCCTGTGACGGGAAGATGGTCGCAGAGAGATCCGATGGAAGAGGCTGGCGGAGCAAATCTATATGGATTCTGTAAGAATTCACCATGCCTATTGGTTGATGTAGGAGGCTGTAGTTTAGCTGATTATATGCCTTTTTGGTCGACGATCCTTTCGATGATCAACAACTTTTTGGGGCATATTCCAGGAAGTTCGCCGATTGACTATCCATTTGTTTCTCCACGGGAATGCGCATGCAATGGTGAGGCAGCTGAGAAAGCTTGCTTGGTGGAAGTAGATAAAATGGCATTGAAGTATATAGCAGATTATGCAGCTTCGGCTGCGGTCGCGCGAGTAATTGATCTGATCGTGGCAATCTTGTCAATTCATCTCAACCCCAGTGTGGCAGCTGCGTTTTCTGCGGATGGCATGATAGGACTTGTTTTGAATGCCAAGGCTGCAGCAGAAATCATGGAAGGCGCGAATAAAGCGAAACAGAATAATTGCTCTTGTTCGCAATACGAGCATTGAATTAGAGGAGAATCGTCATGCTAATGGAATGGACTAAAAGATTATTCCTGAAGTGGGGAAAGTGTTCGCCTGTCGAAGCCGAAGTGCGGCGTCGGCTGACATGGCGGGTAATGATATGCGCCGCCATGCCTGTTCCGCTTTTGCTCCTGCTTCTCTTTTACCTGTATTGTTGCATGCAGATCGAAAAATGGTCAGAGATAGAGAGCGTTCGCGCATCTGTCCGAAGCCTTCAACGCCAGAACAAGGTGATAGGTGAACGGCTTCGCCTCATTGAACAGCGGCTGGAAATGGACAGGGATGCAAAGAGAGGTGTGCGATGAGGAATTACGACATCTGCGGCCGCCTCGCGACGATGAAGATCTTCTCACACGAAGCCACGGAGGCACGGAGCGGGCTGGCCACGAATCTTCACGAATCGACACGAACGGAAATCCGTGAGAATCCGTGTCAATCCGTGGCCAAGACCTCTCCGCGCCTCTACGCGCATGACGGGAACAAGAACGTGAGCGAGGCCGTGGCGGCGGCCTCCGGCACGAACGCGACTGTCGAGGTCGTTGCCCATTATGACTACGCGGCGTTCGGCGCGGTCATTGCGCAGAAGGGCGACTACGCGGAGACGAACCCCTGGCGCTTCTCCAGCGAATATGAAGATGTGGATCTGGGACTGGACTACTACAATTACCGCCATTACGATCCAATGATGGGGCGGTGGTTGAGCTTTGATATTATTGACGAACTCTTATTATATTTGTTTTGTTTTAATAACCCTATTGTTGCAGTGGACATTGTTGGACTTCAAGTTTCTATTCAAGAAGACCCTGGACAAATTACTGTTTCCATGAAAAGGGGAATTCGGGGTAAGACGGTTCATCAGGTTAGTATTCAGATTGAGTGTTCAAGTGCAGGATTCATGAGTATTTCAGGTTCTGCATATCGTAAAATCGTTATGTTAAATGATGGAAATGAGAAGTGGAAGAGACGTTATCGTCGCTATGATCGCAAATGGGGAACAGATAGGTCAGATTCGGATGAAAGGAATGCGACGTATTCTCATGAAATGGATCACTATCGCAGTTATGACGCCTTGTTTGCTTTTATACACACCTTGAATGGTCTTGATGGTTCGTATTTCGGCATGTGTTTCTGTCCTAAAGAAAAGGAACGTCTGGAGGCACAATTGAGTGCCCTTAAGGACATGGCAGAACGAATGAGTCGTTCATATGATTTAAATGGGCGAAACGAAGGAGGGGTATATCCATTGTGATGTGGTTCCAAATTTTGAGACTTGCCATGTTGTGGCTCGTTTGCGGATGCGGGCCTATCGACGGCTCCCGTCGAGAATCTGCGGCTGACAGTGCATATGAGCGGACGACTGCGGATGTTCTTCGGATAATCACATCTGGAAACGTTCGGGAACTTGAGATTTACAGGGATAGGTGGGGGCGGAGGCTGCTGCCTGTCGGCCGTGGGCAATGTGGCGTTCTGAGGTCATTGGGAGAAGACGTGTGCGATGATGCAGATGACATTCTGATAGACTATTCCGATCATCATGTGACGATTCGGTGGAACATCAATGGAAAGACCTATGAGTATGGCGAGAATTACTGATGTTGAAGCCGAGGTGCGGCGTCGGCGGACATGGCGGATAATGATGTGCGCCGCCTTGCCTGTTCCGCTTCTGCTCTTGCTTCTCTTTTACCTGTATTGTTGCATGCAGATCGAAAAATGGTCAGAGATAGAACGCGTTCGCGCGTCTGTTCGGAGCCTTCAACGTCAGAACAGGGTGTTAGACGAACGGCTTCGCGTCATTGAGCAGCGGCTGGAAATGGGCAGGGACGCAAAGAGAGGCGAGTTATGAGGAATTACGACGTCTACGGCCGCCTCGCGGCGATGGAAATCTTCTCACGCGGAGAGTCGGAGGCACGGAGCAGGATGGGGGCTTGGCAAGACTCCGTGTCTCCGTGTGAGAAAACGATGTCAGGCAGGGGGTGTGATGGTTAAAGAAATTTATTTATTGGCATTCGGGATAATCGGCATCCCACTGGGGTCTGCGGTTGCAGTTCTCGGCATTCTGATTTGTGTCGATGCGTTCATTCCCAAGTCGCAGCCCGTGTCTCTGATGGCATTGGGCGTCGAGCTTGTTTTAGGTGGCATCATCCTTCTCGTTGGGGTGCTGCTGTTCCTTGTCGCTCGTGCGGCACTTGAGCGGAGCCGTTTAATTCACATAAGGCTGTGTTCGGAGTGCAGAATGGACGCAAGGGGCAGGAGAGTGCCCGTCAATAAGACATGAACCGCATCGAACAGAATGGTTCCAGAGGCCTCGACCGCATCGTCACGCCAGTGGGGATGGGAGGCTCACACGAAGCCACATATCCCCCGAGCGAACGGAGCGGGTTGGCCACGAATCTTCACGAATCGACACGAACGGGAATCCGTGAGAATCCGTGCCCATCCGTGGCCAAGACCTCGCCGCGCCTCTACACGCATGACGGGAACAAGAACGTGAGCGAGGCCGTGGCGGCGGCCTCCGGCACGAACGCGACTGTCGAGGTCGTTGCCCACTACGACTACGCGGCGTTCGGCGCGGTCATTGCGCAGAAGGGCGACTGCGCGGAGGCGAACCCCTGGCGCTTCTCCAGCGAGTACGAGGACACGGAGCTGGGACTGGACTACTACAACTACCGCCATTACGATCCAATGATGGGGCGGTGGTTGCAAAGAGACCCTGTGATATCTGATCCGTCGTTAAATTTGTATGCGTGTGGTGAGAACAACCTTCTTGATGGATTCGATCTGTTGTGGGCTGCTTTTATTGTTAATCAGCATCGGGTTGGAGAGCATCCGGGATTGGGGTGGCCGAACTATCAGGATCTTGCTATGGCAGTTGCAAGAAACGTCCCAGATTTTTCTGGGATCGGATTTGTTTCTTGTGGATGCAATAAAATAGGCATTGAGGTTAGTCCTGAGGATATGTATGTTGACGTGTATTATAAGTTTATGGCTACGGTCGATCTATACCGCGATGAGATGGACCATGTAAAGTGTTTTCGGCAATATTATGAGGTGTATTTATCTTTGATTGCAGAATTGAAAACAATTTGTGATGATCAATCTATTGCGTTGCAAAAGGCGGCAGAAATACGAGAAAGGCTCGTAGCAGCTGCTCTGAATTGCGATGCCTGCAATCGTAACTACGATTCTCCAGGAGGCCCACATGGACATTAGTTGCCTGTTTGCTGCGGCATTGGCGTTTGCCTCTGCCATGACGTTTAGTCCGACGTTCAAGTCGATCTCTTCGCGTTCGTTTGGGAGCACGACGGCGGGGGCTTCTGAAGCCTTGGCGCTTTCGCTGGCGAACGCCTTTGCCCAGGAGCAGATGATGCAGATGACAGGTGGCAACCTGTCAGGTGAGGAGTCTTACATGTCACCGGCAGTGGCTGCGGCCCATGTGGCCGGGAATCGGGAATTGCGCTTAAGAGGGATGTCGACAGAAGAGGCTCTCGCTTACATCAGGTCAAGTCCGTGGAAGCTTCAGCCCGCAAACCGCAGGAGATCCGGATGGAAGACGCTGGGTGTCACGTCGCTATCGGAGCTTGACGTTGTCCTGATTCCCTTTCGCCTGACGAATGAAAGCGTGGAGATGCGGTTTTGCGCCGTCAAGTTTTACAGGAACGGCGTGTTCTTGGCGTGCGTTTATGTCGACATGCTCGACTACAGCGCCCAGATGAATCTGCGGATGTACATGGTCGGCGGCGAGACGTGTCGGCGACTAGAGCGCCTGATCATGACGGATGCAGAGGCCAAGACACATTACAAGGTCGTGTTCGGAGAACAGAATGGACGCAAGGGGCAGGAGAGTGCCCGTCAATAAGACATGAACCGCATCGGACAGATTGGCTTCTGCGACCCCAGTCACGCTGTCACGGCACTGGTGGGGCTTGCCTCACACGGAGCCACGGAGGCACGGAGCGGGATGGGGGCTTGGCAAGCCTCCGTGTCTCCGTGTGAGAAGACAAACTAATAGGGTGGTGGCGGGATAGGTGATGAGGAGGCTATTATGCGTTTTGTGAAACCTGTGATGGATAGCGGTGAAACGAGAATCCCTAATGTCATGTTGTTCGTCGTCCGCAGACGGGACGAGGGTTTGGAATATTCCTTTCGGAAAGGGACGCTTGATGGTCTGCTGGAAAGCGTTCATGATCAGAAGGGGCGTGTGGTGGATTTCGACGTGATTTATCCAGATGACTTTGCAAGTCTTCGGGAATCTCCGACGCTGGGCATCACTTTGCTGGAGGTTCCCGTCGTTTTCTTGTTTTGTCAGGACGAAGACGAAGGAGAACGATTCCTGCCGACGCCGACAACGGGGACGGGACAAGTCTTTGGCCATGTGATTGTGAGATCGCAGTATCGATTCCGCTCCCTGAAGGCGCCTCACAGAGGAGTCGTGACGGTATTTGAGTTGTTGTGCAACGCCACACAGGCACAGGCGAAGGCGTGTGCTGATGAGGCCGGGCGAGTCAGGGAAGAGATGAATTACTTCTCTGACGAGTTTGATTTTGAGGGAACTACGGTCTATGACGGCGTTTGTTCATTGGTTGGATTTGACGCGCCGAAGCTAGATGGCGTTTCCGTCCTCGATTCTTCGTCTGCGGACAGGCAGGCCCTGATGATAATGTCTAAGAGGGCGCTGAAAACGGCCTGTGCGTTGGTGCGGCAGGTTGACGAAAGGCGGAGATTCTTGGCCAAATGCCGCAGAAAATGCGGCGATGCAGAGAGAAAGGAGGACTTGGCATGACAGATTCTGAGATTCAGCGGTTGATCAGCGAATCCGAACGGAGGCTTTCTCGGCAGATCAACGTATTGAAAATCGTGATTCTTGGCATGGCGTTGTCTTTTGCCCACTCCCTGTATGAGACAAAAATATCTTGGGGAGAGTTCATTATAGGGAGCGATCGTGCGTCTGTCCGAAGCCTTCAACGACAGAACAGGGTGTTGGGTGAACGGCTTCGCATCATCGAGCAACGGCTGGAAATAGACAGGGACGCAAAGAGAGGTGAGTTATGAAGAAGTACGACGCCTGCGGCCGCCTCGCGGAGATGGTGATCTTTTCACACGGAGGGGCGGAGCCACGGAGTGGGGGTCCGGCTTGGCAGAACTCCGTGACTCCGTCCCTCCGTGTGAGGAAAACGATGTCAGGCGGGTCGTAAACGGGAGTTGCCATGTTCTATTCCTTCTCGCCGATGAATAGCTCCGACGAAGCGGACTGGCCCCTGTTCTGGATGGTCGAGACGGCGTGCTACGCCTATTTCAGGGAGTGGCTGGGGAATGACGAGTTCACGGACATGGTTCGGATCTGGCGAACTTTGCGAACATCGGAATACTTCGTCTGTAATGAAGAGATTTTGAATAAAGAATTCAAACGCAAGGCTTGGAGCGTCTTGTCTTCCGCAGTTAAGAATTTCCGGAAATGCCCAAGTGGCTACGATTTAGATGAATGCCTCGACCGAAAGAAGTTGATGTCGTGCATCAGACAGTCAACGTCTTTTCGCCAGTTCCTGTGCTTGGGAGTCGCCCAATGAACAAGCTTGACAGAGTGAGACTCTCAATACGGTTCATTTTGGCTTTGCTCACCTTGGCGATCTTGCACGTGACGGGCGTGGTGCCGCTGTGGTGACAGGCGGAAGGACAGGTTGCCGGATATGAGCCTCTTTAGACAGAGGATCGGCGCCACGGAGCGGTGGAGCGGGGGGCGGGCGCGAGTTTCCCTTGCCTAACTTGCGGGCGGCGTGGTATACTACGCCCATTCATCACAACCAAGGAGAACTTACGTGAGCAACGAGACCGAAAAGATGACGCCCGAACTGAGGGCGTTCATCGAGGAATGGAAGGACAAGCCGGGGAACCTGATCATGGTCCTGCACAAGGTCCAGCAGACCTACGGCTACATCCCGCGCGCAATCGCGATCGAGACGAGCGAGCTTCTGGACGTGCCGCTCGCGAAGATCTACGGCGTCGTGACCTTCTACAACTTCTTCAAGCTTCAGAAGGCCGGCAAGTACATCATCCAGGTCTGCCTCGGCACGGCCTGCTACCTGCGCGGCGGCGACGACCTCATCAAGGAGTTCGAGCGCCAGCTCGGCGTCGGCGTCAACGCGACGACGTCCGACGGGCTGTTCTCGATCGAGGCGGTGCGCTGCCTCGGCTGCTGCGGCCTCGCGCCGGTCGCCGTCGTCAACGGCGACGTGCACGGCAAGCTCGAGACGAAGGACGTCGCGGGCATCATCGAAAAATATCGCACCTTGGGGTGAGTGAGCCACGAATGCGACCCGAATTCTTCACTGAACGGCAATTCGTGAAGATTCGTGAAGATTCGCGGACAACGAACGGTTTAACGAAGGAGAAAAGAAAATGGCAAAGTTGACTTTGGACGACCTGCGCAAGATGCGCGGCGAGAGGCAGAAGGCGATGGAGATGCGCGACAACTCGAACAAGGACGCGCAGGTCATCGTCGGCATGGGCACGTGCGGCATCGCCGCCGGCGCGAAGGAGGTGTTCACCACGCTCATCGACACGCTCACGGAAAAGGGCCTGACGAGCGTTCTCGTCCGCCAGACGGGCTGCATGGGCCTCTGCCACGCCGAGCCGACCGTCGAGGTCGTCGTCGCGGGCATGCCGACGGTGATCTACGGGCACGTCGACGCGGCGACCGCGAAGGAGATCGTCGAGAAGCACGTCATCGGCAAGGAGATCGTTTCGGCGAAGATCCTCGAAAAGCCGTCGGTTGACATCGTGAAGGAGAAGTAAGGTCATGGCTTATCAATCGTATGTTCTCATCTGCGGCGGCACGGCGTGCTGCTCGGGCGGCGCGGACGGCCTCGTCGCCGAATTCGCCTCCTGCCTGGAGCGCGCGGGCCTCAAGGATTCCGTCCAGGTCGTGAAGACCGGCTGCCTCGGCTTCTGCGAGCAGGGGCCGATCGTGAAGATCCTGCCGCAGGGCACGTTCTACGTGCAGGTGAAGAAGGACGACGTGCAGGAGATCGTCGCCGAGCACCTCGTCAAGGGCCGCGTCGTGCAGCGCCTCTGCTACGATCCCGAGCAGGCGACGGACGTCGTCGCCGAGGCGAACATCCCGTTCTACCAGAAGCAGTACCGCATCGTCCTCCGCAACTGCGGCGTGATCGACCCGGAGAAGATCGAGGACTACATCGCGCGCGACGGCTACAAGGCGATCGAGAAGGTCCTCTTCGAGATGACGCCGGAGCAGGTCGTCGAGGAGATGCTGAAGTCCGGCCTGCGCGGCCGCGGCGGCGCGGGCTTCCCGACGGGACTGAAGTGGAAGTTCGCCCAGCAGCAGCCGAAGGGCCAGAAGTACATGGTCTGCAACGCCGACGAGGGCGACCCCGGCGCGTACATGGACCGCTCGACGCTGGAGGGCGACCCCCACAGCGTGCTGGAGGCGATGATCATCGCCGGCTACGCGATCGGCGCGACGAAGGGCTTCATCTACATCCGCGCGGAATACCCGCTCGCGATCCACCGCCTGCAGGTCGCGATCAGGCAGGCGACCGAGCTCGGCCTCCTCGGCAGGGACATCCTCGGTTCGGGCTTCGACTTCGAGATCGAGCTCCGCTTCGGCGCGGGCGCGTTCGTCTGCGGCGAGGAGACGGCGCTCCTGCAGTCCATCGAGGGCAATCGCGGCATGCCGCGTCCCCGTCCGCCGTTCCCGGCCGTGAAGGGCCTCTGGGGGCGGCCGACCGTCATCAACAACGTCGAGACGCTCGCGAACATCCCCGTCATCATCAACAAGGGCGCGGACTGGTTCAGCAAGATCGGCACGGCGACGACGAAGGGCACGAAGGTCTTCGCGCTCACGGGCAAGGTCAACAACTCCGGCCTCATCGAGGTGCCGATGGGGACGACCCTGCGCGAGATCATCTTCGACATCGGCGGCGGCATCCGCGGCGGCCACCAGTTCAAGGCGGCGCAGACGGGCGGCCCCTCCGGCGGCATCATCCCGCCGCAGTTCCTCGACACGCCGATCGACTACGAGTCGCTCGCGAAGATCGGCTCGATCATGGGCTCCGGCGGCCTCATCGTCATGGACGAGACGGACTGCGTCGTCGACATCGCGAAGTTCTACCTCGACTTCACGGTCGACGAGAGCTGCGGCAAGTGCGCGCCGTGCCGGATCGGCGGGCGCAAGCTCCTGAACTACCTCAACAAGATCAGCGAGGGGCGCGGCACCGAGCAGGACATCGCCGACATGCGCGCGATCTGCGACGCGATGAACAAGGCGTCGCTCTGCGGCCTCGGCCAGACGGCCTCGAACCCCGTGCGCTCGACGCTCCAGTACTTCATGGACGAGTACATGGAGCACATCCACGACAAGAAGTGCCGTTCGGGCAAGTGCTCGAAGCTCATCCGCTACACGATCGACGCGGCGAAGTGCAAGGGCTGCACGATGTGCGCCCGCAAGTGCCCCGCCGGCGCGATCGCGGGCGCGGTGCGCACGCCGCACGTCATCGACGCGGCGAAGTGCATCAAGTGCGGCGCCTGCGAGGCGACGTGCAAGTTCGGCGCGATCTCGCATGGGTGACGACAACGGACGGGGGCTCGGTCGCCCCCGTACCCCTACCAAGGAAAGGAAAATTTTCGATATGGCTACTGAAACGATTTCGCTCGAAGTCAACGGGGTCGCCGTGAGCGTCCCGAAGGGCTCGAACCTCCTCGTCGCGGCGAAGGCCGCGAACGTCAAGATCCCGACGCTCTGCTACCACCCGGACCTCAAGCCGGGCGCGAGCTGCGGCATCTGCGTCGTGCGCCAGCTCGTGCCGAGCCGCACGGAGCCGGGCAAGTTCGTCCCGAGCCCGAAGCTCCTGCGCGCGTGCTGCACGGAGGCGATGCCGGGCATGAAGATCATCACGCACGACCCGGATATCGTGCAGGTGCGCCGCACGGTGCTGGAGCTCATCCTCGCGAACCACCCGTCGGACTGCCTCCAGTGCCCGCGTTCGGGCGTCTGCGAGCTTCAGGCGATCGCGGCCGACTTCGGCATCCGCGACATCCCGTTCCCGAAGGAGGTCGTCCACCACGACAACGACACCTCGACGCCCTCGCTCGTCCTCAACCCCGACAAGTGCATCAAGTGCGGCCGCTGCGCGGAAGTCTGCCAGGAGATGCAGAACGTCTGGGCGCTGGAGTTCATCGGGCGCGGCGAGAAGACGGTGATGGCCCCGGCGGCGGGCGTGTCGCTCATGGACTCGCCCTGCATCAAGTGCGGCCAGTGCTCCGCGCACTGCCCGGTCGGCGCGATCTACGAGAAGGACGAGACGAAGAAGGTCTGGGCGGCCCTGCAGGACCCGGAGAAGACCTGCCTCGTGCAGATCGCCCCGGCCGTGCGCGTCGCGCTTGGCGAGGCGTTCGGCAAGGAGCCGGGCGCGCTCACGACGGGCAAGATCTACGCGGCCCTGCGCCGTCTCGGCTTCGACAAGGTGTTCGACACGAACTTCTCCGCCGATGTCACGATCATGGAGGAGGGCACGGAGTTCGTCAAGCGCTTCACGACGGGCGGGAAGCTGCCGCTCATCACGAGCTGCTGCCCGGCCTGGACGGACTGGATGGAGAAGTACGCGCCGGACTTCACGGAGAACTTCTCGACCGCGAAGTCGCCGCAGCAGATGCTCTCCGCGCTCGCGAAGAGCTACTGGGCGGAGAAGAACGGCGTCGAGCCGAAGAAGGTGCACGTGACCTCGATCATGCCCTGCACGGCGAAGAAGTACGAGATCTCGCGCGACGAGCACATGAGCGCGACCGGCCAGCAGGACACGGACGTCGTGCTGACGACGCGCGAGCTCGCCCGCATGATCAAGGCGGCCGGCATCGACTTCGACGCCCTACCGGAGGAGAAGGCCGACGACCTGCTCGGCGCCTACACGGGCGCGGGCACGATCTTCGGCGTGACGGGCGGCGTCATGGAGGCGGCGCTCCGCACGGCCTACTGCCTGATCACCAAGGAGGCGCAGCCCCCGGCGATCGAGTTCCGCGACGTGCGCGGCATGGACGGCATCAAGACGGCGACGATTGACGTCAAGGGCACGAAGGTGAACATCGCGGTCGCGCACCAGATGGGCAACGTCGAGAAGGTGCTGGATCAGGTGCGCGACGACCTCAAGGCCGGCCGGAAGCCGCGCTACGACTTCATCGAGGTCATGGCGTGCCGCGGCGGCTGCATCGGCGGCGGCGGCCAGCCCTGCCTCGCGAACGACGAGATCCGCGCGAAGCGGACGGCCGGCCTCTATGCGGACGACGAGAAGTCGACGCTGCGGATGTCGCACCTGAACCCCGAGGTCCAGGCCCTCTACAAGGACTACCTCGGCGAGCCCGGCAGCGAAAAGGCGGAGAAGCTTCTCCACACGCACTACAAGAAGCTCGCCGTCTACCGGTTCGCGTAAGGCGCGAAACGAGACGACGCAAGCGGGGCGCGGCGATGGCCGCGCCCCGCTTGTCTTGAGACATGCGGCGACAGGCTAAAGCTTCAGCAAATGCTTCTGAAGGGCGAGGGCGACGGCCTCGGTGCGGTTCGCCGCGCCGATCTTCGTCAGAATCGCCTTGACGTGCTCCTCCACGCGCGCTTCGCAGATGCCGAGCTGGCAGGCGATGTCCGCGTTGGTGAGTCCGCGCGACAGCGACGCCAGGACTTCGGCCTGGCGCGGCGTGAAGGGCGGCACGGGCGGATCCTGCTTCAGCAGCCGACGGACGTCCGGCGAGAGGAAGGTGCGTCCCTCGGCGACGGCGCGGATCGCCGTGACCAGCACCTCGTCGTCGGCTGTCTTCAGCACGGCGCCCGAAGCCCCCGCCTTGAGGGCGCGCGCCAGGAGGTCGGAACTGCCGTAGGACGTGAGGACGAGCGTGCGGACGTCGGGCATTTCGGCGTGCAGCTGGGCAATCGCGGTTTCGCCGTCCGTGCCCGGCATCATGAGGTCGATGAGGACGACGTCGGGCGCCTGTTCGCGCGCGGCCCGGATGGCGGCGGCGCCGTCGTCCGCCTCCGCGACGACCCGCAGGTCGCGTTCGGACGCCAGCAGCGTCTTGAGTCCCGTGCGGACGATCTTGTGGTCATCGACAATCAGGATGCGAATGGGCTTCATGCGCGTCTTTCCTTTTCCGTTTCTTCAGGGGGGGGGGGGGGGGGGGGGGGG
>CAKTZA010000040.1 GCA_934635045.1 uncultured Kiritimatiellota bacterium | reverse complement strand
CGGCGGCGGCGCGGCAGCGGCCATGATCGGCGGCGGCGGCGGCGGCGGCGGCGGCGGTGGCGGCGGCGGCGGCGGCGCACTGATCTGGCGCTACGGAAACGACAAGGCCTATGGCGATGGCAACGGCGGCGCCGGTGGCGGGTCCGGCAAGGGATACGACAGCGACGACGGCGACGACGGCGACGACGGCGACGGCACGCGCAGCGGCGGGAAGGACACGAAGGGCGACCTCATCTACGGCGGCACGGGCGGCGACGGCGGCGCGGGCGGCGCGGCCGGCGGCGACGGAAAGATCTACCTCTCCGAGCGGGCGGACGTCCCGTATGGAAACCCGGAGCCGGATTTCGTCGAGACGCACGAGTTCCTCAGGCGGACGATTCTCGTCGACTTCGCCGGGGGCGAATCGCAGGGCGCGGCGTCGGCGACCGTCTCGGCCTATCTCTACCTGACGATGCCGGAGGTGCCGATCCCGGATCGCGTCGGGCACATCTTTCGCGGCTACTTCACGGGCGCGAACGGCACGGGCCAGCGGGTCTACACGGACACCGGCGATCCGCTGGACACGATCTGGCGCCACGACGGCGCGAACCTGCGCCTCTACGCGAACTGGGAGAAGCTGGACCCGCCGCCCGATCCGCTTGTCGTCACGCGGCTGGACGACGCGCCGTTCGACCCCCATTCCTCCAACATCACGTTCCGCGCCGCCGTCACGTGGGCGATGATGCTGCCGACCCTGGCGGCGCCGGACGGGACGAAGAGCAAGGTCGTCTTCGCGGACAGCCTTCTCGTCGGGAAGTCGTCCGTCGAGGTGGCGCTCACGGCGGGCGTCATCCGCGTGGGCGCGAACCGCTTCACGGATCATCCGCTCGTGCTGCGCGGCCCCGGCTGGGCGACCTGCGGCATCGTCATCAGCGGGGCGAAGAACGGCGACCGCCTCCTCGACGTCGGCGCCGGGAACGCGGTCGAGCTGGAAGGGTACACGCTGCGTGGCGGCACGAGCGCGGAGGACGGCGGCGCCCTCTGGATGCGCGGCGGGACCTTGAAGGCCCGCGGCTGCAACTTCCTCGGCAACGCGGCCTACGGGAGCGGCGGCGCGATTCACGCAGGCGAGACGGAGTTCGTGCGCCTCGAGAACTGTCGGTTCGACGGCAACGCGACGTCCGCGAAGAGCGGGGGCGGCGGCGCGGTCTGCGGCGGGCGGAAGCTCGTCGTCGACAACTGCAGCTTCTGGGCCAACAGCGGGGCCTACGGGGGCGCGATCCGGTCGGGCGCGTCGACGCTCGTCGTCAACTCGTCCTTCTTCAAGAATGCGGCGTGGCAGACGGGCGGCGGCGTCTACTCCGGCGGCGCGTCCGACCACGTCACCCTCGTCAACTGCACGGTCGAGGCCAACATCGCCAACTGCCAGGAGAACGCGCAGGCGGACTTCGACGGCGGCGGCGGGCTCTACGTGCAGGGCGGCGGTCGCACGCGCCTCGATCTCGTCAACAGTTTCTTCGTCGGCAACCGGCGCAGTACGCTGGCGTGTCCCGACGTGCAGTTCGGCGCGCGCGTGGCGACGCTGAACGTCTACGCCTCGCTGTTCGGCGTCGCGCACACGCAGATCGTCGCGCGGCTTGACCGCAACGTCCGCCTCGGCAAGGCGGAACGCGCCTTCTTCGAGGTCGGCGAACGGGACATGGCCTACCGTCAGACGGTGAAGGACGGCGTCGTCCACGACTACCTGCGGACGACCGACACGGACGGCGACGTCGGCTATGCGGTCTACCGTGACGCGGACTGGGCGAACGTCGCGCTCGCGTCCGCCTGGGGCGGGGCCAAGTCGGCGATTCGCGGCGACGCGGCGCGGGCGACGGCGCTCCTGCTGAACGACATCTCGCCGCGCGACCTCGGCCTCAGCTGCCGGAATTCCCAGTGCGGCTCGTACTGGTACGTGCATGACCGGCCCGAAGACGGCACGGTCGTCACCAAGATCGAGGACGCGAGCGACGATTTCGACGGGGCGCTGACGCTGCGCGAGATCATCCGCGGCATCGCCACGCGGGAGGATCTCTGGAGCGTGAACCGCACGGGCGGCGTCTACACGATCACCTTCGACGAACGTCTGCGCGACACGACGTTTCGCCTGACCGAGGCGGGGCATCTCGACGTCCACGGGGCCACGAACGGCGTGGCCATCGTGGTGGACGGCGGCGACCGGAACATCACGATCGACGGCGACGGACGGCATCGCGCGTTCGTCGTCCGCCCCGGCTCGTCGCTGACGCTGAAGAACCTGACCTTCGTCAACTGCGTCGGGATGGCCGAGGGCGCGACCTTCGTCACGGGCTACGACGGCGGGGCGGTGGCGAACTTCGGCGCGCTGGCGGTCTCGAACTGCACGTTTCGGACGTGCGCGGGCGGGCCGTCCTTCGCGCAGCCGGTCGGCTTCGGCGGGGCGATCTGCAACGGCAGCGATGCCGCGCGCGCGACGCTGGACGCAATCGACACGACGTTCGCCGACTGCCGTGCGGCGCGCGGCGGGGCGGTCTACAATGCGGACGGCAGCGACGCCGCATTTGTCGGCTGCACGTTCACGGGGAACCGCGCGGGATCCGTCAATTCGGTCTTCGTCGCCCTCGGCGGCGCCATCGGGGCGGGCAAGGACAGCACGCTCGCGTACAGCCAGTGCCGCTTCGACGACAACACCATCGTCATCGACGGCTGCGACATCCCGGAAGACGTCCGCTCGGTGAGCGACGCGATTCACACGATTCGCTACGCGAACGGCACGGTCGCGGTCTCGCTCAACGCCCTCGCGCTGCCGGACGCCGGAAGCCTCGTCCTCGACGCGACGACCGCCGCCACACTGCCGGACGGGACGCCGGCGGTCACGATGCGTCCGACGGGGGTGCGTCCGGGCCTCTGGTACGGTCTCGGCCACACGCCCGACCTCGCGCTGCCGTTCACGGTGGACGCGGCGACCTGGGTGCAAGCGGGCGCGGACGGAACGCTGCCGGAACCCCTCCGCGCCCCGAAGAGCCCGGAGAAGGGGTTCTACAGGGTCTTCGTCAGGGAGGCGCGTTAGGGCGCGCAGAAACAGCGTGTGCGAGGACGAAGATGCCGGTCAATTCGTTTGAGAACTATCCGATGAGCTGGAGACCCGCGCGCGCCGCGCTGGGGACAGGCCCCCTGTATCTCGCGCTCGCCGCCGCGCTGGAGCGCGACGTGCGGTCGGGCGCGCTGCCGCCGGGGACGCGCCTGCCGCCGCAGCGCGAGCTCGCCGACTTCCTCGACATCGACTTCACGACCGTCACGCGCGCCTACGGGGTCTGCCGCGCGAAGGGCCTCGTCTACGGCGTCACGGGACGAGGCACGTTCGTCGCGTCCGTTCCCGGCCTTGCGGAGGACGAAGGCGACGGCCTCGTCGACCTGGGCGTCGTGCAGGCGTTTCCCGAAGTCGGGGCGGCGGCGGTCGTCGCGGCGGCGCGCGCGGTGCTTGCGCGCGAGACGTCGGGCCGCCTCTTCACCTACGGCGACCGGGACGGCAAGCGTCGGCATCGCGCGGCCGGGCGGCAGTGGCTCGCGCGGTGCGGCGTGGACGCGCCGGAGGCCTGCGTGTCCGTCTTCCCCGGCGTGCAGGGCGCGATCTCGACGGCGCTCCTGGCCGTCTTCGGCGTCGGCGACGCGATTGCCGTCGATGCGTTCACCTACGCGAACCTGCTCGCGTTCGCCCGGCTCGCGGGGACGCGCCTCGTGCCGGTCGCGGGGGATGCGCAGGGAATGCTGCCTGACGCGCTCGACGCGGCGGCGGCGCGCGGCGTCAAGGGCGTCTTCCTCATGCCGAACTGCGCCAACCCGACGACGATTACGCTGACGGAGCGGCGCAAGGACGAGCTGGCGGACGTCATCGCGCGGCGCGGCCTGATTGCGCTGGAGGACGATGCCTCGCTTGCGCCGCCCAGCCGGAATCGGCGCCCGCTCCAGGCGCGCATCCCCGACCGCACCGTCTACCTGTCCGGCACGACGCGGCTCATTTCGCCGGGCTTGCGGGCGACCTACGTGTGCGCGCCGTCGGCGTTGAGCGTCCGCTATTTCGCCGGACTCCACCACGCGGCCATCAAGGCGAGTCCGCTCGATGCGGAAATCCTCGGCGAGCTCGTCCTTTCGGGCGCGGCGGAGACTGTGCTGGCCGCGAAGGCGGCGAAGGCGGTCGCGGCGAACGGTCTCTTCGACCGGGTTTTCGGCATCCGCTGCGCGGACGATCCGCTGCGGCTCTTTCGCACGGTGCCGTTGCCGGGCACGTCGGGGCGCGGGCCGGAGATTGAGCGGGCGTGCCGCGACGCGGGCGTGCGCGTCTTCCATTCGGATCGGTTCGCCGTCGTGCGCGGCGCGAAGGCGTCGTTTCTGCGCGTCTCGCTCAGCTCGGCGGGCGGGGCCGCGCGACTGGCGCAGGGGCTTGAGGCGCTCCGTCAGGCCGGCGGCGTTTATGGTATAATCTCTCCTCGCAAGTTGAACGCAAAATGAACATCCTTGGCATAGAGACGAGCTGTGACGAGACGGCGGCGGCCGTCGTGCGGGACGGGCGCGAAGTCCTCTCGAACGTCGTCTACACGCAGATTCCCCTGCATCAGCCGTACGGCGGCGTCGTGCCCGAAATCGCCTCGCGCGCGCACGTCGAGAAGATCTCGCAGGTCGTCGGCGAGGCGCTGAAAGGACAGTCGGTCGATGCCGTTGCCGTCACGTATGGCCCCGGCCTCTCGCCGGCGCTCATCGTCGGGCTCAACGCCGCGAAGGGCCTTGCGAAGGCCCTCGGCGTGCCGCTCATGGGCATCAACCACCTCGAAGCCCACCTGCATACGCCGTTTCTCTGGGATGCGCCGACGGATGCGACCGCCGCGAACCCTGATCCGCGCGACCTCGGCCCGACGCTGGGGCTCGTCCTCTCTGGCGGCAACACGATGTGGGTCGACATGCCCGCCTACGGACGCTACGAAGTCATCGGCGAGACGCTGGACGACGCGGCGGGCGAGGCGTTCGACAAGGCGGCGAAGCTCCTGGGCCTCGGCTATCCGGGCGGCCTCAAGATCGACCGCCTCTCCCAAGCCTACCTCACCTCCCCCGTCCCCTGTTCCCCGTCCCCCGTTCCCCATTCCCCGTCCCCTGTTCCCCGTTCCCTCATCCCTTTCCCCAAAGGGCGTCCGCGCGACGGCGTGACGGCGCTCGCCGGGCTGCCGGCGGAGCTGTGCGTCTCGTTTTCGGGCCTCAAGACGGCGCTGCTCCGCTACGTGCAGCAGCACCCGGAGGCCCGCGAAGAGCCGGAGCTCTCGCGTGTCGTCGCCTCGTATCAGGAGGCGATCGTGCAGGCCGTGGCGGATCGGACGCGCGCCGCGTTGCGGCGCACGCGGTACAGTGCGCTTGTGCTGGGCGGCGGCGTCTCGCTCAACTCGCGTGTCCGCGCCGTGCTGACGGACGTCTGCGGCGAGGCGGGCGTGCCGTTCCTGATGGCGAAGCCGAAGTACACGGGCGACAACGGCGCGATGATCGCCGGCCTCGCCTACTACCGGCGCAATCACGTGGACGACGCGCTGGCGCTTGACGCCAACCCCTGTCTGGAAGTCGGCGCGTGAGAGGGCTTCGACCATATGGGGCGCTGGCCCTCGTGGCGTGCGCCGTCCTCGGCGGCGCCGCCGTGTGGATGGGGGGGCTGAATCAGGACGAGGGCTGGTATCTCTACGCGGCGAACCTCGTGGCGGACGGGCAGATGCCCTATCGTGACTTCGCCTTTACGCAGGGGCCAGTGCTGCCGTTCGTCTATTCGGCGTTCACGGGCATCTGGAAGGCGGGCGGCCTCTTGGGCGCGCGGCTCTTCACGCTCGCGCTCGGCCTTGTCGGCATCCTCTTCGCGGCGGGGCTCGCGCGGCGGTTCGTCGCGGACGACCGGCGGGATGAAGCCGCGCTGATCGTCTTCTTCCTCCTCGCGACGAACCTCTACCATCTCTACTACCTCGCGATTCCGAAGACGTATGCGCTCGCGGGCCTGTTTGTGATCGTCGGCTTCTACCTGCTGACGTTCGCGCGCGCCCACGCGGCGGCGGTGTTCGGCGCGGGCCTCTGTCTCGCGTGCGCGGCTGGGACGCGCATTTCGCTCGGCGCGCTGCTGCCGGTCGTCGGCGTGGGGCTTCTGGCCCGGCGGCGGTGGCCGGCGTTCGCCCTGTTCGGACTCGGCGGCTTCGGCGGCCTGGCGCTCGTCTACGGGCCGTTCCTCTTAGACGCGGGGGCGCGGGCGGGGCTGCTCGCGGCGCAGGCCTACCATGCCGGACGCGGCGGCTTCGACCTGACGTGGACGGTCGGGAGCCTGAGCCGGCTCGTGCGCTGGTACCTGCCGGTCTTCCTCGTCTTGGGGCTGGGCGGATTCCGGCGCGCGCGGCTGCTGCTCGCCGCGTTCCTTGCGGTCTTCGCCGTGCAGATGCTCGCGCCGTTCCCGTATGAGGACTACCAGGTGCCGATCCTGTCGCTGCTCGCCGTCTTCGCGGCGGTGAACTTCGTGTCGCAGACGACGTGTCCCGCGCCGCGCGCGCTCTTGCTGGTGCTGGGGCTCTGCTTCGCGACGTCCTTTGGGTCGCCGCTTCTGGAGAAGTGGTCGACGAACGGGCAGGACCGCTTCTGGTCGCTGAAGAAGGCGAAGACGGAACTCGCCCAGCTGCGGGAGGTCGCGGAGACGATCAACGCGCTCGACCCCGGCGGGACGACGCTGTTCACGCAGGATCTCTACCTCGCGATCGAGACGGGGCGCACCGTGCCGCGCGGCCTGGAGATGGGGCCGTTCGCGATCCTGTCGGACGCCGACTGGCGGCGTCTGCTGGCGGCGGCGGACTGCCCGGTCGCGGCGGTCTCCGGCTACACGTTCGCCATCGAGCCGCCGGCCTGCAACGAGCGCGCGTTCGATCAGCAGCTCGCCTACATGAACCTGCTGAAGAGGCGCTATCGGCTCGTCGCGACGGAGGCGGCGTTCGGGCAGAACGCGACGACGCTCCTCATCCTGAAGCGCCGGGAGGACTGACATGAAGGCGAACCTGCACACCCATTCGACGTTCTGCGACGGACGGGACACGCCTGAGGAGATGGCGCGCGCGGCCGTCGAGAAGGGGTTTGACGTGCTGGGGTTCTCGTCCCATTCCGAGATGCTGCGCGATCCGGGGGCCTATGTCGCCGCGATCCGTGCGCTGGCCGAGAAGTACCGCGGCCGGCTGTGCGTGCTCTGCGGCATCGAGGCGGACTGGCCGTGTCCGCTGGATCTCGCGCCCTACGACTACGTGATCGGATCCGTCCATTTCGTGCCGACGGCGTCGGGCGCGCGCGTGGCGGTCGACGACACGCCGGATATCCTGGCGGCGGGCATCCGCGACCACTTCGGCGGCGACGCGGCGGCGCTCGTGCGCGCCTACTTTGCGGCGGAGCGCGCGATGCTGGCGCAGGGGCGGCTCGACATCGTCGGGCACCCCGACCTCGTGCGCAAGTTCAACGCGAAGCGTCCGTTCTTCGACGAAAGCGCCGCGTGGTACCGTGCGGAGCTGGAGATGACGGCGGACGCCATTGCGGCGAGCGGAAAGGTCGTCGAGATCAACACGGGGGCCATCTCGCGCGGCTGGCTGGACGACGCCTATCCCTCGCCCGCGTTCCGCGCGCTCCTGCGCGCGCGCGGCGTCAGGTTCGTCCTGTCGTCGGATGCGCATGCGGCGGAGGGGCTGGATTGCGCGTTCGACCGCTTCGCCGCCTTGTCGAGCGACGGGGTTTATGCTACAATATGCCCATTACGAACCTAACATCTCGCTTCAGAAGGTAAAGAAATGAACGTTCTTGCTATTGGATGCCATCCGGATGACGTCGAAATCTGCTGCGCGGGCACGCTCGCGAAATGCGTCAAGCGCGGCGACCGCGTCGTCACGGCCCACCTCTGCACGGGGTCGCTCGGCCACGTCGTGATTCCGCCGAAGGAGCTCATCCCGATGCGGGCCGAAGAGGCGCGCACGGCGGGGCGGCTCGCCGGGATCGAAGTCCTCGACGGCGTCTTCGACGACCTCGACATCTATGCGGACAACGCGGAGAGCCGCAACAAGGTCGTGGAGATCATCCAGTACGCCCAGCCGGACTTCATCATCACCCAGAACCCCGACGACTACATGCCCGACCACGTCGCGACCTCGAAGCTCGTCTTCGACGCGGCGTTCACGGCGACGCTCCCGAACTGGCCGTCCAAGACGCGGAAGGCCGCGAAGCTCGTGCCGATCTACTACATGGACACGCTCGCGGGCGTCAATTTCGTGCCGGACGAGTTCGTCGACATCTCGGACGAGATCGACCTCAAGATCCAGATGCTCGAGTGCCACCACTCGCAGCTCGACTGGATGCGCGAGCACGACCACATCGACTTCGCGGACATGGTTCGCACCTGCTCGAAGTACCGCGGCTACCAGTGCGGCGCGGCGTACGCCGAGGGCTTCAAGATGTGCAAGGCGTACCTGAAGGGCACGACGAAGAGACTGCTGCCGTGACGAAGGCCGTCTATCCCGGCACGTTCGACCCGATGACGCTCGGTCACTTCGACCTCATCAAGCGGGCCGCGAAGCTCTACGACCGCCTCGTCGTCGCCGTCGCGGCGACGAGCAAGAAGCAGGGCGCGCTCTTCGGGGCCGAGGAGCGGCTCGCGATGATCCGCGAGGACGTGCGCCGCGCGCGCCTCGGCAACGTCGAGGTGAAGGTGCTCGACGGGCTGCTCGTCGACTTCTGCCGCCGCGAGGAGGCGTTCGTCGTCATTCGCGGCGTCCGGGTCTATTCCGACTTCGAGTACGAGTTCCAGATGGCGCTGACGAACCGCCGTCTCGCGCCGGAGATCGAGACGCTGTTCATGATGCCGAGCGAGAGCCTCGCGTACGTCACGGCCTCGACCGTGCGCGAGATCGCGAGCTACGGCGGCGACACGGCGGCGTTCGTGACCCCGGCCGTGCAGCGGCGGCTGAGAAGGATTGAAGAGGAGAAAAGGCATGGACACGAAACTGGTCATTGACGTCACGCGGCTCGACCCTTCGGGCGAGGAGCTGGTCGGCGAAGTCGACTGCGTGGACCTGGACGAGCCGTTCGTGAAGCCGTTCGGCGGCATCCGCTATCGGCTCACCGCGCAGGTCTTCGGGACGGAGCTCCTTGTGCGCGGCCATCTGGAGCAGGACTTCGACCTCGTCTGCTCCCGGTGCGGGAAGGACTTTGACGACACGGTCAAGGTCGACGATTTCACGCAGTCCTACGAGCTGACGGAGCAGACTCAGGAGGTCGATTTGACGGCTGACGTGAGAGAGAGTATAATACTCACCTTACCGACATACCCGGTCTGTCGCGAGTCCTGCCCGGGGATCGAACAAAAGGAGGCGACTCCTGCGGACGATCGGTGGAACGTACTCGACAATTTGCAGAAACAGAAGTAAGGAGAAAAAAGACATGGCAAGTCCTAAGAACCGTGTGTCCAAGCGTCGTAAACGCGAGCGTGTCGCTTCCTTGGAGAAGCCGATCCTCGCCGAGGTCGGAACCTGTCCCGCGTGCGGCGCGGCAGTCCGTTCGCACCGTGCGTGCCCGAAGTGCGGCACGTACAAGGGGCGCAAGGTCATCGCGGCGGCGGCGAAGTAAGCCCGCCCGCCTGAACGAGAGAATCCTCCGGAGCCGCTGGGCGATGGAGGATTTCGGGTTTTTCTTTCAGGTTCTCGAATCTTTCAGGAGGCTTGACGGATGACACGTGTTGCGTTGGATGCGATGGGCGGCGACTACGCGCCCGAACAGGTCGTGATTGGGGCCGTCGAGGCGGCGGCGGGCGTGCCGGACGTGAAGATCCTGCTCGTCGGCCAGCTCGCCCCGATTCAGACGGAGCTGGACAAGCTGCCGCCGAAGCTGAAGGCGACCGCCCAGCAGGTGATCGAGAGGGGCACGCTGGAGATCGTCCACGCGCCCGACGTCGCGGAAATGGACGAATCGCCGGTCGATGCCGTCCGCAAGAAGCGCGACTGCTCGATCAACGTCGCGATGCGGCTCGTGAAGGAGGGGCGCGCCGATGCGTTCGTGTCGGCGGGGAACTCCGGCGCGGTCGCGACGAGCGCGATCCTGACGCTGGGGCGCATCCCTGGCGTGAAGCGTCCCGCGATCGCGACGGTGCTGCCGAACCGCAACCCGAAGCGTCCGCTCATGCTGCTCGACGCCGGCGCGAACATGGACTGCCACCCCGAATGGCTGGTGCAGTTCGCGATCATGGGCAACGCCTACTCGAAGGCCGTCCTGAAGCGCGGCACCCCGGCCGTGGGGCTCATCTCCATCGGCACGGAGGACTGCAAGGGCAACGAAATGACGAAGCAGACCTTCCCGCTCCTTAAGGAGGTGAAGGATCTCAACTTCGTCGGCAACATCGAGGGCAAGGACCTCTACAAGGGCCACATCGACATCGCCGTCTGCGACGGCTTCGTCGGGAACGTGGTGCTGAAGACGACCGAGTCGATCGCGAAGGCGATCGGCTACTGGCTGAAGAAGGAGTGCTTCAAAGGGCCGTTGCGGTTCCTCGGCGCCCTTCTCCTGAAGGGCGCGTTCCATTCGCTCAAGGAGCAGCTGGATCCTGAGATCTACGGCGGCGCGCCGCTTCTCGGCGTGCCGGGGGCCGTGATCATCACGCACGGCAGCTCCTCCCACAAGGCCATTTACTACGCCGTAAAAGCCGGCGTCGCTGCGGCGACCAACGACGTGTCTGGGCTCATCGCAAAGGCGATCGCCGACCACGCCGAGGATCAGAAGCAGAAATGAGTGACTACAATTTCTCTGCCATCGAGAAGAAGTGGCAGAAGTACTGGCTCGAACACAAGACGTTCAAGACCGACGCGAACGGCAAGGGCGAGAAGTTCTACTGTCTCGACATGTTCCCCTACCCGTCGGGCGCGGGGCTTCACGTCGGGCACCCGGAGGGCTACACGGCGACGGACATCCTCTGCCGCTACAAGCGCATGAAGGGCTTCAACGTCCTGCACCCGATGGGGTGGGACGCCTTCGGGTTGCCGGCTGAGCAGTACGCAGTCGAGACGGGGACGCACCCCGCCGTCACGACGAAAAAGAACGTCGACCGCTTCCGCGAGCAGATCCGCGCGCTCGGCTTCTCGTACGACTGGGACCGCGAGGTCAACACGACCGACCCGAAGTACTACAAGTGGACGCAGTGGATCTTCGAGCAGCTGTACAAGAAGGGCCTCGCCTACGTCGCCGAAGTGCCCGTGAACTGGTGCCCGGCGCTCGGCACGGTCCTGGCGAACGAGGAGGTCATCGACGGCAAGTCGGAGCGCGGCAACCACCCCGTCATCCGCAAGCCGATGCGTCAGTGGATGCTGAAGATCACCGCCTACGCCGAGAAGCTGCTGGAGGGCCTCGACGGCCTCGACTGGCCGGAGGGCGTCAAGGAGATGCAGCGCAACTGGATTGGCAAGTCCGAGGGGGCGCTGGTGAATTTCGGGGTTACAACGGACGGGGGCTCTGGCGGCCGAACGGACGGGGCTTCTGGCAGCCCCGCGCCCTTGCCCAAGGATGTTATCACCGTTTACACGACGCGCTGTGATACGCTGTTTGGGGCGACGTACATGGTTCTGTCGCCGGAGCACAAGCTTGTCGAGAAGTGGCTGGCCGACGGCACGATCCGCAACGCCGACGCGGTGCGGGCCTACCAGAAGAAGGCCGCGTCGAAGAGCGACTTGGAGCGCACCGAGCTCAACAAGGAGAAGACGGGCGTGCGACTCGACGGCGTGAAGGGCGTCAATCCCGTGAACGACACGGCGATTCCGATCTTCATTTCCGACTACGTGCTCGCCTCCTACGGCACGGGCGCGATCATGGCCGTGCCGGCGCACGACGAGCGCGACTTCGACTTTGCGAAGGTCTTCGACCTGCCGATCGTGCAGGTCGTCGCCCCGGCGGATTCCGACGCGGCGAAGAACGCTTCGGTGGATCCCGTGCCGTACACGGCGGACGCGGCGTTTACCGACATTGCGACGGGCGTCATGGTCTCGTCGGGCTTCCTTACCGGCCTCTCGGTCGACGACGCGCGCAAGGCGATGGTCAAGTGGCTCGCCGAGAAGGGCGTCGGGCAGGCCAAGACGCAGTACAAGCTGCGCGACTGGCTCTTCTCCCGCCAGCGCTACTGGGGCGAGCCGTTCCCGGTCATCCACTGGGAGGACGGCACGCAGTCGCTCGTCCCGGAGGAGGACTTGCCGCTCACGCTCCCCGCGCTGGACGACTACAAGCCGACCGGGACGGGCGAGCCGCCGCTGGCGAAGGCGACGGACTGGGTGAACGTCATCGACCCGAAGACGGGCAAGAAGGGCGTGCGCGAGACGAACACGATGCCGCAGTGGGCCGGCAGCTGCTGGTACTACCTCCGCTACATCGACCCGACGAACGACACGGCGTTCTGCGATCCCGGCCTGCTGAAGAAGTGGCTGCCGGTCGACCTCTACGTCGGCGGCGCGGAACATGCGGTGCTGCACCTCCTCTACTCGCGCTTCTGGCACAAGGTGCTCTTCGACCTTGGGCTCGTCCCGACGTCGGAGCCGTTCCAGAAGCTCGTCAACCAGGGCATGATCCTCGGCCTCGCGTACAAGAACGCGCGCGGCGTCCTCATCCCGATGGATCAGGTCACGTGGAAGGACGGCAAGCCGTTCGGCCCGAAGAACTGGGGCCTGGACGGCGCAGACCTTTCCGAACTCGAACTCTTGACCGAGTTCCCGGCGAAGATGTCGAAGTCGCTGAAGAACGTCGTCAACCCCGATGACGTCATCCGCGACTACGGCGCGGACTCGCTGCGGCTCTACGAGATGTTCATGGGGCCGCTGCAGGTCGTGAAGCCGTGGCAGACGTCGGGCGTGAAGGGCGTCCACAACTTCCTGAAGCGCGCGAACCGGCTCGTCACCGAGACGAAGGCCGCGGCGCGTCCGCTCACCAAGGCCGAGGCGAAGACGCTCGCGACGATGGTGAAGAAGGTTGGCGAAGACCTGGAGGCGCTCGCGTTCAACACGGGCATCTCGGCGATGATGGTCTTCCTCAACGAGGCGGAAAATCTTGCCAAGGCCGGAACGGACGGGGCTTCTGGCAGCCCCGCACCCTTGCCCAAGGAGTTTCTTGAGAAATTCGTTCTGTGCCTCTCGCCGTATGCGCCGCACTTGGGCGAAGAGCTCTGGCAGTTCCTCGGTCACGCGGACACGCTCGCCTACGAGCCGTGGCCGACGTTCGACGCGGCGGCGCTCGTCGAGGACGAGATCGAGATTCCGGTGCAGGTTCTGGGCAAGCTGCGCGGCCGTGTGCGCATTCCGGTTGCGGCGACGCCCGCCGAAATGGAGGCGGCGGCGCGGGCGAACGCCGATGTCGCGCGCTTCCTCGACGGCAAGACGGTCGTGAAGGTCGTGACGGTTCCGAAGCGCTTGGTCAACTTCGTCGTGAGGTAATCCCGTGGGGTACTGCGACATCTCGTTGGGCCTGTCGATCGCGTTCATGCTCGTCGGGCTCGTCGCGCTCGCATGGTCGAGCGACGTTTTCGTGGCCGGCTCGTCCGTGCTGGCGAAGGCGCTCGGCATCTCGCCGTTCATCATCGGCATGGTGATCATCGGCTTCGGGACGAGCGCGCCGGAACTGTGCGTGAGCGTGATGTCCGGCCTGTCGGGCCACGCAAGCCTCTCGCTCGGCAACGCCTACGGCAGCTGCACGTTCAACATCGCGGTCATTCTCGGCGTCTCGGCCCTCATTCTGCCGCTCGTCACGAAGCCGGCCATCACGTTCGTCGCGGGTCCGGGGCTCGCGGCGATCACGCTGTTCTCGTGGTGGCTCCTGCGTGACGGCTCGTGCTCGCGCGTCGAGGCGGGAATCCTCCTCGCGGCGTTCGCCGTTCTTTTGCCGCTCTACTGCTGGTTTGATCAGAAGACGAAGGGGAAGGAAGAAGGGAAAAGGAAGAGGGAAGAAGGAAGAAGGGAAAAGGAAGAGGGATGTGGCGAGGGCATGGCGGCGGCGCCGCGCGCGACGGCGCGGGCGCTGCTCGTCTCGCTTGTGAAGGTCGCCGTCGGGCTCGTCGTCCTGGTCGGGTCGTCGCATTTCCTCGTCTGGGGCGCGGTCGATTTCGCGAAATATCTCGGCGTGAGCGACCTCGTGATCGGGCTGACGATCGTTGCGGCGGGAACGTCCCTGCCGGAGCTCGCGAGCGCGATTGCGTCCGCCCGGCGCGGCGAACACGAGTTCGTGCTCGGCAACATCATCGGCTCGAACCTCTTCAACACGCTCGCTGTCGTGGGCCTCGCGACGTTCCTCTCGCCGTTCGAGGCGGCGGCGGACGGCACACCGGCTTTCTCGCCCTACATTCTCACGCGCGACCTGCCGGTCATGGCGGCCGTCTCGCTCTCGATCATGCTCTTCGGCTTCAACTGGCGGCATCCGAAGGAATCGGGCGTCATCAACCGCAAGGAGGCCGTGGGCTGGATTCTGGCGTTCGTCGTCTACACGCTCGTCATGTTCCTTCAGGAGACGGGGCGGAGGTGAGAGGGTCAAAAGGGGAAGGACAATGGCGCAGATCAAGTTTCTGAAGGTCAAGGGATCGTGGCGCGAAGTCGCGGACGCGGCGCGCACGACGATTCGGCAGGACGAGGGCACGGGCGAGCCGAGCGCGCGCTGGAGGAAGCGCATCCTCCTCGCGGAGCATTCGCCCATCCGCAAGCTCTGCTTCAACTGGAAGTGGATCGACCTCCCGTATTGGGTCTCCGTGCATCTCGTGCGGCACAAGTACGGCATCGAACACTTCGTCTCGACGCAGCGCTCCGACCGCACGGGGCAGGATCGCGCGGGCGCGCGGCAGGACGCGCCGGTGATGCACGAGTGCTTCGCGAACGCGCAGGCTGTGCTGTTCATCTCGCGCCGCCGCCTCTGCGGGCAGGCGAGTCCCGAAACGCGCGCGGCGTGGCGGCTTGTCGTGGACGCGATCGCGGCGCAGGAGCCGGAGGTCGCGGCCTGCTGCGTGCCGGAATGCGTCTATCGCGGGTTCTGTCCCGAGTTCAGGCCCTGCGGCTTCTGCGGCACCCCGGCGTATGAGAAGATGCTCGCGCAGTATCGCGCCGTCCCCCCGCCCTCGGCGAAGAAGTCGTGAAGAAGCCGGAAATCCTGGCGCCGGCGGGGGATTTCACCTGCCTTCAGGCCGCGCTGGACGCGGGGGCCGATGCCGTCTACTTTGGCCTCGGCACGTTCAACATGCGCGCACGGAGCGGCGTCAACTTCAAGGAGGACGACCTGCCCGAAATCGCGCGGCGGTGCGGGCGCGTCAAGCGCTACCTGACGCTCAACGCCATCATGTTCGAGGGCGAGATCGACTCGGTCGAGCGCACGATTGTCGCGGCGAAGCCGTATGTGGACGCTTTCATCGTCTCCGACTGGGGCGTCATCGCGCTTTGCCGCAAGCACGGCGTTCCGTTCCACGTCTCGACGCAGATGTCGACCGCCAACTCGGAGGCCGTGCGCTTCCTCGTGGCGCAGGGCGCGACGCGCGTCGTCCTCGCCCGCGAATGCACGCTGCGCGAAGTCGCAGCGATCCATGCGAAGGTGGACGTCGAGCTCGAGTGTTTCGTGCATGGCGCGCAGTGCGTCGCCGAGTCGGGGCGGTGCTTCATGAGCCACGCCGTCTTCGGCAAGAGCGCCTGCCGCGGCGAGTGCGTCCAGCCGTGCCGCCGCCGCTTCGAGGTGCGCGCGGTCGACCTCTATGAGGACGCGCAGGGCGCGCCCGTGCATGAGGGCAAGGCGGCGTTTGTCGTCGAGCCGCACACGGTGCTGTCGGCGCGCGACCTCTGCTCGCTGGGCTTCGTCGACCGGCTGATGGAAGCCGGCATCGCGTCCTTCAAGATTGAGGGCCGCGCGCGCAACGCGAACTACGTGAAGACGGTCGTCGCGGCCTACCGCCGGGCGGTGGACGCCGTGGCGGCGGGAACGTACACGCCCGCGCTTGTCGCGGAGCTGACGGAGTCGGTAAAGACGGTCTTCCACCGCGAGTTTGCGGACGGCCTCTACTTCGGGCGGCCCGGCATCGACCAGTTCACGGACAGCGAAGACTCGTGCGCGACGACGGTGAAGCGCCACATCGGCATCGTCATCGACTACTTCCTCAAGGCCGGCATCGCGCAGGTGAAGGTTCAGGATCACGCGATCCGTCCCGGCGACGCGATCCAGATCCACGGCCCGACGACGGGTGTGCAGGAACTCGTCGTCGGCGAGCTTCATCGTGATGACGAGCGGCCGTCCGTCGGCGAGAAGGGCACGTGGGTCACGTTCCGCGCGCCGCGCTGCCGCGTCGGCGACAAGGTCTTCTACGTCGAGGACACGCGCCGCGCGATGGCCTGATGCCGGGCCTGTTTCGTGGTGCCGTGCGGCGGCTTACAGCTTCAGCAGGTGTCGGCGCAGGGCGATGGCGACGGCTTCGGTGCGGTTGGCCGCGCCGAGTTTCTGGAAGAGCCCCGTCAGGTGTTCCTTGACCATCGGCAGGCTGATGCTGAGCAGGCGGGCGATGTCGGCGTTGCTGAGCCCGCGCACGCAGGAGTCGAGGATCTCGCGCTGGCGCCGGGTCAGTTCGGGGATTGGCGGATCGTCGGACATGATCTGCTCGATCTCGTCCGAGACATAGGCCTTCCCGTGGGCGACGGCGGCGATGGCCTGACGCAGTTCGGCGAGGTCGGCGCTTTTCAGGACGGCTCCCCGTGCGCCGGCCTGGAGCGCGTGCGCGAGGGCGTCCGAGGAGCCGAATGTCGTCAGGATGAGGACTTTCGCCTGCGGCCACTGGGCCAGCAGCTGCCGCGTCAGGTCGATGCCGTCCATGCCGGGCATCATCAGGTCGGCGATGACGACGTCCGGACGCGTCTCCAGTGCCGTGCGGAGGCCGCTTTCGCCGTCGCCGGCTTCGCCCGTCACGGCGAGTTCGGGACAGGTTCGGAGCAGGGAGACGAGTCCCATGCGCATGACGGCATGGTCATCAACGAGCAGGACGGTTGTCGGGGGCATGGGCTTCTCCTTGTCTTTCGGTTCGCGGAAGGGGGATCGACAGGCGCGCTTTCGTGCCGACGCCGAGGCGGCTGTCGAGCGTCAGTCGCCCGGCCAGCGCCGACAGCCGTTCGCGGACGCCCTGCAGGCCGAAATGGCCGTCCGTCATGCCCGGCGCGGTGGACGGGTCGAAGCCGCAGCCGTTGTCGCGGACGGAGATGAGCAGGGTGCCGTCTGCGACGGAACCGGCGATCCGGATCCGCGTGGCGTGTCCGTGCCGGATGCCGTTGAGGACGAGTTCGCGGATGATGTGGAGAATCTCGTGCAGTGTCCTGTCGGTGAACCGCGTCCGCGCGACGTCGACGCGGACGGCGAGATCGACGCCCTTGACGTGTGGCAGGAGCGTCCGTCGGATGGCCTGGTCGAGGTTCGTGGTCTCAAGCGATTGGTTCCGAAGGTCCCAGAGCGTGTTCCGCAGCTCGTTTCGGCAGGACTTGAGGGCCCTGTCGGCGACGTGCAGATGCTGCAGGACCGGCGCGAGGCCCTCGTCGGCGCAGCGCGTGGCGGTTTCGATCTCCATCGACACGCCGGTCAGGTTCTGGGCGAGCGTGTCGTGAAGTTCCACGGCGAGGCGTGTGCGCTCTTCGGTGCGGAGCGCGGCTTCGACCGTGCGGCTCTGCGCGCGCAGGAGTTCGCTGCTGCGGCGGTTGACGCGGAGGCGCAGCGCGACGTTCCAGACGAGGATGGCGAGCAGGACGGCCAGCGTGACGGACAGGATCAGGACGAACCGGGCGGGCGTCAGCCAGGGCGGCTCGCGGAGAACCCGGATGTCGGCGGGCGTGCGCAGGGCGAGCATGAACCCGGTCGCCTGCGGAAAGGCGTCGTGGCCGAAGCGGTTGGCGAGCTGGATGATGCAGCGGCCGGTGATCTCGACTTCCGCGCCGATCGCCACGCCGTCGGCGGCCTGCGGCGACTGGCTGAAGTCGACGGGGACGGTGAACGGCCCGGAATCGAGGTAGAGGCGCTGTTCGGGGCTGCCCCGGAGGGGAACGCTCCGCACGGTGCCGTGCAGGCGGACGAGTTCGCCGTGGTAGTCGCTGCAGACCCTGCGGCAGCCGTTGCTGTCGAGGAGGATGGCGGCGGCGGCGATGTCCACGGGCCGCTCTGTGCGCGGCGCGCCGGCGGCGGGCGGCGCGGCCGGGCGCCAGCGGGCGTGGACGAGGTTGATCCGGTAGAGGTCGGTCTGCGGGTAGCCGACGATCTCGACGCGCGCGCCGGGCGGCGGCAGGGCGGTGCTGGGCGACAGGCGGACGTTGACCTTGCGCCCCACGTCGTCGCGGACGAGCAGCTGGTTCTCGTCCCAGGTGGCGAGGACGTCGCCGCAGACCGTGTGCCGGTCCATCGCGGCGATTTCGTTCGGCGTCAGGCTGTACCAGACGCACGTGAGGGGCGGCGCCGCGAACGGGTCGGCGGGCGGCGGCGACAGGATCTCGATTCGATCCGCCGTGATGAGCGGCCCGGCGTACTTCCGCGAGCCGCGCAACGCGCGGAAGAACGTGCCGGTGACGCGAACGTGGGCGTTGACGAGCGTCTCGGCCTCCGGGAACTGCGCGCGCGGCAGCGAGATGGGGAGGCGCGCGGCGCCGTCCTTCAGCATCAGCAGGACGTAGCGCGGATCCGCCTCGTCCTCAAGCGTGTCGATGAAGACGCCTGCGGTGCGGATGTCGGCGTAGTTGAACGCGCGGTCGTTGATCTGGGCGAGCGAGACGTCGACGGGCGGGCAGGGCGCGGACTTTCCGAGGACGACGGCGGACGTGGCGACGACTTCGGCCTCGAACGGCTCGCGGAAGCTGGCGATTCCCGTGAGGCGCACGCGGTCGCCGGCCTGCGGTTCGGGGGGAATGCGGTTGATCCACGTGTGGGCCGTCGCGTCCTGGAAGATGACGTTGCCGAAGCGGCGCCGGATTGTGCCCTCGATCTCGAAAGGCCGTGCGCGGGCCTGGGTGTGCTCATGGAACTCGTTCAGCTCGGCCGCCGTGCGCAAGACCGCGCCCCGCACGCGGCTCGCGTCGCTCTGGTCAACGGACGGGCACGGATTGTCACGGATTTCCATTCGTGCCGATTCGTGAAGATTCGTGAGCAGGCTTCCGCCACAGAGAAGCGGAAGCGCGGCCGTTGTCAGGAGCAAAATCATTTTAAACGAATTATACCAAATTTTGGCCCATCGGCCCGGCAGTCGGCGCCTCAGGGCCACAGGCGGCTTGCGCCGCACGTCGGCCAGCGACAGGACACGCGCGCCGGGCCGACGGGCCGAAATGCGGACGACTTTCATGCTGAAGCGCAATCCCCTACCAAGGTAGGGGTTTACTTTCGCGCGGAAAAGAAGTATCATTCACTCCATACGCTTTCGTCAAAAACCTCAAACGGAGACTCTCTCGCATGAAATTCGTCCAAGTGTTCCTGGTCGGCGCCGTTGCGCTCACGTTGCAGATGGTGCAGGCGGCGCCCGTCTACCTGCGGGCGCTGGGCGCGGAGGAGACGCGCGCAACGCAGGACGGCGCCTCGTGGGCGACGGCGTTCACGACCGTCGCGACGGCCGTTCAGGCGGCGCGCACGGGCGATGGCGTCATCCATGCGGCCGCCGGCGTCTATGTCGTGCCGGAGAAGATCGACCTCGCGGCATCGCTGACGGTCGTCGGCGGCTTTTCGGGCATCGCGGGCGAGGCGGCCGAAGACCGCGACCTGGCGCAGAACGAGACGATCTTCACCGGCGACGTGAACGGCGACGACGTCTATGCGCACATCACGCTCGACACCGAGAAGAGCGCGGTGTCACAGCAGACGATCGCCGACGCGCCGGTCATCGCCCCTCTGGGGGGGGGGGGTATCGGACGGTTCTGTCCGCCGCCGGCCTACGAAAGCGCCTACGACATCTATCTGCCGGACTCGGCGAAAATGGCCGACAACACGCCCGCCTGCTTTGAGATCACGGACACCACGGCTTCGCTCTGCATCGACGGCGTCATGTTCACGGGCTTTTCCAGCAGCAACCTGAACGGCAACATCATCAAGTGCCCGTCGTGGCATCGCGCGGCACTGGCGCTGACCAACTGCCAGTTCCTCGCCAATGCGTCCTCCGAAGGAAGCGTCTGGACGGAATCGGCGACCGCGCTTTCCCTGTGCCGGACGCGCTTCGCGCATGCGCGGGCGGAACGCAACGCCGGGGTGAACGTCAAAGGGCCGGCGACGGTCGTCGACTGCGCGTTCGAGTCGATCTACTGTCATGGGCCCTTGCGGGCGAACGCGCTTTTCTTCCATAGCGGCTCGGCGTCCGCGTCCGTCGTGCGCACCTCGTTTGTCCGCCTGGGCAAGGCGTCTTACGTCAATGTCTACTACGGCGGCCCGGCGGTCGTGGCCGGCGGCGAGCAGGCCTCTTCGCGCAAGGTCTTCCGCGACTGCGTCGTCAGCAACTGCTTTGGCGTCGTGACGAGCGGCAGCCCGGAGGGCTCCATTCCGATCATCTCGCCCAACAGCGGCGTATGGGAGTTCGAGGGCTGCCGGCTTTCGGGCAACTTGTCGGCGAGCCGGACGGTCAGCGGGCGTTCGTACACGCTCTTCGGCGTCCAGGCCGGGCGAGCCTCCGGCAAGGCGCTCTGGCGGAACTGCGTCTTCGACGCCAACGTCTGCGTCTCGACGGCGACCGCCGCCGGTTCCGGCGGCTCGTATGCGCTCGGCATCTGCGGGTCGGGGGCGAGGGACGCCGACCAGGTCTACCTGAACTGCGTCTTCGACCGCAACCGCGTCGAGGCGCGCGCGCCGGTCGCGGGCGTGACGGTCGTCCGGGCGCAGGGCGTGCTGGCGGCGGCGGTCGTCGGCGCGGTGCGGACGTCGGTCGCGAACGGCACGTTCCGCTCGTCGGGCGCGGACGGCGTCGCGGACGTCGCGCAGTACGGCGACCAGCACGCCGCGCCGGTGAACGTCGTCAACTGCCTGTTCATGTCCGACGCGGACGTCGCGACGCCCTTTCACCCGCCGAGCGGGGCCGCGTCCGGGAACGGCCTGTGCGTCTACGGCTCGACGGCGCAGAACGTCCTGCGCGCGCCGTCGGCGGCCGTTGACGGCGGCGGCTGGCGGTTCGACGCCGTGCCGTTCGAGACGGGCGCGGACGGGATTCCCGTGCCGGCGGTGCGCACGCCGGGCCTGCGGGAGTCGGCCGACGTCGCGGAGGTCCCCGGCGCGGCGGCCGGCAAGCTGCCGGAATTCCGCTTCCGTCCGGCGGGCGCGGCGGCAGACGGCTGGCTGCCGCTGAACGGCGACGCGCTCTCGGCCACCGAAGCCGTCGCGGTCGCGGACATCGCCGGCGACGCGCGCCCGGACGGCGCGTCCACGCGCGGCGCGAAGCAGCGCCTGACGGACGCGGCCGAGCAGGGCAAGGCGCTCGTCCTGCGCCGCACGCCGCTCAAGGGCGGGACGCTGGACGGTCCGAGCGCGCAGAGCGTGACGACGGGCGCGGCGGCCGTCCCGGTGAGGGCAAATGCGGCGGACGGCGCGACGTTCCAGGGCTGGTTCCGGGAAGACGGCACGCTCCATTCGGCGGACGCGACGCTCTCGGCCGCGGCGCTGGACGCGGACCTCGTGCTGACGGCGAAGTTCCTCACGCGCGCGGTGAACCTCACGTTCGATCTTGGGGACGGCGGCACGTTCGTGGCGAACGGCCTTTCGCGGATCGTCGTCACGGCGCGTGCGGGCGAGCCGTTTCCTGGGCTTCCCGCGTACGCGGCCTCGCCCGACTGGATCGTCACGGGCTTTGGCGGGGCCTTCCCCGACTACGTGCCGGAGGCGGACGCGACCTATCGGGCCGAGCTGCTGACGACGGCCGTTCGCGTCTTCCGAGTCGTCCCGGCTGACGAGGTCCCCGCCGGCAGCGACCGGTCGGGGTCGAGCTGGGAGAACGCGACGGACGACATCGCCGCCGCGATGGCCGACGCGGCGCGCCATCGCGGCGAGCTCTGGCTGAAGGGGGGCGTCTACGCCGTCACCGACGCCTTCGACATCCGCTCGAACGTCGGCCTTTACGGCGGCTTCGCCGGCACGGAGACGTCGCGCGACGAGGCCGACCCCGCCCTGCACGTCACCCGGCTGACGGGAGCCCGCGAGAGCGGCGCCGACACGGAGGTCGCCTTCTGGAGCGACGCGGTTGGCATGTCGACCAATTCCGTCTTCTCGGGGCTTGTCTTCGCGTCGTTCGCCAAGCATGCCATCCGCTTCGACCCCGCCGCCCTGCGCTCGACCTGCCGCATCGAGAACTGCGCCTTCGAGGACTGCGGGTTCTGGACGTCCCAGTCGGCGACCGTGCTGTCGCACGGGACGGTGGACGTCCGGGGCTGCCGGTTCGCCCGCTGCCGCACGGGCCTCGTCGTCGGCTGGGGCGACGTTTCGGCCGACGGCGACGCGAGCCAGGTGGCGGACTGCCTCTTCGAGGGCTGCGAAGCCAGCACCGTGCCCATCGTCTGGCTGACGAACCGGAAGTGCGGGGCGACGGTGACGAACTGCACGTTCCGCCGGAACCGGGCGATAGGGACGAGCGCCATGCTGTCGCTCGGGGGGGCTGATCAGCCGGTGCGGTTCGCGGACTGCCGCTTCGAGGCGAACGCGAACGACGCGGCGGCGGGCTCTTCCCTTTCGGCGCTGATCGAGGTGTCGCAGAACTCGGTTTTCGAGCGCTGCCGCTTCGTGGGCAACACGAACACGACGGCCGCGATGTCGGGCCTGGTCGCCGGGCTCTTCTTCCTGTGGTCCTACCAGGCGTGCCCGCAGATCCGCGACTGCTTCTTCGGGGCGAACGCCGTGCGGGCGGCGGATCCGGCCTCGGAAGCGACGTGCGCGTCCGTGGCCGCCGCCCGCCAGGGGAACTTCCTCTTCGTCAACTGCACGTTCAAGGGCAATGTCGCCGAGGCGGGCTCGGCGGGCGTCGCGGCGACGGCCGCCGCAGGGGCGTATCCCTACACGAGCCTCGCGTTCGTGCACGTCACGCTCGCCGACAGCGTGCTGACGGGCGGCACGTGCGCGGAGCTCTTCCAGGCGCCGGGCTCGCCGGAGAACCTGCGCACGTCGGCCCTGTCCGTCTTCAACGGCATCCTCTTCAATTCCGCATCGGGCTACCGTCCGCTCCTGCCGCGCGCCGGTGCGCCGCTGCTCGTCTCCGGCAGCCACCTGTCGAACGTGCGGGCGGACGATCTCGACCTGACGGACGCGGCGAGCGTCTTCCGCCGCGTCTCGACGGACGATCCGCGCCTGACGGCCGAAGTCTCGGCAAGCGCGGCCGGGGTCTGGGCCTGGGGCGTCGGCTGGGATTCGCCGCTGCGCCGCACGGGCGAGAAGGTCTGGCTGGCGGACGGGGCCGCCTGGTTCCACGACGTGACGTCGGAGGCGGCGCGTCCGTGGCGGTCGGTCCTCGACCCGACGGCCCGCCGCGCGTCCGTCGAGGGGCTCACGGCCGAGAGCCCGCTGCCGGCGGACGCCTTTGGCGCGGTGCGTGCGCGTCCGGGCGCGGGACCTCTGGCCATGCCGAAGGGCGGGCTTGCCATCATCATTCGCTAAGGAGATGTGCGCATGAAGCCGTTTGTCCTGATGGCGGGGCTTCTCGCCGCGGCGGCGGGCCGGGCCGGCGGCACGTCGGCGGAGATTGTCGTCGCGCCGCGCGGCCAGTGGATCTCGAAGCCGATGGCCGTCCAGCCCCTGGCGCGCTACCGCCTGACGTTCCGGGCGAAGGCCGAGGGCGGCCCGACGCTGGAGAGCGACCCGGAGGTCCGGGACGGGTTCTACGATGTCCAGCGCGTCACGCGCGGCCTTGTCCTGCCGCGCTGGGAGCTGCGCTTTCGCACGGCGTCCGGCCAGCCCGTGAAAGGCTGGGGCGTCCTCTACCCGTACTGGAACAGCGTCCTCTCGGGGGCGTGGCGGCCGTATGTCGACGTCTTCTACGCGCCGCCGGGGGCCGAGCGGCTGGAGGTCGTCTACTTGAGCCCCGACGCGCGCACGACGCTGCGGGCGACAGCGCCCGCGCTGGCGGCCGAGGCGGGCGACACGGCGAACGTCAACCCCGACTTTTCGCTGGGACGGTACTGCCACGCGGGCTACGGCATGGCCGGGTTCGGCTCGTCCGTCCAGATGCTGCCGAAGCCGGACGGCGGCGGCTTCTTCCTGCGCGTCGCGACCTGGTGCAACATGGACCCCGTGCCCGTCACGGCGGGGCGGCGCTACCGCGTGGCGATCCGCCTTCGTCCCGACACGTTCGCCGGCGCGCGCAGCACGGTGTCGTTCGAGGGCGACAACGGCAAGCCGATCAAGAACAGCGGCGGCGGCGTCCTCGCGAAGAAGGCCGATCTCGGCGGCGAGGAGACGTTCCGCGCGCCGCCCGGCGCGACGCGGATGAGGATGCTGATTGGCGCGGCCGACTACGAGTCGATCCGCGTCGAGGAGGTCGTGAAATGAGAAGAGAATCGGCTGTGCGCCTCGCGTCGCTCCTGGCGCTCGCGTCGCTTTTGTCCCTCCCGGCGGCGGGCGAAGACGTCCTCGACCGCCTGACGTGCCTCACGCAGGCGGCGTTCCGCACGGACGAGACGTCGGGCGTGCGCTACCTCGAGATCGCCGAGACGCGCCTGGCGATGGCGCTGACGGACTTCCTGCCCGTGACGGCGGGGAAGGTCTACCGTCTCCAGCTGCTGCGGCACGGGCCGCCGCGCGCGAACATCGACGTCAAGGTCCTCCTCTACGACGAGGACCTCCACCTGATCCGCGAGGGCGAGTATCCGCGCGACTGGAACGTCTCCGGGCAGACCGTCTACTCAAGCTGGTCGGACGAGGCCATGCGCCGCAGCTGGCAGACGTGCACGATGCCGGAGGGCGCGGCGTTCGTCCGCCTGGCCGTCTGGTCGGAGCGGCTGGCGCGCGTCGCCTCGCTCGCCTGGGAGGAGGTCGGCGGCGAGCCCCGGCCGCCGGCGAGGCCGCTGCCCGAGTCGCCCTACGAGGTCGTCGTGCCGACGCGCGCGTCCGAGCCGATCGCCTTCGCCGCGTCGGAGCTTCGGCACTGGATCCGGCGGATCTCGGGCAAGCGCGTCGCCCTGGCCCGGGCCGACGGCGTGCAGGCCGGCGCGAAGCGGCGGATCTACCTCGGGCGCGACTTCCTGCCGGTCGAGACGGGGCCGAACGACTCCTGGCGCCTTGCGCGGCGCGGCGACGCGATCTTCTTGACGGCGAGCCGCGACGAGGGCGTCTGCAACGCCGTCTACGACCTGCTGGAGCGCAACAGCGACCTCGTCTTCGTGCGCAGCGAGCGCGATCCCGGCGGCGTCGTGTTCACGCCGAACACGGACTTGGCGTTCTCGAACTGCGAAAGCCATGTCGAGCCGGCGTTCGCCAAGCGCGAGTTCGGCTTCGTCGGTCTGCACTTCGATCCGCCGACGCAGCTCTGGTGCCGCCGCAACTACCTGAACAGCCGGGGGGCGTACTTCCAGAAGTGGCACATCGCCTCCCGCGCGATGACGGTCTTCCGGCGAGGCCTCTCGTACGAATACGGGCGCCTCATCCCGAACGAGACGTACTTCAAGTCCCATCCCGAGTTCTACGGGATGCGCGAGGAGGTGCGGCGGCCCTACGAGCACTACGGTGTCCAGCCGTGCTACACGTGCGAGGCCGGGCGGCGCGAGATCGCCCGGAACCTGATCGCCGCCATCCGCCGCGACAGGACGCCGGACGTGACGTCCGTGCGGGTGGACTACGGCGACACGTGGGACCTCTGCCGGTGCCCGGACTGCGTCCGGCCCGTTACGCTGCCCTCGGGACGCGTGCTGGCCGAGGACGACCCCGCGTTCCGCTCGCACCAGTTCTACCGCTTCGCCTTCGCCGTCGCGGCGGAAGTCGCGCGCGCGTTCCCAAGCCTCCGCTACGAGTCGGGCGGCTACCTGTATTCCGCCGTGCCGCCGCCGGAGCTTCCCTTCCCGAAGAACTACGCGGTCACGTTCTGCCCGTACCCGAAGATCTGCCGCGTGCCGGTCTACGACGAGACGCACAACGCGCGCTGGCGCGCCGCCTCGGAGGGCTGGGGGAAGTCGGGCGCGCTCCTCAACGTCTACGAGTACTACGGCGACGCGACCGGGTGGCCGCGTCCCGGCTGCGACAACGCCGCGAAGGACATGGCCTGGTGGCTCGGCCTCGGCTTCGGGAACTCCATGTACTGCGAGATGCCGCCGGACACCCGCGCGGAAGCCGTCCGCACGGGCGGCGGCTATGCGGCGAGCTGGGACCTGAGCGCGATGGAGAACTGGGTGATGTCGCGCCTCTTCGTCGACCCGACGCGCGACGTCCAGGCCCTGCGGCGCGAGTTCTGCCGCCGCGCGTTCCGGGCGGCGGCGCCGGAGATGCTCGCGTTCTACGCGCAGGTCCACGCGCGCTGGTACGCCAATCCCCGCTACCAGGGCTGGGGCGAGAACCCCGTCCAGTCGATGAACGAGGACATCCGCGCGCACAAGCTGGAGAGGCCGCTGCGGGAGCTGCTGCTGAAGGCGCAGGCGAAGGCAGACCATCCGGCGTCGAAGGCGCTGGTCGGCGAGGCGCTCGCGCAGTGGGACGCGCTGGTCGCGGCCGCCGAGCGCGCGGCGCCGCCCCCGGCGGAGATCCCCTACGCGAAGGTCGCCGGGGAGGCGCTGCCCGGCTTCGCCGACGACGTCTGGCGCACGGGCCTGCCGGTCACGAACTTCACGTACGCGCTCGTGCGCGGCACGACGAATCTCGGTGTGCGCACCGCCGTCCGCGCGTTCCACGACAACCGCTTCCTGTTCGTGCGCTTCCAGTGCGAGGGCGCGGCCGATGCGTGCCCCGGCGAGCGGGCCGCCGCAGCGGACGCGGAGACGATGCGCGACGGCGATTCCGTGGCGGTCTTCGTGCGTCCCGGCAAGGACTTGAACGCCTACACGCAGTACCGGGCCTTCCCGGACGGCACACGCTACGACGCGCGCGGCTATGACGGTCGGTGGCGCGCGGAGGGCTTCCGGGCGGCGGCGGACGTCGGCGCCCGCGCGTGGCGGGCTGTCCTGCGCATTCCGCTGGCGGCAGCGGGCGTCAACCCGACCGTGCCGGGCGAGACGTTCCTCGGCTTCGTCCGCGCGACGGGCAGGGGCGAGGGCTGGCGGTCGTACACCTCCACCGGCAAGCCGCCGCACGCGACGGGAGCCTACAAGCCCTATGTGATCGAGGCAAAGTGATGGCGAACATCTGTCAGAAGGCAATTGCCGCGGGCGCGCTCGCCCTCTGGGCCGTCCCGTCCCTGTTCGCGCAGGGCGCGACCGAAGACGTCGCAAGGGGCGAGTTCCTGAAGTACTGGCGGCAGGTTGCCGACAACAAGCCGCCGCGCGTCGAGATGCGCGTCGACGCGACGCTCGCCGGCCCGCAGGGCGAGGACGCGTACCGCGTCCGGGAGCGGGACGGCGCGCTCGTCTTCTCGGGCGCGAACGCCCGGAGCTGCCTCTACGCCGTCTACGCCTTCTTCGAGAGCCTCGGGTGCGCGTGGTTCTGGGACGGCGACCGCCTGCCGCCGAAGCGCGCGCGCGACGTGACGGGCGTCGCCCTCGACTCGCGCGCGCGCTTCGCCTATCGCGGCCTGCGCTACTTCGCCCACCGCTCGCTGCACCGCTTCCAGGCCGAGCACTGGGACTTCGACGACTGGCGGCGCGAGCTCGACTGGGTCGCGAAGCGGCGGCTCAACCTCGTCATGCTCCGGATCGGCATCGACGACCTGTTCGCCCGCACGTTCCCGGAGGCCGTCCCCTATCCGACGGGCTTTGACGTGCCAGAGGCCAAGCCGCGCAGCTACGACGACCGGACGCTCTTCTGGAGCCTGAAGGACCGCAGCGAGCTCCGCCGGAAGGTCCTCGCCTACGCGCGGGAACGCGGGCTCCTCCACCCGGAGGACTGCGGCACGATGACGCACTGGTATTCGCGCACGCCGCTGTCGTTTCTCGAGAACATGAAGCCGCCGTTCCTGCCGCAGGCGAACGACAACTACAGCGAGCGCACCGGCCTCGTCTGGGACATCCGCGAGGAGAAGTGGCTCGACGCCTACTGGAAGCTGACCGAGACGCACATCCGCGACTACGGCGGCGGAACGCCGGCGCTGTTCCACACGATCGGCCTCGGCGAGCGGGTCTGCTTCCGGGACCGCGCGGCGAACCACGCCTTCAAGCTCGAGACGTACGAGCGGATCATCCGCAAGCTGCGCGCGAACTACCCCGACACGCCGCTCCTCGTCGGCAGCTGGGACTTCATCTCGACGTGGAAGCCGGAGGAGGTTCAGGAGCTGACGGCCCGGCTGGATCCGCGCAACACGCTGATCCTCGACTACACGTCGGACATCTGGGACAATGACGACAACTTCACGAACTGGGGCCTCGTCGGCAAGTTCCCGTGGATCTTCGGCATCTTCAACGCCTACGAGGCGTCGAACGAGATTCGCGGCAGCTACGGCATCATCCGCCAGCGATTCCCCAAGGCCGCCGAGGACCCGATGTGCAAGGGCGTCGTCTTCTGGCCGGAGAACTCGCACGCCGACACGCTGATGCTCGACTACTTCTCGACCATCGCGTGGGATCCGTCGCAGTATCGCCTTGAGGCGTTCCTGCCGGGATTCTGCGCGCGCCGCTACGGCCCGGACGCCGCGAAGCGCCTCGCGCTCTGGCAGCGGTTCCTGCCGCTGGCGGAGGCCAGCCGCTGGGGCACGCAGGTCGGCAACGGCTACAAGTACGCGCCCGTGCGCGAGTACTACCCCGACACCTACTTCAACCTGCACGGCTGGTTCTACGGCGATGACGCGAAGTATGCGCCGCAGCACGCCGAGTACTACGAGTTCCAGGACTGGACGCTCGGCCGTCTCGTCGCGAACGCCGCCGACACGCTGGCGGCGCTCACGCAGGAGGATTTCGTCCGCCTCGACGCGCTGTCGCGCCGCGACCTGATCGACATCGCCCGAACGACGCTGGCGCGGATGATCGAGCTGCAGATGGCGCGCATCGGCAAGGCGCACAACGCCTACGTCTTCGGCGGCGACGGTGCGCAGGTGAAGCGTGAACTCGCAAAGACGCGCCGCCTCGGGCAGGCCCTGACGCAGGTGCTGGCGAGTTCGGACGACTTTTCCCTCAACGCCTCGTGGGCGGAAATGAACCGGCATCCGACCAATCCGGCCTTCGAGGCGACGCTGAAGGGGAACGCGGAGAACGACTATTGCCGCAGCCAGGTCTACGAGCTGGCGAAGGAAATCTACGAGCCGGCGTTCGCCGCGTTCGCCGACTGGCTGGCGCGACGAATCGATTCGGGTTGCCGGGAACGGCTGAACGGCACGGCCGCCGAGCAGGAGCGGCTCTTCGCCGCCGTGCGCGAGGCGTTTTATGCGAAGCCGCTTGCGGACATGCGGCCCGACGTCCACTCGGCGCTGAAGCGGCTGCCGGACGTCCTGCGGCAGGCCGCCGCGACTGTCGCGGACGGCACACCGGCGAACCACACGAAAGGAGACGAACGGAGATGAGGCGGATGAAGACGGGGATGGCGGGCGCGCTGCTGGCGGGCGCGCTCGCGACGGCAGGCGCGGCGGCGGTCCCGCCGCTGGACGCGCGCGTGCGCGCGGACTTTCCGCAGACGGGCGCGAAGTGGGTCCACTACGCCGTGCCGGCGATGTCGAACGTCCAGCGCCTGCCGGACGCCTATCCGGCGGACGGGACGCCCGGCGGCACGAACCGCATCGTCCTGGCGAAGGGCGAGTACGAGCCCGCGTCGATCCTCCTCTACGCCTTCGAGGACCTCGGCAAGGTGCAGTTGACGGTGGGGGAGCTGAAGAGCGAGACGGGGGCGGTCTTCCCGGCGGAAGACCTCGACCTGAAGCTCGTCAAGTGCTGGTACCAGAACGAGAACGCCTGGTTCAGCTACTTCGGCGACACGGGCAACAAGCTCGTGCCGGAGCTCCTGCTCAACGACGAGGACCTCATCCGCGTCGAGACGCGGGAGCAGGCGAACTACGCGCGGCTCGTCGAGGCGGACGGCATGGTGCGCGAGAAATGGCTCAACGCGCCGCCGAAGACCGAGGGGCGGTACGACACGGAAGGACGCGAAACCTTCCGCCCGATGATGCCGAACTTCCGCGACGCGCCGTCGCTGCGGCCCGTCCGCCTCGCGAAGGGCGAGTTCCGCGACTTCTTCCTGACGGCGAAGGCGGCGGCCGCGACGCCGGCGGGCGTCTACCGGGGGGCGGTGCGCCTCACGGACGCGGCGGGGGCCGCGCTGGGCGAAGTGCCCGTCGAGGTGCGCGTCCTCGACTTCGAGCTGCCCGCGCCGAAGGCCTACCGCGAGCCGGCGCGCGACTTCCTCGTCGCGAGCTACAGCTACATCTACCTCGGCGAGCTCCTGCGGCTGAACGGCGGCGACATCGACCTCGCCAGGCGGCAGTACCGGGCGGTCCTCGCGAACCAGGTCGCGCACAACCAGTCGATGCACTGGCTGCGCGGCGACTGCGACGATGAGGTCGACTTCGTCATCCGCCTGATGAAGGAGGTCGGCATGCGCACGGACGTCTTCATCGGCGGCGTCGAGCCGGGCGGCGGGTACTGGATCAAGGGCAACGACCTGAACTACTTCCGCCGGCAGGCGAAGGCGCGCCGCGAGTACTTCGACGCGAAGTACGGCCACCACAACGTCTACATGGGCATCGGCGACGAGCCGGGGCCGAAGTGGATCATGGACCAGCGGGAGACCGTCTACCGCGCCTTCGGCGAGCAGGGCTTCAAGTTCATCATGGCCGGATGGGACGCGGTCTTCGCGAAGGGGAGCGTCGTCTACGACTGGGCCAACGTCGCGGGGCAGCCGACCGGGGCCGCCGCCGCGAAGGCCACCGACCGGTGGGCGCGCGTCGGCGATAAGGTCATCGCCTGGTACGCGGGCCATCACGTCGGGCCGGAGAACCCCGACTTCAACCGCCGCCAGAACGGGCTGGGGCCGTACCTCACCGGCTTCAACGCGCTCTGCAACTACGCGCACCACTTCGGCCCCTACAACGACCGATGCCGCCTCTACCGGGCGATGGTGCTCGCGTACGGCGTCTACGGCGGCGTCATCGACACGCTGGCGTGGGAGGGCTTCCGCGAGGGCGTGGACGACATCCGCTACGCGACGCTCCTGTGCGACCTCGCGCGGCGGGCGGAGCGGCACGGGGACTTCGACGTGCGCCGCAGGGGCGGCGCCGCCCTGGCCTACGTCGCGTCGCTCGACCCGTCCGCCTGCGACCTGAACGCCTTCCGCGCCGAAGCGCAGCGGTGGATCATCGAGCTGAAGGCGGCCGTCGCCGCCGCGCCGAAGCCGGTGCCCGCGTTCGTGCCGCCGGCGGACGCGAAGGAGCGCGCGCGCCAGACGGCGCCGATCGCGCTGGGCCAGAAGACCGACCCGGCGGCGCGGCTGAAGCCGACGGCCCTTGAGGCGTTTGCCGTCGCGCGGACGAACGCGCCGCCCGCCGGCGCTGTCGCGCGGTTCGCCTGGCTCGCCAAGACGAGGCTGGCCGAGGCGAGCCCGGCGGACGTGCCGAAGGCCTGGGACGCGCTCGTGGCGGAATGCGGCGAGGGCGTCCCGCCGAAGGACCGCGAGAAGGCGCTCTGCGAGGCGGCCGTGATCGCGAACGCGCGGTGCGCGAGCGACCTCGTGCGCGCGCTGGAGGCGCAGCGCCTGAAGCTCGCGCCGCCCCTGCCGAAGAAGACCTACGTCGTGCGCTATTCCGAGAAGCCGCTGCTCGGCCCGTCCGGCTGGGACGCGCTCGCGTTCCGCCCGGAGCGCCAGCCGATGGACCGGGCGTTCGGCGGCAGCACGGAAATGCTCTACACCGACGTCTCGTCGGGTGCGCGCGCGGCGGCCGAGAAGGGCTCGAAGGAGACGCTGCCGCCGCCGACGGTCGAGGTCGTGGCGGACGACGATGGGCTCCACTTCCGCTTCACCGCGCCCGACCCGAAGGCGCGGGACGTGGAACTCGGGCTCGCGCGCGGCGGCTCCTACGAGTTCTACCTCGCGCCGGGCGCGGGCCGCCCCTACGTCTGCGTGATGGCCGAAGACCTCAACGAGTCCGGCGCGACGACCTGGAACACGATGTACACGACCGAGGGCCACCGCCGCATCGAGACGGACGACCGCGCGCTCCTGCGCGTCGGGACGCACTTCACCGACGAGGCGATCGTCCTGACGGCGGACTTCTCCTGGCGGGCCTACGCCGAGTGCGTCCCGGCGGACGGCGACGTCTGGAACTTCGAGAACATGCGCTGGTGCCGCACGGGCAACAGCGCGTGGAACGGCCTCAATTCCGTCCACGGACGCTCGACGTGGGGCGATCTGAGGTTCGAGATGCCGTCGGCGGCGCGCGCGCGGATCCTGCGCAAGCAGCTCTTCCGGGCCCGGCGGATCTACGAGGCGGCCAAGGGCCTGTGCGGCGCGATCGGCAAGTGGAACGACGACGTCTACGGCGACGTGGCCTTCTACGAGCAGGACCTCGTGCCGCTCGTGGCGCGCTACGACGCGCTCGCCGCGCGGCTGGACGCGCAGACGCCCGACGCGGACGTCCTGCGCCTGGCGGAGGAAGTCCTGCCGAAATGGCTCTGCCTCGAAGAGGTCGTCGGGCGTCTGCGCACGGACTACCTCACCACGCGAACGCGCTGAAGACCGTCTAAACTCTACAAGTCTTCAGCATGAAAAGATGATCCGCTCTCCGTAAGTCGTCCGCACCATTGGCCCGTCGGCCCGACTCGCGTGTCCTGTCGCTTGCCGACATGCGGCGCGCTTCGGGGCAACGGTGCTCCCGCTTCCGGGCGGGCGACTTGGGCGTCCTGCGCGGGAAGGCCTGCATATCCCCCTGCGAAGCAGCCCGAAGGGGCAGCTATGCGGGGTGCACTTAACGCGGAGGAATCGGAGATTGGGAGACGCGGAGGCGCGAGCCTCAGACGGTCAAGACGGCATCGATCTGACTTCAGGCTTTGTGAATCACGTAAAGACCTCCGTGTCTCCGCCACTCCGCCATCTCCGTGTTCAGCGAAAGCAATCTTGTTGCTGAGGCGGCGCAAGCCGCCTTTGGCCCGGAGGAGCCGACAGTCGCGCGAGAGGAACGCAGGGATCGCCTGTCGCCTCGGTGTTCTCGCTTGCGAAAGCGCATTCTGCCGAGGGGAATGTCTCGTCACGTTCGATAGACTGACGTGTGGCGACAGGTGCGACTCCCGGAGCGACCCGGATCGAGGCCGAAGGCCGACATAGACGGAGCGTAGCGAAGTCCGGTCGGGCGATCAGTCGGGCCGACGGGCCAATGATGCGAACGACTAAAAATCATCATGTGAAATGGTCGGACCGACGAGATTTGAACTCGTGACCTTTTGCACCCCAAGCAAACGCGCTACCAGGCTGCGCTACGGTCCGACAAGGGCTTGAAGCCGACGAGCCAGATTCTGAAATTTGGTAGCGGGGGCTGGATTTGAACCAACGACCTTCAGGTTATGAGCCTGACGAGCTACCAGGCTGCTCCACCCCGCAATCTGGCTGCTTTCGAAATTGGCGGGGCTGGCGGGAGTCGAACCCACAACCCTCAGATTCGTAGTCTGATGCTCTATCCAGTTGAGCTACAGCCCCATAAATCGAAAACAGTGCGTAGTATACTCTTTTTCGCTCAGCCGCGCAAGGGGGGTGGCGAAAAAAGTTCCGAACGGGGTGCACCGAGATATTTATGCAGCCACCCCACATTTCCCACTTGATTTTCGCATACGCATATACTATAATATACGC
>CAKTZA010000039.1 GCA_934635045.1 uncultured Kiritimatiellota bacterium | reverse complement strand
CGTGAGCGCCGTGTGGATCGTCACCTCGCGCCCGCCCGTCTCGTTGAGGACCGAGACCTCGACGCCGTTGCCGAAGCTCGTCTCGCCCTCGACGTAGATCTTGTCGACGTTGGCGATGAGCGCGCCCGCGCCGATGTCGTAGTTCGCGATGTAGCTGCGGACGTTCGAGATGCGGCAGTCGTCGCCGACCGTCACGTTGTGCAGCGTCGCGCGGTAGACGCCCGCCGGCTTGCGGACGCCGCCCGGCAGCGTGTACGTCTTGCGGAACGCGCCGAGCCGACACGGCCCCGAGAAGGCCACGTCCCGCACCGTCGCCGCGTCGAAGCCCGTCGCGACCGTGACCGCCCGCCAGTCCTCGGCCGAACAGCCCTGCGCCTCCAGGGCGGCGATTTCCGCGTCTGCCAATGCCCTGAAGCCGCCGACCGGACGCCGCAGGGGCTCATCGTCTCTTGTTTCCGAATTCATGCCGCCTATTATATCAAATCAGGGGGCGCGCGCGGCGCACCTGACGAGGGCACCGGCATTCTCACGCGAGAACGAAAACGGCGCGACCGTCTTGAACATCTTCGCATACAGGAACCCGGCCCCGGTTCGACGCGCGAGACGGCGAACCCCCGCAGACGCGGCTCGTCCACGTAGGCTGACCCTCGAATCTATTTTTCTTTCTTGTCTTTATTTACGCTCTTCTGCACGGCTACAGTCGCAGGATTGCCGGTAAACTCCAAGTCGTGCACCAGCGCAATCGTCGCCCCTTCGCCATTGACACCATCGCAAAGAGCCGGCGAGAGATTGCCAAACGACCTCAACGGCGGAATATCCACGCGTTGTTGCAACTGTCCATTTACATAAAGCGCGAGTTGTCGAGCCGTCCGCACTACGCCTATTACCGACTTTTGTCCTATCGGTAAGGGCTGTCGCGAAACGACTTCATAAGAAAACTCCGGCGTAATTCCACGCGCACTGCCTCCATTGAGAGTGACCTTGATTCTTCCATCGGCCAATAGCGAGAATTCGGGTCCTTCATTCCAACCGTTCTTTGTGATTATCTGGCGCTCGACAACTTGCTTTGCCAACGGCGTCAGCGTCAGGGTCATTCGAAACGTTCCCATGGGCCAGCGCCGTTGTGGCAAAACAGGACGCTTTGTCGTCGTCTTCCCGAACTCGAAACGTTCCTCTCGAAAGCAATAAGGAGATACCTTGGTTTTCACAACGCGCGTTTTACTAACAGGCAAATTGGCCTCTGAAGTCAAGAATGGATAATCATCCGGCATCCCCGAGGCGCTACTCGTGTGGTCGAGCGTGACCGGCGTCTCGATAACTTCCATGACTACAGGTTTGCTCGTCTTCGAAAACGGATAACGAACCAGCGTCTCGCCGAATGTGCCGTCAGCGAACTCAAACTCTACCCAATAGGCATCCGTCGGACGAGGCTCTTTCGACCAGACGGAAAGATGAAGTTCCCCATTGCAAGTCCCGAGTGGTGGCATATCATACATTGTGCCATCTGATGCAAGCCGGATTCGCCCAAGCCCAGCCTCAAGTTCTCCTCCTTTCAACAACTCGAAAGGCTTGAAACTCAGCTGCGACCCTGCAGTCGAAAAGGCGAGTTCCGTCTCGGGACTGGTCTCGATTCGCGCCGTGAACCGCATCCATTCAGGCGTACACCTTGAAAAGATTGACTGCTCATTCCAATGGAAAAACAGCGATCCGTTTTTATCGAAACTTTTGACCGCCTGCGCGATTCGCCCGTTCTTCACCGACAACTTGACCTCATGCTCACCTGAAAAGAACACTGGCAGGACAGTCTCTTTCTTCCGCGCAAAGTAGGTAACGGGAAGCTCGTTGCAGTAGAGCACCGCTCGCTTCAAGTCTGCCGAGCCAGCCAATGCGCACGTGCCTTCAAGAACTCCATCCTTCCAACCAAGTTGAAGCGTCGCGTCAATCTCGCGCCGGTCACGCTCGGAAACCTTGACCGTCTCGCCGTTTTTCAAGCAAGTCGTCACCAAGAAAGCCGCTGGCAGTCGAAAAGTCCGTTTCTTTCCGCGTCTTGAGACAGTAAACTCGGGCACAAGTGCCGGTGTTTCCGCAAGGTTGGCAGTCGGCACAAGCCACTCTTCCCTTCTCCAGTTGGTTGCAATCTGCCGCGAAGCGAGCGCACACACCTCATGTCCATTTATATCCAAGAGCCGACCACAAACCTTGACCGCTCCCTTCTCTGCCGCCGGAAGGCGCACAACCTCTATACGCAATAGCGAACCCACCAATGTCTCGCGCAAATACGCGAATTGAATCTCTGCCTCCTTGGCTGGCTCCTCTCCCTTGAATTCGCGCGACATGGCGCGAATCATCGCTGGATTTGCCGTTGTCAGCCTTCGCGTCTGCAATGTCGTCTCATCGTGATCGTTCCAAGTCGTAATGTGCAACCATTGCGCCTTCAGCGTCTGCGCACAATCATACCGCCGCAACAGCGTATCGAACCCGCGGAATGGCTGGTAATAACTGCAACGTCCATTCAACCAACCTCCATAATATCCTGGCCACAGACATGGCATGAACATCGCGCCATGGTTTTTGCAGAAAGCGTCAGTCTCCTGCAACTCTTGCTCCAACGACTTATGATTCGTCCATGCCGCACCATTGATCGAGAAGTAATAAGCGCCTTCAAAGAGTCCAGCGTAAGGTAGCAGTTTTTCATCGGAATATGCCGTAAAGCCCTGCTCGACATTGGCGATCACCCAGATAGGGTAGCCTGCTTCGGCGCAACCCCTACGAATCTCCCGCCACTCCTCTGGCGACCAGGCAAAATAAGTATAAGTGCTGATGACATACCGATCCTTCCACTTCGGATAGTTGGGATGGTCACCATAAGTAGAGAGCATTTTGACCAATTCCCTCACTTGTTGCTCAACCGGAATCTTCGCATCAAGACAAATGCCGAACTGGAAAGGCGTCCCTTCGGCAGCTTTGAGAAACGGTCGCAAATCCCAAAAGGACGTTTCGCCACCCTCGTGCGCCACCATGTCATTGAAGAAGCCATCGATACCCTGATCAAGCGCCCGCAAAACCTCTGCACGAAACGGATCGCTCCCGACTTCACATTGCGGAAAATCATAGAACCGCTCGACCATCTGCGACGCATTGTCGGGCGTCAACCAAGGAACGTAGTGCGCCCAAACCATTTTACGTCCGGAGACGTCTGCGGCTACGGATGTCAGAACCATGGCGACCACGCTAAGCGCGGTCGCCCATATTAAAATACTCTTATTGTTATTCATCGTCTAATTCCTCAATTCTCTTGATTGCTCTCCTCAGGCAACACACGGTCTCCATCCGGCCACCTGCCTGAAATCGGCGTGATTGGCCGGAACTGCCCCCATAAACCACAGCAATAATCAAGGGTGCCATCATATCGCGCAGCACTGCGGCCATAATCTCCCCCGTATGCACCATTGCCGCCACGCCACACGCGCGAAGTGCCCGAGACTGGTCCAATAGGATCTGTCGCTTCATCCGCCGAAAATGGGCCATACCAATCAAGCACATGTTCCCACAAGCAGCCTATCAAATCGTAAATGCCCCAGGCATTCCCTTTTTTAAGACCCACTTCATGCGCCTTATTATCGCTATTTTGTTGAAACCAAGCATAGTCCTCAATTCCACTATCGCCGCAATAATACGCTGTGCCTGTCCCTGCACGGCAAAGAAACTCCCACTGTGCGTCGGTCGGCAGATCGAAGTCGCGCCCTGCCAAAGTGGAAAGCTTGCCGAGATAGCTATCAGCCGTCACGAAATGTCCGTCAGTAGGCCAATTCGTCCCTTCCGAACCACGAATAACATCCCATCCTTGCATTGGAGCCGGGGTGTAGGCTATCGCGTCTTTATCGTAGAACTGACTCCACCAGGACCAGTTCCAATCGGCAAGTGCCTTGCCAGTCATAAGCGCGAGTTGACCGCAGGTAACCGGATAAACTGCACAATAGAAGTCTTCCTTTTGGAACGTCACGTAATGCTGCGTCTCATGGCCACTGCCCCAACGATGATCTTCCGTCTCAGGCGAACCCATGCACCATTTCACGCCTTGTGCTGGAATCCGCCGCATCGCCATGAGCTCATGCTTATAGATACGATTGGTAATGCCTCCGTACGGCAGTGCGGCAGCCGATACATAGTAACGCTCGCGCGAACCTGTAGAGCCGCGAATATTATTATCGCGCAGGTCAATTACGAGGTAATCAGGCGGATTTGTATCATCCCACTTTTTCACCACAAGGCGAATCGCCCCATCGTCAAAAACCTGCCCAGGCCACACATCGTCCGCACGCCAGTACACCTTTTTTCCGGAACCAGCTGGCACGCGGCAGTTGACGTCGCCAAAGACATCCGTCAAGTACTTGTCGCCAATTGAAACCCAATCAGATTCATCAGCTGTAGCTTTGCCCGTGCGGTTCGTCTGAACATCAACCGTTACGATTGTGGCGCGCTCGAGCGAATATTCTGCCGTCAACATCCTGTTATCTTGCGTTTCCGGCCAAACAAGCCCGACTGGAGCAATCAGCCGCAAGCCCAATTGCTGTCCAAAATACGGATTATATTCGTCACGATATGCACAACGCGCGTAACCGGGATCATAGGTATATGCGCCGCTGCGAACGACGCGATTTGAACCTTCCGATTCGCCAATCGGGTCGATTACTGGCTCAGTGCCAAGATTGGCTGTGTAGTAATCTAGACAGCATTCCCACACGTTTCCAAGCATATCATACAACCCCCATGCATTCGGACGCAACTTGCCAACTTCGTTTGCATGCGGCCACTCTTCCCCCTCAAATTTACTATTGCCTACATGCCAAGCAATAGAATCCGTATCTGCATCATAGCGGGAACCAGTAGTTCCGGCACGACAGCAATATTCCCACTGTGCGTCGGTCGGCAAATCGAATTGTACCCCCGTTCGATTACGAAGCTGACCGCAAACCGACTTGTCGTCGACTGAATGCCCGTCCTTAGGCCAATCCGACGACAATCCGCGGCTCTTTCCCCAATCGTTGACAATAACAGCGACATAATTGGAATTGACTTCACCAACGATGTTGTGGTTTTGATAGAGCGTGTAGTCCCAACTGCAATTATCCAATCGTATATCCCTAATACCATAGGGATCGCCATCGAACCAATAACCGATATTTAGCGTCTGTCCAATCGTCAATGGATAAACCGCCATATAAAAGTCTGGCTCACTGAATGTCACGTTATGCGGAGCTTCACTATTGGAGGGGCTCGACGTCGATCCCATGCGAAACGTCTTCCCGCGCGCCTTGATAAGACGCATGGCCATGAAGTCTGTGCGATAAACGTTATTTTGCACATTATCCGCCTCGGGGAAAGCATTTGTCGAAACGTAGTACCTGACGCGAGGATCTTCCGTCGATCGGTTTTGATCCCGCCGAAGGTCGACCACCATATAGTCTGGCGGCGCGTCCGTTGTCCAAGCTTTTACAACTGCGCGACAGGAGCCATTGCGCATCATAAACCCAGGCATAATCTCTTCCACATTCCAAGTAATGACTTTATCCTCGGAATCGGACGGAGAAATCAATTTGTTGACATCGCCGGCGACATTGCGAAAGTTCGCTTCACCAATTGAAATCCAGCCTGAATCATTGTTTGTTGCTTTTCCATTAACATTCGTTTGAATGTCGACCGTAACAATCGCCGGACTGCCGGTCAGACGATAACCCTAACTGTCGCAGTTGAAGCCGCCAAAAGGCGGCTTCAACCTTTATTTGCAGGGGTTTGAGCGTGCGACGCCTTCACCGCTTGGGTGAAACGCGGTTTCGGCGGGATGTCCGCCGCTGGTGCCGCCATGCAAAGGAAAAGTCGTTCGTGCTATACTTTCAGCTACCAAGAAGAAAGGAAGAACGAACGACATGGAAAAGTATACCACAAAACAGGACGGCCGTGCGCGGACGATCTCGACCCTCGGCGGGAACTACGCCCTGAAGTGGGACGACGAGACGCAGATGAGCGTGAACGCGCACGCCGCGCTGCTGAGCCAGTTCGCCAAGGCGGGCGGGTTCCTCGACCGCCTCGTGGAGACGTGCCCGATGAGGCTCACGAGCAACAACGCGCCGGAGGTGCGGGACCTGATTGCGACCGTCATGGTGTCCATGATCAACGGGGCGACGAGGTTCAGGCACTTCGACCGCCTGCGCGGCGACACGGCCACCGCGGAGCTCTTCGGCGTCGGGCGGTTCATGTCGTGCGACTCGGTGCGGCGGAACTTCGCGTCCATCCCGGCGGAAGAGGCGCTGCCGTGGGTCTGGCGCGAGAACCTGCGCCTCCTGCAGGACGTGGTCGCGGAGGACTACGTCCTCGACCTCGACCCGACGGTGAAGCCGGTCTACGGGCGCCAGGAGGGGGCGGAGCTGGGCTACAGCCCGCAGAAGCCCGGGCGCCCGTCCCACTGCTACCACACGCTGTGCATCGCGGAGCTGCGCATGGCCCTCGCGGTCGTCGTGCATCCCGGCGACGAGACGTCGGGGGCGCACTCGCGCCCGATGCTCGCGGAGTACCTGAGGTTCGTCTCGTCCGTGAGGAAGCCGCGCCTCGTGAGGGGCGACGTGTCGTTCGGCAGCGAGTCGGTCATCGGGGACTGCGAGGCTGCGGACGTGCGTTACCTCTTCAAGGCGAGGCGCACGAAGGGGGTGCGCGGCGAGTTCCTCTCCCTGCTCGCGGAGCCGGGTGCGTGGCGCGGCTCGTCCGACGGGTGGCAGTGCGCGGAGCGGGACGTCCGGCTCGACTCGTGGGCGAGGGCGCGGCGCATGGTGTTCGCAAGGCGTCCCGCCGAGGCGATGCCGAAGAGGAGGAAGAGCCCGCCGACGCGGAAGTTCACGCAGCTGTCCATCCCCGGCCTGGAGCTCGTGGAGGCGTCGGACGGGGCCTACGCGGACGGCTACGAGTGGTACGCGCTCGTCACCGACCTCGACATGGACGCGCGGGACGTCCTGCCCCTCTACCGCGGGCGCGGGGACTGCGAGAACGTCTTCGACGAGATGAAGAACCAGTGGGGCTGGGGCGGCTTCACCGCGCACTCCCTCGCCCAGACCGCGCTCTTCGCCGGGCTGTCGGTCATCGCCGCGAACCTCTGGAACATCTTCACGCGGCTCGGCGGGGACGGGACGCACCGCGAGGCCGCCACGTCCCGGCCGCTGCTCCAGACGTGCATCGCCCGCATCACGCGCCACGCGCGGCAGGGCATCGTCACGATCTACACCGCCACGGGCGGAAAGGCCCGCGAAGCCTACCGCGCCATCAGCGCGTTCCTCGCGAGGGTGTCGTCTGCGTCGCAGTTGACCCCTGAGGAGCGGCGCCAGCTGATCGTCGCGTACGCCCTGCGCAGATACGGCCTCGTCAGGAGGCTGTTCCCGCCCCTCATCGGACGGCAGGCGACCCTTCCGCTCTGCTGAGCCGGAAGAACCGTGGGAAAACGCCACCTCAACCCACCAACCGGAACTGGCGAGGCGACGCCCCCTTGACTTCAACTGCGATTTTTAGGATAACTAATTGTCGCCGGTGACGAGAATTTCTGGGAAAACGTCACTGATTCACGAGCTATGAAAGGAGCCTCCGCAAATGTTGCAACAGATAATGCGGCAGAGCAAAGAAATGTAAACACTTTCATGTCTTGTCTCCTTATTTAATTATAAATAATAAGCATACCACGAATTACAGTGCAGACCGATGCCCAAAAATCTGACACCCTTGTATCTAAAGAACGAAGGAAAGTACTTTCGACTGGTGCTGTCCAAGTCTGACTGTCGCGAATTGTTGTATCAAGACCAATCCAATGGGGGGGCTCTTCAGCAACAGCCAATGCCGAGATACATATTAAAATTCCAGCAAGCAATAAACGTTTAGCGAGGCTTACCCCCTCCCCCCTGGGGGTATCGGTCTCAAGCAAAAATTGCTCAAGTTCAATCTTAGAGTTCTTTTCGAGCATATTTTTATTCCTTTCCTTTCAGCAGTTCGTAGCCTTTCTGTTTGAGTGTAATGCGGACAAGACGCCCTTCGCCTTTTTCACGCTTTGTATTATACCAAATTGGCGCGAAGGTAAAGAGACAAATCAAGAACAAAAAGAGAGACAGATCAGGAACTCACCTGACGGTCAAGACTTCAATAGAGAAACCCGAAGAGCCACAGCGGAATGCGATTTCCGCGACCGACTTCCGTTTCATCGACCGCAAGGTAGCTGCGCGGGATGCCGGCAATCTGGTCGAAGCCCTTGCCCGCGCCACCGACTTCAAAGAGGTCTTGTCCGTTGGCAAGGAAATCCCCCTTTCGCGGATAGGACAGCTCGTTGCGCAATCCAACCTGGTTATTGAAAAAGGCTTCGCGAATCGTACCGGTGTCCGGCTCGCTGGACAGCGCGTACATCAGGTTCGGATTGTCGCAGAAGATCTTGTTGGGCGATCCCAGATGCTTGAGCGATTCCGCGTCTTCCGCCAGAAGCCCCAGCAACCCCGCCCTGCGCAAGGCGTAAAGGACTTTGACGCCGAGTTTCCGATCCATTTCGAGGTTGCGGCACAAGGCCGTGATGTTGGGCGTCTGCGGCGTTGACGCGGCGAGAATCGTGAGCATGCGCCGCGCCTTGCGCACGGTCTCGGGGGTTACGTCTTCAGTCTTCGTCAAGTCAACGTCAAGGACTTGGTTGACGACCTGCAGCAGCCGTTGCGTGAAATGGCTTGGATCCTCGCGAAAGAACGGATAATAGCCGATTTTCAGGTATCGTTCAAACGCAGGGATGACCTTCAGGCGTGCGCTGATGCGTTCGGCCGTCGCGACATGCTCCTGGAGCAGCCCGTTCAGCGTCAGGGGTGCAACGTCAAGAAGGCCTTCGAGCTTGAGGTATTCGCGAAAGGAAAGGCCGGACAGCGCGTAGGCCACCTGTCGGCGCGAGAGGTCGCCTTGTCCTGCGGCAAGCCGCAGGATGGACGAGCCCGTGTAGGCGATGCGCAGCTCCTTGAAATTGTCGTAGAGATTCTTGACGAGACGTTGCCAATCCGGCAGATAGTGTATTTCGTCAATCAGAATCCGCGTTCCGCCATGTTGCACATGATAATTGACGAGGTCATAGATCTCCAAGGCATTCAGCCACAGGTTATCCATCGAGACATACAGGGCTGTCTTGGCTTCGGACGGATTCTCCTTGAGGAACTGCAAGAACATCGTCGTCTTGCCGACACCGCGCGGACCGCTCAGCGCAAGGAGGCGCACAGACCAGTCAAGTTCAGCCGTCAAATAGCGATGGAACGAGCAGTCCGTTTCGCGGACAAGCTTGTCGGAGATATCATAGACAGCCTGAATTGCACGATTATTCATTTTATCATCCATTTTTGATTAGGTTTAAAAACCATATATTTTTCAATAATATAGGGTTTCTGCACCCCATATTATCTCATATTCTTCGTCATCCGACAACCCACCCAACGTTCAGAAGAGCCCGACAGTCACGTCTTGCGTCCGCGCCTTCAGCCACGCGCCGATCGTCAAGCCCGTGACCTTCTTGAACACACGGCGGAGGTCTTCCGGGGACGCGAACCCGCAGGCGTCGGCGAGCGCATACTGCTTCATCGCCGGCGACTGCCGCAGGACCTGACGGACGGCCTCGACCTGCACGCGCTGGATCTCCGCCAGGAGCGTCCGCCCGGTCACGCGCGCAAACACGCGATCCAGAAAGCGGCGGCTGCAGTCGAACTGCGCCGCGACATCCGCCGACGAGATTCCCTCGCACGCGTGGACGCGGATGAACTCCAGCGCCATCGCGACGCGCCGGTCGCCGCAGCCGCCGCGGCTGGAGGACGCGCGACGCACAAGCCCGACCAGGCCGAAGCGGACGCTTTCGAGCCGCCGACGCGGATGCGCCAGCCGCTCGTCCAGAAGCTTCGCCGCCAGAAACCCCGCCGCCCACATGTCCTGCTGGACGGACGAGAGCGTCGGCACCGTGTGTTCGCAGATCCGCGCGTCATTGTCCACCGCGACCACCGCCAGCTCGCGCGGGACGTCAATCCCCGCGCTCTTCGCCATCGCCAGCACCTGCCGCCCGATCAGGTCGTTCACGGCGAAGAGGGCGCACGGACGCGGCAGACCCACAAGCCAGGCCTTGAGTTCGTCCAGATACGCCTGCTCGCCCGACTCCGCATGCGGACAGGCGAACACCGACACGTCGCATCCGCCCTGCCGCATGACGGAGACGAACGCCTCCTCCCGCTCGATGCTCCACGTGCGCCGCCGATGGACGCTTGGCACGATGGCGGCCTGTCGCCAGCCGAAGGACAGCAGCTCCTTCGCCGCACAGCGGACGACCGCCTCGGAATCGCTCGACACGCAGAGCCATTCGCCTTCCATGTCCTTCGGCGAGATGTCGAGAAAGACGGTCGTCCGCGCGTCGAACATCTGCGGCAGGTAGGCGATGGCCTCCGTGCCGAGCTCGACGAGACAGCCGACCGGATGCCAGAACGCGAGCGCCTGCCGCACGACGTCGGCCGGCGACTCCGACGGCGCGACCTCCCAGGTGTCCCGCCGCGCGGCGCCGTGCTCGATCAGCTGCACCTGCCAGCCGCGCTGGCGGGCGTAGTCGAAGATGCCGTTCATCATGTCGTTGCTCAGCTCGAACAGCGACGACTTGAACAGCAGGACGACCGGCGGCTTCGCCACCGGATCGCAGGGGGCCAGATGGACGGGCTTACCGCACACCGGCAAAAGTCTCGAAGCGCTTTTTCGCAAGGCTCTTCAGCGGGCCGCCGTTGACGAACGGGTCGATGGAAATGCCGCCGCGCGCGGTGAACTTGCCGATGACCTCCAGGTACTTCGGCTTCAGGAGCTTCGTCAGGTCGTCGTAGATGACGTTCACGACGTCCTCGTGAAAGTCGCCGTGGTTGCGGAAGCCGAAGAGGTAGAGCTTCAGCGACTTCGACTCGACGAGCCGCTTCGCCGGGATGTAGCGGATCGTCAGCGTCGCGAAGTCGGGCTGGCCGGTCTTCGGGCAGAGCGTCGTGAACTCCGGCGCGGTGAACGTCACCCAGTAGTCGCGCTCCGGGTGCCGGTTCGCAAAGGCGTCCAGCACCGTCGGGTCGTAGGTCTTCGGCGCCTCGGTCGTGCGTCCGAGCGTCTTCAGGTTCTCAAGGTCGTTTCGCATGGTTCGCATCTCTCTTTCTTGTCCGCGTAGTATAGCAACTCTCCGAACCGCGCACAAGCCCCTCCCGAACCTCGCGGCCCTACCCCCTCAAGCCCAAGGCTTCTGCAGGAAATCGGCTCCTCCGGACCAAAGGCGGCTTGCGCCGCCTCACAGAACAGGACGTTGCGTGAGGAGCGGGCGGGACGGCCGAGCGCCGAGCGGAGAGAGACGGGCGGACGAAATGCGCCGCAGAAGCGCAACGCGCTTCGGAGGGAAGGTCGCCGAAGGCGATCGCGTAGCGACGCGCGAGCGCCCGCGTTCGCCGTACGCGCCGCGAAGGACGCGCGGGGCGAGGAGCCGTATCCGGCGACGAAGCCACGCACGGTGATTCGCGGATGCGGGCGGCGGGAGCGGACGCACGGCGAACGGGAGCGAGGCCGAGGCCGCCCCGCAAGCGCGCGATTGAGGCCGAAGGCCGAAATAGCCGGAGCGCAGCGGAGGCCTACGCGCGACGCGACGAACTCGACCAGAAATCGCCAACGCGGCGCGCTTCGGGGCCGCAGCGGGGCGGACGACTTTCAGAAGTTCATTCGCTCACGCCACCAGCGCAGCCATTCGGACTGGAAGAGCTTCAGCGTGTCCGCATCGCGAAAGGCGGCCGCCGTCGCCCGACGCGGGTCGCGCGTCGTCAGCAGCGTCGCAAGATAGTCGCGCTTCACGTCCTTGAACGGCTTGAAGCGGACATCGGACGCCCCCTTTTCCAAGAAGACGGCCACCGACCACGCCAGGCGGTACTTCAGCCGCCGCTCCGCGTCCGTCCCCTCGTAGAACGCCGCAGAGTCGAGGTCGAACAGTTCCGGCAGGGAATCCGCCAGCCGCGCCAGCCCTTCGGGCGTCCGGTCGACGTCAACGCCCCAGGCCCTCTCGTCCGGATCCTCGAAATACTGCGCATACCCCTCGTTGAGCCACGGCGACGTCGGCAGCATCGCCGTCGCATACGAGAGATACTGGTGAAACGCCTCGTGGCGAATCGTCTTCAGAAGCTCCCCCGCATCGCCGTCCGGCAAATGGGCGACGAGCTCGCGGCGAAGCGGACTCCAGTAGGCCGCGCTCCAGTTCCGATTGGTCAGGTCTTCCACTTCCAGCGCGGACAGGTACTCCGCACGGGTCGCGTAGATGCGCGCCACGCACAGGACGTTCGTGCCGTCCAGCGGCGTCGGCAGCGTCTCGGCGCAGGCCCTGTGCAGACGCGGCAGCTCGTTCGTCAGGGAGGCGACAACCGCCCGCGCGTACGGCAAGTCGTCAAGAATCGCATACGCTGCCGCGTCCGTCGTCCGCCAGTTCGCATACGCCGCGACCGAATGACGTGCGTCCGCGCGCAGGAGAGCCGCCTCCGACAGTCCGTCACGCGGCACCTGCGCCGCCGATTCCGCCGCGTCCCGGCGGCAGGCGAATGCGCCAAACTCCTTGCGCAGGAACTCATCCTCGAAGACCTCTTGGGCCGTCGCGACGTCATCGCCGTCCGCCAGCGACCAAATGGCCAGACGCCAGACGTCAGCCTTCTCAGGCAGGAACGCACAGGCGATCGCGGACTGGTTCGTGCCCTGCCAGTAGTCGACATCGTCAAAGCCGCGCGGCAACCGGCGTGGGGGCTCCGGAGATTCGGCGATCTCGATCGGCGCCAGGCAGTCGATTGCCTCACGCACCTGCGAACGCTTTCGCCTGTCGATCGGCACGCATGAGGCGACGAAACGGACGCGCGTCTCGGTCGCCTCGGACGTGAGGGCCGGCGGACGCACGGCGAGCGTCGCCAACGTGAAGACACGCCCCTCATCATCGACCCAGCGTCCGTCCACCGTGCGGGACGTCCAGAGATCCAGACGGCTGAAGCGGTCTTCCAACCGCATGCGCCCATCCTTCTCGCGCACCAGATACGCCTCGGCGCGCGGCATCTCCAGCGGCGCCGGATTCGTCAGGAACAGCGAAAGCGCAAGCGTCAACACGGCACACCTCCTGCACAAACGGCCTTCCGAATCCGGAAGACGAGCGCGTAGTTCACGGGAATGACGACCATCGTGAGGACGGTCGCGAACGCGAGGCCGACCATGATCGTGACGGCCATCGCGACGTAGAAGGCGTCCGTCAGCAGCGGAATCATGCCGAGGACGGTCGTGAGCGAGGCGTTCGCGACGGGCCGCAGGCGCGAGACGCCCGCCTCGACGACCGCGCGGTAGGCGCCGAGGCCGCGCGCCTGGTTCGCCCCGATCTCGTCCATGAGGACAATCGCGTTCTTGACCTGCATGCCGACGAGCGAGAGGAAGCCCAGAAGCGCCATGAAGCCGAACGGCTGGCCGAACGTGAGCAGCCCCGCAACGACGCCGACGACGATGAGCGGCAGCGTGAGGACGATGACGAGCGTCTTCTTCACCGAGTCGAACAGCATCAGCACGATGAACGCCATCGCCACCGCAAGCGGCAGGAAAGACGGCGCCAGCTTCTCGTTCGCCTCCTTCGCGTCCTCGTACTCGCCGCCGTATTCCGCGCGGTATCCGGCGGGCAGACGCGCTGCGAAGGCGTCCAGCGCGGGACGGACGCGCGCGAACGCCGAGGCCGCCGTCTCGCCTTCCGACGGATTGGCCATCACCGTCAGGCACGGCGTCCGGTCGCGGCGCTTCAGCCGCCGTTCCTCGGACGTCAGCCGCTCGCGGTCGACGACCTGCGCGAGCGGCACCGAAATGCCCCGGCTCGAACTCCACGCCCATGCGGCGTTGACGCCCGACAGCGTGTCGCGCTCGTCCCTCTTCGCGCGCAAGACGATCGGCAGGGCCTCGTCGCCCAGCTGGTACGTCCCGACGGACACGCCGTCCGTCGCGAGGCGAAACGCGCGCGCGACATCCGACCGGCTGAGGCCCAGCTTCGCCGCACGCTCCTCGGAGACGACCGGCTCGACGAGTTCCGCGCGGTTGCGCCAGTCGCTCTGCACGTCCTTGAGGCGCCCGTCCGCGCGCAGGATCGCCAACGCCGCGTCGCCAAACGCCCGCAGCTTCTGCGGGTCGGGCCCAAGAATTCGCATCTGGATCTTGTGCGAATCGCCGGGCCCCAGCACAAACCGCTGGCACGAGACCTCCGCATCCGGTACGAGCGCAGGCGCGGCAGACTCGATCCGGCGCATGAGTTCGGCCATCGCGTCGCCGTCCGCGACGTCCACGAGCAGCAGCCCATACGCCGCGTTCGGCTCCTCCGGCGAGTAGGTGAGCAGGAAGCGCAGCGCACCCTGCCCGGTGAAGGACGAGACGCCCGTCACGCCGTCGAGCTTCTCGATGAAGGCGGAAACCTTCGCCACGCGCTGATCCGTCTTCGTGATGAACGCGCCCTCCGGCATCCAGACGTGAACCATGAACTGCGGCCGCGTCGAGTCGGGGAAGAAGTTCCGCTTGACGCGCGCGAACCCGGCGACGCTCGCGACGAGCAGACAAACGAGCGCGAGCAGCGTCAGCCAGCGGTTGTCGATGCACCATTCGAGTGCCCGCCGGTACCCCCGGAAGAACACGCCGCCATACGGATCCGCACTTCTTCCCTCTTCCTTCTTCCTTTTTCCTTTCTCTTCCAGTCCCCACGCGGCGAGAAGCGGCGTGACCGTGACGGCCAGCACCCAGCTCAGCAGCAGCGCAATGGCGATGACGAGGAAGAGCGAACGGCAGTATTCGCCGGTCGCGTTCTGCGCCGCGCCGATGGGCGCAAAGGACAGGACGGCGATCGCCGTGCCGCCGAGGAGCGCCCACTGCGTCTGGCGCACGACGGCAATCGCCGCGTCTCTGCGCGAACGGCCCTGCCGTCCGGCGACGAGCACGGCCTCGGTGATGACGATCGCGTTGTCGACGAGCATGCCGAGCGCGATGATGAACGCGCCGAGGGAGATGCGCTCGAAGATGAGGCCGCAGAGATCCATGACCCAGACCGTCCCCAGCACGGTCAAGACAAGGATGCCGCCGATGACGAGTCCCGCGCGCAGGCCCATCGTGAAGAGCAGAACGGCGATGACGAGGAGAACCGACTCGACGAGGTTCGCGACGAAGCCGCCGACAGCCGTCTCGACGCTCGTGGCCTGGTGCGAGATGACGTCCACCTCGATGCCGATGGGCGTCGTGGGCAAGAGTTCGCGCATGCGCCGCTCGACGGCGCGCCCCATCGTGATGACGTTGCCGTCCTTCTTCGTCGAGATGCCGAGCGCGAGGCACGGCTTGCCGTTGCGCCGCACGAGGACGGACGGCGGATCGGCGTAGTCGAAGCGGAAGGTGCAGACGTCGCCGAGGTAGACGCCGTCCGCCACGAGCACGTCGTCCAGCCCGTCGAGCGACGTCACGTCCGGCACGAGGTCGAGGCGGATGTACTTGTCGCCGACGCGCAGGTTGCCGGCGTCCGACGGCGTCGTGTGGCCCGCGAGCGCGGCGGCGATCTTCTCCGGCGTAAGGCCGAGCGCGGCGATCTTGACGCGCGGAATCTCCAGCGAGACGATCTGCCGGCGGTCGCCGAGGATGTCGATCTTCGCGACGTCCTCGCAGAGCAGCAGCTCGCGGCGCAGCAGCTTCGCGTGCTCCTTCAGCTCGGCCGGCGTGTAGCCGTCGCCGCTGATCGCGTAGAAGACGCCGTAGACGTCGCCGTAGTCGTCGTTCACGACCGGCGGCGCGCAGCCCTGCGGCAGCTCGCCCTGCACGTCGCTGACCTTGTGCCGCAGCTCGTTCCAGACCTGCGGCAGCTCGTCGCCCGCAAGGTCGTCCCGCAGCTCGACCGTCACGATCGAGCATCCGGGCGAGGAGGTCGAGGTGACGTGTTTCACGCGGCCGAGGCGCTGGACGGCCGTCTCGATCGGGTCCGTCACGCGCGCGGCGACCTCCGAGGCCGTCGCGCCGGGATAGGACGTCACGATCTGCGCCGAGCGAATCGTGAACGCAGGATCTTCGAGGCGTCCGAGCCCGAAGTAGCTGCGCACGCCCGCCACCGCCAGCGCGGCGGCGAGGCAGACCGTCACGGTCTTCTTCCGAAAGCAGAGTTCAGCGAGGTTCATGGTTTCAGCAGTCGCGCCCTTCCGGCTGAAACGGACGTGCGCCCCCTTCAGCCTTTATCCGGCGACATTATACCAAAATCCAGCCCCGCAGGGGAACGGCGCCACGCGCGGAAGAGGCATCACCTCTTCGGCCAGCGCGCCGTGACGAAGCCGCCGCCCGACGTGCCGGCGACGAGACGTTCGGGTTCTGCATCAGCCAGGCGACGCGGCCATTCGCGTTCTCGTAGACGCCGACGACGCGGTGGCCCGTCTGCTTCTTGATCTTCCGCGCGGCAGTTCGCTCGTCGTCCGTGAACGGCTGGCAGATCTCCTGCCACGACGCCTTCATCATCGGCGCGTAGATCTTCACGGGCTTCGTGCCGTCGTCGCCAACCGTCCGCAGCGCGAGGATGTTGTCGAGCGTTTCGGTGCTCGGCGCCTCGTCCGCGAACCAGACTTCTTCGACAGGCAACGGCGTGTTCTCTGCCGCGAGAAACGTCGTCGTCTCCGTCGTGAAGTCATGACTTGCACCAAAGTCAAGCTTCTTCAAGGCCGTCGTGTTGTTCTGAAAAATCAAGGAACCCAGCGTCTTCAGCGTGCCATTCGTGCCCAGCGCGGCAGACGAATGCCGCGTCCACTGGAAGAACGCCGTGTCCTTCACCGTCTCCAGATCGGTGGAATGCAAGCGCGCCCACGGCCCGCCCGTCACGCCGCCGCGACAAACACGGACGGCGCGGACGACGCGGGCGGGGCCTGCGCGTCAGAACGGCATGAAGACGATGCCGTAGATCGAGGCCGGCTGGCCGTTCAGCGCGCGCAGGCCGTGCTTGACGACGGCGTTGTAGTACGCCGTGTCGCCGGGCTTCAGGACGGTCTTGTCCGGCCCGTAGGTGAGCTCCACCTCGCCCGCGAGGCAGATGATGAGCTCCTCGCCCTCGTGCGACGAGAAGCCGTTCGCGCCGTTCGCGGCGAACTCGATGCGGAACGGGTCCATATGGCGGTCGGTCTTGCCGCGCGCGAGCGAATGCGACGAGTAGCCGAGCGCGTTCACGCCCTCCTGCGCGACCTTCTCCGCCGCGATGTCCGCCGCGCGCGTGATGATCGGGTCGGGCTTGAACTGGTCGTCCATGAACGTGCCGAGCCGCTGGCCGAGCGCGCGGGAGATCTTCGTCAGAATCCCAAGCGCGGGCAGCACCTCGCCCTTCTCGATCGCGTTGACGGTCGCCTCGTCGACGCCGCACTTCTGCGCGAGGTCACAGACGCCCATGTTCAGCTTTTCGCGATAGGCGCGAATCCGCGCCCCGACCGTGTTGCTTGCGTTGTTGCTCATTGCCGAATTCCTTTCTGTTGAGATTTTAGGACGGACAGGACGCAGGAGACGCATATGACTGAACATCTCGCCATCTCGGCCCTTCTCATTCCCCTGATCTTCCCTTTCCTTCTTCCCTCTTCCCTCTTACTTCTTCCCTCTTACTTCTTCCTTCTTCCCTTTTCCTTCTTCCTTCTTACTTCTTACATTCCCCTCACGCCTCCGGCCACAGCTCATGGGCCATTTCGCGCAGCTTGTACTTCTGGATCTTCTGGCTCGCCGTCATCGGGAAGACGTCGAGGAAGTGGACGTACTTCGGGATCTTGAACCAGCTGATCTTGTCCTTGCAGAACGCCGCGACGTCCGCCTCGGTCAGCGTCACGCCGTCCGACGGGATGATGAACGCCGCCGGCTGCTCGCCGTACTTCTTCGAGGGGCAGCCGACGACCGCGACGTCCTTGACGCCCGGCATCGTGCCGATGAAGTCCTCGACCTCCTTCGGCGAGATGTTCTCGCCGCCGCGGATGATGAGGTCCTTGAGGCGTCCCGTGATGTAGTAGTAGCCGTCCGCGTCCATCTTGCCGATGTCGCCGGAATGCAGCCACCCGTTCGCATCAATGCACTTCGCCGTCTGCTCGGGCATCTTGTAGTAGCCCTTCATCGTGTTGAAGCCACGGCAGCAGATCTCGCCGTCCTGTCCGACCGGCGCGATCTCGCCCGACTCGGGGTCGATGATCGCGACCTCGACGCCCGGCAGCGCCTGGCCGATCGTCTGGCACTTGCGCGCGATGGACGTCTCGAAGTAGCGCGTCATCGTCATCACGGGGCCCGACTCGGTGAGACCGTACGGGTTCGTGATCTCGCGCATGAACATCTTGTCGTTCGCCTGCTGCATGCGGTGCGTCGGGCACGCCGAGCCGGACATGATGCCTGTCCTGAGCGAGCGGAAGTCGAACCGGTTGAAGAGCGGGTGGTCGAGCATCGCGATGTACATCGTCGGCACGCCGTACGTCGCCGTGCACTTCTCGCGCTCGATCGAGTCCATCACCTGCACGGGATCGAACTTCTCCAGGAAGACCATCGTCGCGCCGTGGTTGACGCAGCTCATCACGCCGAGGACGCAGCCGAAGCAGTGGAAGAGCGGCACGGGGATGCACACGCGGTCGCGGCACGAGAGGTTCTGGCACGCGCCAATCCAGAAGCCGTCGTTGCCGATGTTGCGGTGCGTGAGCTGCACGCCCTTCGGGAAGCCCGTCGTGCCCGACGTGTACTGCATGTTCACGACGTCGTTCACGTCCACCGTCGCCTGCCGCGCGAGATACTCCTCCTGCGTGACCTCGCACGCGAGCGACTTCACCTCGTTGAGCGAGTACATGCCGCGGAGCTTCTCGCCGCCGAGGAAGAACACGCGCTTCAGGTGCGGGTACTTCGCGCTCTTCAGCGCACCGCGCGGACACTCCTTCAGTTCCGGCACGAGGTCGTTGATGACCTTCACGTAGTCGCAGTCGCGGAAGCCGTTGATGACGAAGAGGTTCTCCGCCTCGGACTGCTGGAGGGCGAAGTCCATCTCGTGCGACTTGTAGTTCGTGTTCAGCGGCAGAAGGATCGCGCCGATCTTCGCCGTCGCGAACATGAGGACGACCCAGTGCGGCACGTTCGTCGCCCAGAGGGCCACCTTCTCGCCGCGCTTCACGCCGAGTGCCATCAGGCCCTTCGCGACGAGGTCGACCTCCTCGCCGAACTGGTACCAGGTAAGCCGGTAGTTGCGGTCGGCGTAGACGACGGCGTCGTTCTCGCCGCAGCGCGCGATGGTCTGGTCGAGCAGCTGCCCGAGCGTGTATTCACGGGTAATCGGCAGGTTGTGCCACGGCACCCCCGTCGAGACGGACTGGGTGAACGGCGCGGTCTTCGGCGCGGTGCCGAACGGATCTGTGAGCTTGAATGTCGTGTTCATGGTTGAGATGTGAGTTGTGAGAGGTGAGAAGTGAGGTGTGAGAGGTGAGAAGTGAGATGTTGCTGTGCCGCTGTCGGCTGTCTTTTGCCCTTTGTCCAAAAAATTCGTTCCTTCGCTTGCTTGTTCATTCGCCGATCCCCAGCAGCCTTGCCGCGTTGTCGCCCAATACGGCGTTCCAGTCTTCGGGCGCGCGGACGGCCCTCACCCAGGCGAGCTCCTCCGGGTAGTGCGTCCACGGCCAGTCCGTCGCGAAGAGGATGCGCTCGCGCGGCCACGACCGCAAGAGGCGCATCTCCTCGTCCTTGTGGTGGTTCTGCACGAGCGCGGACGTGTCGATGTAGGCGCCGAGCTCCAGCAGCGCGTCCGTCGCGTGCGGCGCGTAGCCCGAACAGCCGCCGAGGTGCGCGGCGATGAAGGTGAGGCCCTTCACGTTCTTCAGCAGCGTCGCGATCTCCGCCGGCCCGCAGGCGTCCGTGCGATCCAGGTAGCCGAGGTCGCGCCCCGCATGGCACTGGACGACGAGCCCCAGTTCCGCCACCTTGCGGAAGATCGGCCAGACGGACGGATCGGCGAGCGAGAAGTCCTGGTAGTACGGATGGAACTTGAGCCCCCGGATTCCGGCGGCGGCCACTTCGTCCAGGTGCCGCGACCAGTCGGGATCGCGCGGATGGACGGACGCGAAGGGAACGATCTTCCGCTGCGCGCGTTCGCCCGCCGCGCCGGAGAGGATCGCGACCGACCGCCACAGGATGACGTCGAACTGGCCGGGCTTCGTCGCGATGGGGCACATCACCGCCTTGTCCACGCCCGCGAGGTCGAGGTGGTCAAGGTGGTTCGCGAGCGTGCCGTCGCCCGACGGCGTGAGGCGGCCGTCCAGCCCGCGACACATGCCGTTCATGGCACGTGTCGCGACGGACGGCGCGAAGTCATGCGAATGTACGTCGATAATCATACGCCGCTCACAGCTTGTTGCGCTGGATCTTGCCGCTGATCGTCTTCGGCAGGTCGTCGCGGAAGACGACGATGCGCGGATACTTGTACGGCGCGGTGTGGGACTTGACGTAGTTCTGCACGTCCTTCTTCAGCTCCTCCGTCGGCTCCGTGCCCTTCACGAGGTGGATCGTCGCCTTGACGACCTGTCCGCGCACGGGGTCGGGCGCCGCCGACACGCCGCATTCGAGCACGTAGGGCAGCTCCATGATGACGTTCTCGATCTCCGCCGGGCCGATCCGATAGCCGGACGACTTGATCACGTCGTCGGCGCGGCCGACGTAGTGGTAGTAGCCGTCCTCGTCCTTCCACGCGAGGTCGCCCGTGTGGTAGACGCCGCCGCGCCAGGCCTCGTCCGTCTTCTCCTTGTCCTTGTAGTAGCCGAGGAAGAGGCCGGGATGCGGGTTCTCGCGCGGCGTGCGCACGACGATCTCGCCGTGTTCGCCGGGCGCGACGCTGCGGCCGTCCGCGTCCACGAGATCGACGCCGTAGTCCGGCACGGGCCTGCCCATCGCGCCCGGCCTGATCTCGTCCCCGACGAGCGTCGCGAGCGAGAGCGTCGTCTCGGTCTGGCCGAACCCCTCGTGGATCTCAAGGCCGGTCGCGCGCTTGAACTGCACGAACACCTCGGGGTTGAGCGTCTCGCCCGCCGTCGTGGCGTGGCGGATGGACGAGAGGTCGTACTGCGAGATGTCCTGCTTGATGAGCATGCGGTACATCGTCGGCGGCGCGCAGAACGTCGTGATTCCGTACTTCGCGAACATCGGCAGGATCTTCTCCGCGTCAAAGCGCGTGAAGTCGTAGGTGAAGACCGCGCCCTCGCAGAGCCACTGGCCGTAGAGCTTGCCCCAGAGCGCCTTGCCCCAGCCCGTCTCGGAGATCGTGAAGTGCAGGCCGTCCGGCTCGACGAGGTGCCAGTACTTCGCCGTCACGTAGTGGCCGAGCGCGTAGGTGTAGCTGTGCAGCGCCATCTTCGGGTAGCTCGTCGTGCCGCTCGTGAAGAACATAAGCATCGGGTCGCTGCCGCCCGGCGCGTCGCTCGGCCGCACGTAGACGGACGAGTAGCCGTGGATCTCGCTGTCGTAGGCGCGCCAGCCCGGCCGCTTGCCGTTGACGATGATCTTGACGAGGCTGAAGGTCGAGCCATCCTCGCTTCTTCCTTCTTCCTTCTTCCCTCTTAGTTCTTCTTCCGCCTGCTCGGCCTGCTCGGCCGTCGTGCCGTCCGCCGTGCAGAAGATCGCCTTCACGTCGCCGGCCTTGAAGCGGTAGGTGAAGTCGTGCGTCATGAGCTGGTTCGTCGCGGGAATCACCACCGCGCCGACCTTGTGGCACGCGAGGACGACCGGCCAGAACTGGTAGTGGCGCTTCAGGACGAGCATCACCTTGTCGCCCTTGCCGATGCCGAGCGCGGTCAGGTAGTTCGCCGCGCGGTTCGAGTCCTCCGCCATGTCCTTGAACGTGAAGCGTCGCTCCGTCAGGTGGTCCGAGACGTGCAGCATCGCCAGCCGCTCCGGGTCGCGCCGCGCGATCTCGTCAACGATGTCGAAGGCGAAGTTGAAGCGCTCCGTGTTCTTGAAGGAGATGTGCTTCAGGCAGCCCGCCTCGTCCTCCTCGACGTCGACGAACCGCTGCACCGCCCTCGGCGCGACGGCCGGCTGCAGCCGGTGGAAGATCGCCTGCGCCGTCGGCAGCGCGACCTCCTCGCCGTCCGCCGACATGATCATCGCGAGGAACGTGCAGGCCTTGCCGCCGACGGCGATCATCCCGTGCGGCACGGACGAGCGGTAGAACGCCGAGTCGCCCGCCTTCAGCGTCTCCTCGTGCTCGCCGACCTTGAGGCGCATCTCGCCGCTCAGGATGTAGTCGTACTCCTGGCCGCCGTGGGTCGACGTCGCGATCGGGCGGTTCTGGAGGGCGGGGTCGTAGTCGTACGTCACGAAGTACGGCGTCGCCTGGCGGTTGCGGAAGAGCGCCGCCATGTTGCGGATCTCGATGCCCGCCTCGCGCGCCGTCACGACGCCCTCCCCGGCGCGCGTGACCTGCAGGTCGGCGAGCTTCGCCGTGCTCCCTTCGAGAAGCGCCATCAGGTCGACGCCGAAGACGAGCGCGCACTTGTGCAGGAAGGAGAACGGCGGATCGCTCTCGGCCGCCTCGATCGCGCGGCACTCCGCCTCCGTCACGCCCGTCCGCGCCGCCAGCTCGGCTTGCGTCAGGCCCTCGATCTCGCGCATCTCGCGGACGCGGGCCGCGATGCCCCTGAGCGTTTCCTGTGTTTCGACCGTATTCATTTCGTCTGCTTCTTTCTTGTTTGTCTTGTTCGGTTTCCCGTTTGTCCTTTAAATCAGAACGGCCCCTCTCGTTTCCGAGCGGGGCCGTCAGCGTGCTTGATGTGAACCTCTCACCTCAGCGACAACCAACAACCCCGCGACTAATAATAATCGCGGCAATGCTAAGCTCGAGGCCAAGGTTCATGTTCATCGTGTTCATGTCTTCTTTCTCACAAACGGCGCGTATGATACCAAATATTCGGCCGCACTGTCAACGGGGGGAATTACGAAAAAGCACCGCCCAGCGCCTTTTCCGCGTTGGCGAAGGTCAGGTCGGCAAAATCGTCCGCCGTCTGGCCGCGCAGGTTCGCGAGAAACGCGCACGTGTGGCGGATGAACGCCGGCTCGTTCGGGCGGCCGCGCATCGGCACGGGCGCAAGAAACGGCGCGTCCGTCTCGATGAGGATCCGGTCGTCCGGCACGTAGCGCGCCGACTGCCGCACGTTGTCCGCCGCCTTGAAGGTGACAATGCCCGAGAACGAGACGTAGAAGCCGAGGTCGAGATACGCCCGCGCCTCGTCCGGCGTGCCCGTGAAGCAGTGGATGACGCCGCGCGACGGGATTTCCTTCAGCAGCGCGAGCGTGTCCGCCGCCGCCTCGCGCGTGTGGACGACGACCGGCAGGTCGCGCCGCCGCGCCTCGTCCAGCTGCGCGGCGAAAAGCTTCATCTGTGCCGCGCGCGTCTCGGGGCCGTAGTAATGGTAGTCGAGTCCGATTTCGCCGATGGCGGAGGGCGAAAAGGAAGAAGGAAGAAGGATAAAGGAAGAAGTGTCGAAGTCTCCCTCTTGACTCTGGCTTAAGTCGACGACATCCATGTCGTAGCCGAACGCCGTCACGACCGCAGGGAACGGCTCTTCCGCACTTTTTCCCTCTTCCTTTTTCCTTTTTACTTCTCCTTGCGCAAGCATCGCCGCCTCATTCATCTCGCGGCTGCCCCCGACGGCCATCAGCTTCTCGACGCCCGCCGCCTTGGCGCGCGCGAGAATCGCGGCAATCGCCGCCGGATCCTGCGCGTCGAAATGGCAATGCGTGTCAAAGAGCCTCATGCGGACGCCTCCGACAGCGCGCCCCACACCTTCAGCGCCTGCACGGTCTCGCGCACGTCATGGACGCGCACGACGGACGCGCCGCCCTGCGCCGCCCACAGCGCAATCGCCAGGTTCCCGGCGAGATCCTTGCCTGGCACCTTCGTGCCCGTGAGCTTCTTCACGATGCGCTTGCGGCTCGCGCCCACGAGGACGCGCCCCAGCTTCGCGAGTTCGGACGTGGCCCGCAACAGCCGCAGATCCTCCTCGCGCGTCGTGTCGAAGCCGATCATCGGATCGAGATAGAGGCGCGGCAGATACGCCCGGTACGGCGCGAGATCCGCTTCGCCGCGCACGGGCAGGACGAGCTCGACGTCGGGATAGACGTCCAGCAGCTTGATCATGTCGGGAATCGGCTGCGCGTAGACGCAGTTGATGATCGTCGCGCCCGCCTCAATCGCCCGCGCCGCCGTCTCGGGATGGTAGGTGTCGACGGAAATCTGGATTTCCGCACTTCTTCCCTCTTCCTTCTCCCTTTTTCCTTCTTCCCTCTTCCTTCTTCCCTTCCCCTTCAGCCCCCTGACCTCGCCCAGCACCGGCTCCAGCCGCGCCCATTCCTCGTCCCACGCGAGCGACGTCGCGCCGGGCCGCGTCGATTCGCCACCGAAGTCAAGGATGTCCGCCCCCTCGTCGATGTGGTTCGCCGCACGGCGCACCGCCTCTTCGGGACTGAAGAACTTGCCGCCGTCCGAAAACGAATCGGGCGTGACGTTGATGATGCCCATGACCTTGCAGTTCATATCTTCTTCTCCTCGTGACAGTAGTTCCGAATCGGGCACCCCGCGCACTTCGGGCGCACCGGCCCGCAGCGGGTCTGCCCGAACGAGACGAGATGCGAGTTCCACGTCTTCCAGTACTTGACGGGCAGAAGCTGGCGCAACGTCCTCTCCGTCTCCAGCGGCGTCTTCGTCTGCACGAGCCGCAGCCGGTTCGAGATGCGGTGCACATGCACGTCCACGCAGATCGCGGGCAGGTCAAAGCCGACGGCGACCGTCAGGTTCGCGGTCTTGCGTCCGACGCCGGGCAGTTCGCACAGCTCCTCGACCGTGTGCGGCAGGACGCCGCCGAACTTCTCCCGCAGGACGCGCGGCAGTTCCTTCAGGTGCCGCGCCTTGTCGCGGTAGAAGCCGACGGGATAGATGAGCTTCTCGATCTCCGCGACGCTCAGACGCTCCAAGTCATCCGCATTGAACGGGCCCGTCGACGCGGCGGCGGGGCCTGTCCCCACAGGACGGGGGCCTGTCCCCACGGCGCGACGGGCGAGACCGGCGGCGAAGAGCCGCTTCACCGCCCCGGCCGTGCAGGCGTCTTTCGTGCGCGCGCTCAGGATCGTCCCGACGAGGACGCAGAACGGGTCGTGCGTCTGCGCCTCGACGAGTTCGATGATCGGCGCGGCGTGCGCCCGAAACTCCGCCTTCAGCGCCGCGTCAATCGCCGCGATCTTCCGCAGAAGCCGCCGCCGATCCTGCGTCTCGGCCGGACTCGCCTTCACGGCCACCGTCTTCATCACCCGTGGCGGCGCATCTGGCGCGTCGGCTGCGGCGGGTCGATGACCTCCGGCACCAAGACGTCCGTCCGCTTCGCCGTCTGGCGGCGGATGAGCCACATCTGCCCGATCGAGAAGAGGTTCGAGAGGAACCAGTAGAGCGAGAGGGCGGACGGGAACGAGTAGAACATGACGAGCATCATGATCGGCATGAAGACCATCATCATCCGCTGCTGGCTCTTGTCCCCCGTCGACGGCGTGAACGCGCTCTGGAGGCCCGTCGTCAGCGCCATCAGGATCGGCAGAATGTTGAGGCCGCCGAACGGCAGGTACGCCGCGAACAGCCCTTCCGGCTCGGAGAGGTCGGCGATCCAGAGGAACGGCGCATAGCGCAGCTCGACGGCCGAGCGCAGGACGTTGAAGAGCGCGATGAACACCGGGATCTGGATGAGCATCGGCAGGCACGAGCTCATCGGGTTCACCTTCGCTTCGCGGTAGAGGGCCCACGTCTCCTGCTGCAGCCGCTGCGGATTGTCCTTGAACTTTTTCTGGATCTCCTTCATCTTCGGCTGGAGCTCCTGCATCTTCTTCATGCCGACGGTCGACTTGTGCGTGAGCGGCCAGAAGAGGATGCGCACGAGGATCGTCAGCAGGATGATCGCAACGCCGTAGTTCGGAATCCACGAGTCGAAGAGGTTCAGCACCCACACGAGCGGATAGCAGATCCACCGCCACATGCCGAACTCCATCACGTCCCGCATGCCGAGGTCCCAGAGGAGCGCCTGCTTCTTCGGGCCGACGAAGAACGTCGTCTTCCGCGCCCCCTCGCCCGTCAGGCGCACGCGCGCGGCAACCGATTCGGGACGGTAGTTCGCCGACTGGAGGTCGCGCGAGACCGTCACGTCGAAGCCCGCGTTCGCCGCCGTCGAGGAGCAGAGCGCCGTCACGAAGAAGCGGTTCTTGACCGCGACCCACGTCTGCGCGCCCGGATAGGCGACATCCGTCTTCTCCGGCATGCCCGCCGCGCTCTTCGAGCCGCTGCATCCGCCCGCGAGGCCGCCGACGAGGTAGGCCTTGAGCGGCGAGTCGTCGTCACCGTGGTGGATGACGCCCGGCTTGCCCTTCCCCACGTCCATCGCCCACGAGTCGACGGAGAGGAGGTCGTTCTTCGAGTCACCCATCCGCATCGCGCCGAGCGAAATCGCGCCCGAAATGCCGTCGTCGTCAAAGACGATGCGATAGTCGCGTTCCAGCGTAACCGTGCGCGTCTTCGACCCCGCCGCGAAGACCGCCGAGACGCCGTCAGAGCTCTTCACCTCGAACGCCTCGACGGGGCCTGTCCCCGCGCCAAGCGGCGAATCCGCGAAGTCGAACGTGACCGCCGGATTCGTCTCGGAAATCGCCCCGCAGTCCTTCGCGTACTTCTTCAGCGTGACCTTCTTGACGACCGCGCCCCAGGTCGACAGCTCCAGCTTCACGTCGTCGTTCTCCAGCGTCACGAACTTCTCCGGCACGGAGGGAAGAATCGGCTTCGGCGGTTCCTGCGGCGCAACGGCCGCGTCGCGCACCGACGCAGCCGACGGCGCATCCGTTGCGCGAGCCGTCGCACTCGCGACCGCGTTCGTCGCGGACGCCGACTCTGCGGCCACCGCCGCCTGCTCAGCCGCGAGCTTCGCGCGTTCCTTGGCCTTTCCCGTTTCGCTGTAAATGTACCAGGCGAGCACCGCGCCCAGCAGCAGACAAATGATTTTCTCGGACTTGTTCATCTTCCCTACCTTACTTTACCTTACTTCTTCCTTCTTCCTTTTTACTTCTTACTTTCCCGGCACGGGATCATACCCCTTCGCGCCGAACGGATGGCAGCGCAGGATTCGCCGCAACCCAAGCAGCGTCCCCTTCAACGCACCGTGAACCTGCAAAGCCTCGATCATGTAGTTCGAACAGCTTGGGGTGAAGCGGCAGCAGTCACCGAACAGCGGACTGAGCGTGACCTGATACGCGCGCACAAATGCGACGAAGATCTTCGACAACATCCTGAACCCTCTTGCCCTTCAGGAACGCGCGCCCGATCAGCACCCACTCGGTCTTCTCGGGCACGGCATTCTCCTTCGCCAGCAGCCGATAGGCCTCGCGCATCAGGCGCTTGGCGCGGTTTCGGTCGACCGCATCATGAAAGCTCTTCTTGGAAACAACGACGCCGGCCTTTCGGTCGGCGTCGTCTGCCGAAAGATACCACGCAACGAGGAGACGCCCCTTCAAGGAACGTCCCCGGTCGAAGATACGCCTGTACCTCGCACCGGGGAGTCGCGTGGACATCTTTATGCCCTGTTAGACCTGCGTCAGGCGCTTGCGGCCCTTCGCGCGACGGGCCGCGAGAACCTTACGCCCGCCCTTCGTCGCCTTGCGCGCACGATAGCCGATTTTCCTTTTCCGCTTGATCTTCGACGGCTGCCAAGTCATCTTCATGGTGTCTGTTTCCTTTCAAAAGAGTGGTGGTGGCGAGAAAGGGGATCGAACCCTTGACCTTAGGCTTATGAGTCCTGCGCTCTACCAACTGAGCTATCTCGCCAATGAGCCAACGGATGCGTAGTTTACCAAAATCAGGCCCCCGAAGTCAATAGCGACCGGCGGCACAAACAGGGCTTCCGCAAGAAAAGAGAATCCGCACCCCACGGACAGCCCGTCGCTCGCTTCAACAGCAGCAAGATTGCTTTCGCTGAACACGGAGATGGAGGAGTGGCGGAGACGCGGAGGTTTTTAAGGGATTCACGCAATCTAAAGCCTGGCCAATCCCATCTTCCGGCAACGCTGGTCTCCGTGTCTCCCCTTCTCCGCTGCCTCCGCGTTCAGCGCCGCAGGCCTTCCCGTGCAGGACGCCCCCAAGTTCAGCTCCATCTGCGCGACGGGGCCGAAGCTGCGGCGGTGCTCGGGACACGGCCCGAGGCGCGCGAGCGCGGCGAGGTGCGCCGGCGTCGGGTAGCCCTTGTGCTGCGCGAACCCATAGCCCGGATACGCGCGCTCCAGCCGCAGGCAGTCCGCATCGCGCGCCGTCTTCGCGAGAATCGACGCCGCCGCGATGAAGAGCGACTGCGCGTCGCCCTTGACGATGCTCGTCGAGCGCGGCAGCGACGCGACGGGCAGGCCGTCCACGAGAATCGAGACGTCCGCCGCCGCGAGACCGTCCGCACCGAGCCGCGCGGCGACCTGGTCGGCCGCGCGGCGCATCGCGAGGTGCGTCGCGCGCAGGATGTTGAGCCGGTCGATTTCCGCCGGACTCGCCGAGGCCACCGCCCACGTGCAGTCCGGCGTCGCCTTGATCGTCTCCGCCAGCGCGTCGCGCCGCTTCGCGGAGAGCCGCTTCGAGTCGTTGACCGCCGCCCACGCGCCCGCGAGGAGTTCCGCCGCGCGGGCGAGCGGCACGGACACGGCGGCGGCATAGACGCCGCCCGCCAAGGGGCCGCGCCCCGCCTCGTCGATCCCCATCACGGGGTCGCCCGCCGCCTGCTCGAACGCGAGGGAGACGGCCATCGGATTACTTGAGCATCAGGGCCGAGAGCAGCTTCGAGAAGCGCGCGCCGTCCGTGACGGGCGAGCCCTCGGCGATGAGCGCCGAATCGTAGAGGAGCGTGACGGCGTCCTTGAGCGCGTCGCCCTCCAGCCCCTTCACCTTCGCGATGAGCGGATGGTTCGGGTTCACCTCCAGGATGCGCTTGTCGTCCGGCACCTCGTTCTTCATCGCGCGCATCATGCGCACCATCGACGGCGGGAGCGCGTGCTCCTGCGCGACGAGGCAGCAGGGCGAGTCGGTGAGACGCGTCGAGACGCGCACGTCCGAGACGGACGCGGCGAGCTCCTTCTTCACGGCGTCGAGGAACGGCTTCAGGTCGGCGGACGCCTTCTCGTTCGCCGCCTTCTCGGCCTTCTGCTCGTCCTCGCTGCCGAAGGCGACGTCGCCCTTCGCGATGTCGACGAACTTCTTGCCGTCGAACTCGCGCAGCGACTCGGTCAGGTAGTCGTCGACGGGATCGCAGAAGAGCAGCACGTCGCAGCCGTGCTGGCGCGCGGCCTCCAGGACGGGCGACTTGCGCGCGTCCTCCTCGCGCTCGGCGCAGACGTAGTAGATGTCCTTCTGCGTCGCGGGCATGTCCTTCACGTAGTCCTCGAGGAAGACGCGCGTGCCGGACTCGGTGCGTGCCGTCGGGTACTTCAGGAGCTTCTTGATGCGGTCGGCGTGCTCCCAGTCGACGTGCACGCCCTCCTTGACGACCGTGCCGAACGCCGCCCAGAACTCGTCGTAGCGCTTCGCGTCCTTCTTCTTCAGGTCTTCGAGCGTCGAGAGGACCTTCGCCGTCACGGCGTCCTTGATCTTCCTGATGACCGCGTCGTCCTGCAGCATCTCGCGCGAGACGTTGAGCGGCAGGTCGGACGAGTCGACGACGCCCTTCACGAAGCGGAGCCAGCTCGGCAGCAGCATCTCGACGTCGTCGCCGATGAAGACGTTGCGCACGTAGAGGGAGAGGCCGCGCTTCTGGTTCGGCATGAAGAGCTCCATCGTCGCCTTCTTCGGCAGGAAGAGGAGCGCCTTGAACTCGACCGCGCCCTCGCCGGAGAACGGGATCGTCTCGAACGGCGCCTCCCAGTCGTGCGTCAGGTGCTTGTAGAACTCGTCGTACTCCTCCTGCTTGACGTCCTTCTTCGCGCGCTTCCAGAGCGCGACCATCGTGTTGAGCGGCTTCGCCTCGCGCTCTTCGCGGCGCTTGCGCTCCTCTTCGTTGCGCTTGCGGTCGTCATCCGTCTTGGCCTCGGGCTCGACGACGTTGAGCTCCTTGAAGTAGATCGGGTAGGCGATGAAGTCGGAGTACTTCTTGACGAGATCCGACACGCGCCAGTAGTCGAGGTACTCGAGCTGGTCGTCGCGCAGGTGCAGCGTAATCGAGGTTCCGGGGAAGTCGCGCGCGCCGTCGGAGATCGTGTAGGAGCCGGACATGTCGGACTCCCACTTGAACGGCGTCTCGGTGCCGCGCTTCAGCGTCTCGACCGTCACCTTGTCGGCCACCATGAACGCCGCGTAGAAGCCGACGCCGAACTGGCCGATCAGCTCGGGCAGGGACTCGCCGCCCTTCTCCTTCAGCATCTCGCGGAACTTCTTCGTGCCCGAGCTCGCGATCGTGCCGAGGTTCTGCTCCAGCTCGGTCGCGTCCATGCCCGTGCCGTTGTCGGAGATCATGAGCGTCTTCGCGGCCTTGTCCGCCGCGATCTGGATCTTCCACTCGGGATTGTCCGCGACGAGCGACTTGTCCGTCAGCGAGAGGAACTTCGCGCGGTCAATCGCGTCGGAGGCGTTGGAAACGAGCTCGCGCAGGAAGATCTCCTTCTTCGAGTAGAGCGAATTGACGACGAGATCGAGCATTTCGGCGATCTCGGCCTTGAATGGGTTGGTCTTCTTTTCCATAGCGGTTGCGTATTATAGCACAAAATCGCCCGAACGAAGATCGTAGGCCCGCGCCTTCTCCGCCGTCAGGGGCAAAACACGGGAGGATTCGCGCCAAAGGCAGGCGGCCAAAGGCGAAAACGTGCCGCCAGGCCCCTGGAAAAAGCGGTCTTTGCCGACCGCCCGTCGCCCCTGCCCACTTACTTTTTCAATCGACAAAAAATTGCTTTCGCAGACTCCTCGACCGCATGCACCTGTCTATGAAGGATACAAGGCTGTTTCTCTGCGCCCGCTTTGCGCCCTCCTTGCGGCTAAGGCTTGAAAAACGAAGCGCCGCTCAAATCCCTTTGAAGCATCCTTCATTCGCCTCGAAACTTCGTCTCTTTAGCCGCAAGGCGCGGCTTCGCCGCTGTCACAAGGAGGGCGCAGAGGATTCGAGTTCATGTCGAGAACTCATCGCGGAAGGAACGGTGGGGACAGACCCCAGGGGGATCCCTTCGGCGCATGTGTTCAGCGTCGCAGACCCCTTGACTGTGTGTATTTGTCTACAAAGGACACGCCTTACGTGGCGTATTTTGCCAAGTCATCAAGGGATGCAATAAAAACGCGACCCGCGCGACGAACGCCTTCCGTCTCTTTCGCAACGGCGGACACAATCCGTCGGATGTTGTTCCCGCACCGTTCGGAGATATTTCTGCGAATCGCATAGATTTCATCAAGCGGATCGGCAAAATCCCAATTCGTTGTCATAGTCCGAATTCCTCTCTTCGTTCAAGAAAATCGTTTGGCGTTATTATGATTGGCGCATGATACCCTGCCTTCATGATTACTTCGACGGTCTTTGGCAGAGTCACGGGATTGGCCATGTGTTTGCAGTTCAGCGTCAGCAGCACGTCCATCTTGTAATAGGCAACGGTATGCTTTCAATCGACGTCTTTCGTTGCGCTGCCATTTCAGGATTGCCGTTTGCACCTTCGGCATCCACATGCTGGGATACAAACAGAAGACACTATAGACTTTCAGCTTCTTTTTCTCTTCAGCCATCTGCACGCCTTTCTCTTGAAGCGTCGAACACCAAGTGCCATCCGACAAAATCTGCGCGAATTATACCACGTTCCGCCAAAGCCCGTCAAATCGGGCGAAGAGGCGACCAGAAAAATTGCTTTCGCAGACTCCTCGACCGCATGCACCTGTCTACGAAGGATACAAGGCTGTTTCTCTGCGCCCGCTTTGCGCCCTCCTTGCGGCTAAGACTTGAAAAACGAAGCCACGCTTAGATTCCTTTGACGTGGCCTTCAATCGCCCCGCCACTTCGGTCCTTTGCCGCAAGGCGCGGCTTCGCCGCTGGCGCAGAGGGGGCGCAGAGGATTCGAGCTGATGTTGAGATCTCACCACGGAAGGACGCCCCGCCCTTTTCCACAGCCGCCGCACGTCCCTGCTTCAGTTGGCGGATGACCGAGAACATGACGGACGGATAGTCCGTCGAGAAGCCGTCGAAGCCGAGGTCGTACAGCTTGAAATACGTCTCTTCCTTCTCACCGCCCTGAAAAGGAATCGAGACGACAGGGATTCCGTGAAGATGGAACTCCTGCACGATCTCCTTCAGAACCGACGTGGAGGGGACGAACGGATCTTGCGGGTCTGTCGGGTCATAGTAGGAATGAATCGAAACGGCCGAGATGTGCGCAAAGTCCTTCGCGCGCAGCCTGCCCATCTGGTCTCGGAAGTAGCGATCCGCCCGTGCGCGCTCCTGCGGGCCGTGATCCTTCGGCCACGCGCCAATCCACAGCAGCGACTTGCCGCCCGGCAAAATCCTGTTCCACTCCAGAATCTTCTCGTGGCTCGGCCCCGTGTAGTAGACCTGATCCTGCACGCCAGCCTCCACAGCCTTCTGCGCAATGTACGCAGGACCGGCCCCCTTCTCGTCCACGAAGCAGAGATAGGTCGGATGTCCTTTCATGGCGGCAAAGGTCGCCTCGATCGTCGGCACACGCTCATTCGCGTATTTCGGGTTGAGATAAGAGCCCACGTCAACTTCTTTGATTTCGTCCCACGTGAGTTCCTGCGAGACTGACTTCTGCGCCAGCACGGACGGAATACCGCGTCCTGTGCGCTTCAGGTTGTCGTCATGCAACATGATGCCGATGCCGTCTTTCGTCTTCCGACAGTCGCACTCGACGGCGCTTCCGTTCTCCCAGCACCACTGGAACGTCGCCAACGTGTTGTCAGGGCGTTCCGCCATTCCGCCGCCACGATGGACGTGCGAGACGTAAAGGCGATCCGTGCCCCAAGGATGCAGATCCTGAAGCCGTGCGGAATCCGCCGAGAGCGAAGCCGCCTTGAGCGCAACCGCCAACAGCACGAGTGAAATTGTCATCGGTCGTTCCATTGCTTTCTTCCTCTTTTTAGCTTTCAAGCTACTAATCAAGAATGATATCTATCTTTCATCACTCACCTGAAGGTTCGACCGCCTTCATGACAACGTGGATTATAGCATATCCGTCGCATAGAGTGCAATCGGTTCGCAGTATACCGCCCGAACGGCAAAAAGCCGTATATACGGCTTTGGCCGATTTGGGCCGGATGCGCGGCGAGGATTTGCTATACTTCTCCGCATGAAATCCGACAGAATCGATTCACGGCCCAGCGCACCGGCACCGCGTCGCCGTCGTCCTGCTCGACCGCGACATCGTTCCGCCGCCGCAGCGCAGTGCCTACGATCTCGTCACGCTCGACAACGTCCAGATCGGCTACCGCCTCGCGGCGCATCTCGTCGCGACGGGGGCGCGGCACGTCTGCCTCTTGGCCCAGCCGGACTCGGCACCGACCGTCACGTTGCGCTTCCAGGAGGCTCGCGAAGCGTGTCTCGACGCGGGGCTGAACCTTTCGGACGTCTGCGTATGCCATGCCGACCCGACGGACGCCGACGCGCTCGCCACCCTTCTGCGCCGTGCGCCGGCGCCGGACGCGTTCCTCTGCGCCAACGACATCACGGCCGTCGCGCTGATGGACACGCTCAAGCAGCTCGGCAAGCGGATTCCGCATGACGTCCGCGTGACGGGCGTCGACGACATCGGCCTCGCCGCCAGCGCTCAGCCGAGCGCGGCGATAATGTCTCACACGGAGGGGCGGAGACACGGAGACAGGCTGGAACGCTCCGTGCCTCCGTGGCTCCGTGTGAATCTATCCCCGTATGATTCACGACGCAAAGAACGCAAAGAGAAAACGCGAAGAACGCAAAGCCCTCTCAGCCTTTGCGTCCTTGGCGTCTAAAGTCTTTGCGATCTTTGCGTCAGAACCCTTTGCGACCTTGGCGTGGTACAATGTCTCACACGGAGTGACGGAGACACGGAGATGGGCTGGAACGCTCCGTGCCTCCGTGGCTCCGTGTGAATCCATCCCCAAGAGGCTCTGCGGCCTCTGCGCCTTGGCGCGGTGCAACGTCTCACACGGAGTGACGGAGACACGGAGATG
>CAKTZA010000038.1 GCA_934635045.1 uncultured Kiritimatiellota bacterium | reverse complement strand
TCAAACCGTACGTGCGGATTTCCCGCATACGGCTTTCCATCGAAAGCTTTTCCAGTTGCCATGGATTCTTCCCTTTCCTTGATTGTCAAGCGCATATTATACGCATTTTTTTTCCTGTCAAATCCGCGCCCTCCTCACGTCCGCCCACGCGAGGCGGTAGAGGCCGTAGTGCGTCATCTCGCCGTAGTAGGTGTCCGCGAACTTCAGTCGGCAGCGCCGCTGGCTCTTCCTGTTGAGGAATCGCGCCATGCGCTTCAGCACATGGTGGTTCACCTTGCGGAAAGCCCTTGACGGATATCCGACGGAGTAGAACGCGCCCCACCCCTTCAGCAGTCTGTTCACCCTCTCGACGACGGTTTCGACAGGCAACAACACATTGCGCGAATGCGTCAGTTCGTGGACTTCGCGGCACACCCTCTTGACCGACCTCGGGGAGGGGCCGAAGTGCAGGTACCTCCCGCCCGTCCCGAAGAGCCTGTCCCTCACCTTCCTGAACTCGTAGCCGAGGAACACGAGCGACGAGCGGCCCGTCGCCGCCGAACTCCACGACGAACGGCATGAGCGAGAGGTCGCCCATCGCCGGGCGCCCCGTGCCGTTGAGGTGCGTCTGCGAGAAGCCCCGGACCGTCGTGTCCGTGTGCCTGTAGCCGGAGCACGTCACGCGGTCGCCCGTGTCGGGGCTCGCCTGCACGAGGCCGAACGGACGGCACGAGCCGGGGAACGTGTTGCCCTCGCCGACCGTCCCGACGAGCGGATCGACCCAGCGGACGAGATCCTCCGCCCGCGCCACGGAGACCGAGACCGCCAAAAGAACCGCCAGACGGCCAGCATTCCTCATTTTATGCCGCATTTTTCTCATTTCCTTCACTTTCCGTCCGTTTCTCTGGGGCCTGTCCCCACGTTTTCGGGGGCCTGTCCCCACGTTTTTCGCTCTCCGCTCCGTTTCTCCTGAACCTCCGCGTTCAGAGCCGCAGGCTTTGAATGCCGCACGCCCTCTCGATTGGTTTCGCAAAACACATGCGCCAAAGAAACGCAAGAAACGCAAAGCGTTTCGGAGGGGACCTTCGCCGAAAGCGAACCCGAAGCTATCCGCCGACCGAAAGTCGCCCCACAGGGGCCGCTATGGGCGGTGCGCGCAAGCGGACGCGAGAAGACGGAGGAAGGAAGACGCGGAGAAGAAGCCTGCTTCTTCCAAGACAGAACCTGCCCTCTGGCAATGCGCGTCGACATTGCGTCAGAGGCCGTCAGACGGCCCTCTACGGCCTTGGCTAATAGATGGGGGGGGGGGGGTATTGAAGCCGTGTGCAAACGCGCCTACGCGGCTCCTGTCGCGCCGTACGGAGGCCCTGCGCCCCACGCTCTCGAACGTCCTTCTTGTCATTATGGTGAGCATTATATCAAATCCCGCCGTTCCGCGCAACCAGAGGCTCACGCAGAGACGCTGAGAACGCAGAGACCTGAACGCCCCCGCCCATGCCGTCACGCCTCTGCGTGACCCATCAAGCCTGACAGCGCGGCATAGACGGCGAGCGTCACGCAGACGGGGCCGACGAAGATCGTCGTGACGGCCATCGCCCAGCCCGGCACGCCGAGCGGCAGCAGCAGCGACAGCGTCGTGATGAGCGAGAGCGTGTAGGCGATCTGTCCGCACATCACCGCCTTCGGGCATTTCCGCGCGGCGGCGATGCCCTCGATCCGGGCGCGGACGACCTGGATGACCGCGATGAGCGAGTAGATGCCGATCGCGAGCCGCGCCGTCGGCACGATGTGCGCGGGCACGTTCTGGAACGTGCCGAAGTACCAGTTGCCGACAAGCGGCGTCGCAAAGGCGAGCGGGATGACGCCGAGGCAGAGCCCCGCGACGAGCGCGTAGCCGAGCAGCCGCCGGTCGCCCGGATACTCCGGCGTGAACTTGACGGCCACCGTCTGCAGCTTCAGCGCGGCGAAGGCGACGGGGTTCGCGACGCCGAGCGTGACGTAGTGGATCGCCAGCATGTCCGCCGCATGCGCCGTGCGCGCGACGAACGCCGCGACGACAAGCGGCGAGCTCGCGAGCAGGAAGCCGCCGAGCGCAAGCGGCAGCGTGAAGCTGAACTGCTCGGCCAGCAGCGACGAGGACGACGGCAGCAGCTCGGCATGGCGGTCGAGGTCGTCCGTCGGGCGGTTCGGCAGCCGCCGCACGTAGGGCCGCGCGTAGAGCCACGTGAGCAGCGTCTCGACCCAGACGCCGACCGTCAGCGCGAAGAGCCCCCAGTACGGGCCGACGAGACCGACGCGCGGAAAGACGACGGAAAACCCCAGCGTCACGAAGATGCGCATGAGCGTCGCGTTGTTCGACTTGCCGCTTTCGAGGTTGTTGAAGAGCACGACCATCGGCACGGTGCGCACGAAGAATCCCGCGTTCATGACGACGCCGAAGAGCAGCGTCCACCGCGAGACGTCCGCGAGTTCCGGCGGCAGGTGGAAGAACCCCTCGAAGATCCAGCGGTCGATCCCCGGCAGGGCCGGCACGCACTGGAGCGCGAGGAGCGCCACCATCATGAGCGTGTTGAGCCGCTTGAACGAGACGTAGCCAAAGTACGTCTTTGCGAAGACGAGCCCCGTCGTGACGAGCCCGCCGCCCAACGCCCCGACCATGAACATGATCATCTGCCCCTGGCTGAAGGCCGTGAGCGCGTTCACGCCGTAGGCGCCGTGCGTGACGATGCCGGCGACGAGCGGATAGGAAAGCGACTGCGAAAACCCCTGCAGCAGCAGCGGGATGTAGAAGCGCGTCACGCGCCCGACCGAGAACCGAGGTGTGTCGTCCGCCATGCCGCCCCTCCTACCAGATGCCAAGCTTCAGGTACGGGAAGACCGCCTTTTCAAGCGTCGTGTCGAGGTCAAAGAGAGCCTCGCCCGCAAAGCCGTACCGGCGCGCGAGGTTGATCTGCTCGATGACGCGTCGCGCGTCGAGCCGCGACTCGTTGGCCGTCACGCCGATGCCGACGATGATCCGCCGCGCGCGGCTGCGCGGCGTCGCCTGCAGGGACAAGAGCTCCTCAAACTTCGCGTTCGACTCAGTGTAGTTCATCGGCACGAGGTAGTCGACGAGTCCCGCGTCGAGCCAGCCGAGCCAGTCCTGCCCGACCGTCGCGACGCAGGCCGGATACTTGCCGTAGACGGCGGCCGTGAGCCATTTCGGACGCTTCACGCGCCGCCGCGCCTCGGCGACGAACTGCGTGACGGCCGTCGCCGCGTTCTTCGGCTTCGCCGCCGCGTCGCCCCAGCGCACGAAGTCGAGGTGGATTCCGGCGAGCGACGGCGCACGCGCCTGCAGTTCGTCAAGCGCGGCGAGGACGTGCGCGCGCACCTGCGGATTCGACGGGTCGAGGTAGTCCGTCAGCGCGCCCTTCGGCGTCTTCAGCCGCCAGCCGCGCGCACGGTAGGCCTCCAGCGTCGCGGGCGCGCCGCGCGTCGCGGAGAAGCAGATCATCCAGGCGTGGACGCGGATGCCCGTGCCGCGCGCGGCCGCGAGGCAGGCGGCGAGCTGGTCGCCCTCCTGCGCAAAGGTCTTCGAGCGCGGCAGCACGTCGCTCGGATAGTGGGCGAACGCCGCACCCGCGACGTTGACGAAGAGATCCGTGACGCGCGCCTCGCGCAGAACGCGCAGCGTCTTCGCCCAGTCGCCGGGGTAGAGGCCGCAGCCCGAATGATCCCACGTCGCGTGGATCTCGCCCGCGCGCGGCACCTGCCGCAAGGCGAAGGCCCGCGTCTCGGCGGCTTTCGCGCTCACGCGGCGGCGGTGGGCGGCAAGGCTCCACGCCGACGGATCGACCGCGCCGACAAGCGCGCCCAGGAGCCGCGCCTTCTGGTCCTCGTCACCGTCCGCGAGCAGGACATGCGTCATCCAGAACCCGGCGTCGGACGCGAGCCACGCCGGCTCGCCCGTGGCGCGTCCCGCGCGGTCGGCCCACGTCGCGATCGTCCGCGAGCGGCCCACGACCGGGCGCGCGCGCTGGAGGACGCTCGACGTCTGGAGGATGGAGGCCGGGGCCCCCGCAAGCGCCCCGGCGGCGAAGGTCATGCGGCTGTACGCGCCGGGCGTCGGCGCGGCAGCGTAGCCGACGGGCTTCACGCCCATCAGGTCGGCGAGGGCCGGCGACGCGGAATGGAAGACGACGAGCTTGCCGCCGCGCGCCCGGAAGTCGCGCAGCGTCTTCATCTCCGCCGCCGTGGGATTCGCGAAGCCGACGAGGAACGCCAGCCGCTCCTTCGTCAGCGCGGACGGCATTTCGCGCGGCGTGACGACGCGCGCGGCGACCTGCTCCTGGCGAAGCCACCGCTGCACGTGGTTCGCGAGCGACGTGTAGTATCCGGGGTCGTGCGCGACGACGAGGGCAGCCAGTAAAAGCGAATTCAGCATGGGGTCCGTCAGCCGTTCGCCGCGACCTCGACCTGGCGGTCGGAGAGGTTGCGCATCCCGGCGTCGAACGCCGCGCCGACGAGCGTCACCTTCCTGCCGCACCGCAGCCACTTCTCGTGGTAGCCCTTCGCCTTGATCTGCGCAAGCGCGGCCGCCGCCGTGTCGTTCAGCTTGAACTCGAAGACGAACACGCCGCGCGGCGTCTCCACGACCGCGTCCACGCGCCCCCGGTTCGTCCAGCACTCCGCGTGCGTCCGCGCCCCGATCAGCACGAACACCGCGTAGAACAGCGTCTGGTAGTACTTCTCGCGCTTCAGCGTGATGTTCGCCGGGATGTTCGCGAAGAAGCACGAGAGCGCGTCCAGCATGTCGTCCACGTCGTCCGCCCGCAGCGCCTCCAGCATCTGCGTCAGCAGCGAGGCGTGGTCGAATGCGTCCAAATGCGAGAACGCGACCGACAGGGACTCGTTGAACGCCTTGCGCACCTCGTAGTTCGGGCAGACGAGCCGATAGAGCCGCTCCTCGCCGTCCTGGCGCGTCCCGCCGATCGTGAGGTAGCCCGTCTGGTAGAGGAGCGACATCAGGGCCGGCTTGTCCGGCTCGTAGTTCGAGAACGCCGTCTGCGAGACCTCGATCTCGTCCAGGAGGACGGGGTTCCGCTCCATCAGCTTCAGGAGGAACGTCGGCGTCCCCGTCTCGAACCAGTAGGGGTCGAACTGTCCGGACGAGAGGCACTTGCCGACCGAGACGGGGTTGAAGACCGGCACGGCGTCCTGATGGAAGCGGTAGCCGTCGTACCACTGGACGAGCCGCGCGAACGTCGCCTCGGCGTCGAGCCCCTGCTTCGCACCGAGCGCGGCAAGCGATTCGGGGAAGTTCGCCTTCACCTCCTCGTGCGTGTAGCCGAAGAGCGTCGCGACGCGCGCGTCCATCGAGAACTCGTTGAGGTTGTTGAGGTCGGAGAAGATCGACACCTTCGAGAACTTCGAGACGCCCGTCATGAACGCGAACCGCTGAAGCCCCTCGCACGTCTTGATGACGGAGTAGAACGCCTTGAGCACATCGCGGATGTCGTTCACGTCCGGCTTGCCGAGATGACCCAAGAGCGGCTTGTCGTACTCGTCGACGAGCAGGACGACACGGCCGTCCTTCCCGCTTGCGGGGTCGGGCTTCCCGTCGGCCCCGACATTCCGGTTCGCGATGTCCGTCAGGAGCAGGTTGAACTGGTTGGAAATGTCGGCCCCGCCGCGCAGGGGCACCTTCAGGCGCTCCGACTCCTTCAGGAGCATGAGGCTGATCCGCTCCTTCACCTCGGCCAGCGTCTCGCCCTGACAGCTGCCCATGTCGAGCTTGAGGACGGGCCATGCCTTGTTCCAGTCCCAGTCCGGCTCGATGGCGAGGCCACGGAACAGGTCGCGCCGACCCTCGAAGAGGCACTGGAGCGTCGAGACGGCGAGCGACTTGCCGAAGCGGCGCGGCCGCGCGACGAAGAACTGCTTGCCGAGCGACCCGTCCGCCAGCGTCTTCAGGATCGCCGTCTTGTCGACATAGACGAACCCGCCCTGACGGATGTCCTCGAACGAATAGATGTCTGTCGAAATCTTTTCCATGCGCACATTATAGCACATTTCCACATGGAGCATTGACCGTCCGCCGCATGGCGATTTCGGGACAGGTGTAGGGGTTGGCGTGCTTCGTGCAGTTGATGCAGCCCGTGTAGAGCTTGTGCATGATCTCCGTCTTCGCGATCTCGACGAAGCCAAGCGAGCGGAAGAACTCCGGCGCGAACGTCAGGACGACGACCTCGCGCGGACGGAACGTCGCGACTTTCGCGAGCACGGCCTCCACGAGCAGGCGACCGATGCCGCGTCGGCGGAACGCCGCCGTCACCGCGACGGAGACGACCTCGACGGACGCGGCCTCGGCGTTGCCGATCTCGGGATGGATCTGGTACGCCGCGCAGCCGACCAGCTCGCCGGCCGCCTCCGCGAGGACGAACCGGTCGATCGTCTCGACGACGTTCCCCAGCGAGCGCGGCACGAGCTGGTCGCTGTTGCCCGAAATGAGCGCATAGATCCGCTCCGCGTCCCGCAGTTCCGCCACCCGTATTGTCGCCTTTTCCATGCCGCACATTATACCATACCGAAGCCCCGGACGACCTCCCGGTCGTCGAAGGGATGCTTCACGCCCTTGATCTCCTGCGTCGTCTCGTGCCCCTTGCCAGCGACGATCACGACATCGTCCGCCGCCGCCTCGGCGAGCGCACGGCCGATGGCGGCCTTGCGGTCGGGCTCGACGAAGATCGCAGGCGGCGGGGTCTGTCCCCGCACGGCCTCGCGCGCGCCGACGAGAATCGCGTCGATGATGGCGTTCGGGTCTTCGCTGCGCGGATTGTCGGACGTCACGACGAGCCGGTCGGCGAGCCGCGCGCACGCCGCGCCCATGAGCGGACGCTTCAGCGGATCGCGGTCGCCGCCCGCGCCGAAGACGACCCAGAGACGTCCTTTCGTGAAGCCGCGCGCGGCCGTCAGCACCTTTTCGAGCCCGTCCGGCGTGTGCGCGAAATCGACGTAGACCGCCGCCTTGACATGCGGATTCTCGACGCGCTCCAGGCGTCCCCAGCGCGGCCGCAGCGTCGGGATGACCGACTGGATCACGTCGTGCGGCACACCCGCCGCCTCCGCAAGCGCGGCGGCGACGAGGACGTTCGACGCGTTGTAGTCGCCGACCAGCTGAAGGTCCGACAGGTCGTAGGCGGGCTGCGGTGCCGGCGGCGTGCGGCCGCGTCCGTTCGTGACGGGGATGACGTTCACGGCGAAGTTGCCAACGGCGTCGAACATCACGCGCCCGTTCTCGCCGTCGAGGCAGACGACATAGGGCGGCAGGTCGCGGCGCCCCATGTCCGGCCGCGTCGGATGCGACGCGGCGATCTTCGCCGCGAAGCTCGCCTTGACGCGGAAGTACTCCGCCATCGTCTTGTGGTAGTCGAGGTGGTCTTCGGAAAGGTTCGTGAACGCACCGCCCGCAAAGACGGTGTCGCCCGTGCGGTTCTGGTGAATCGCGTGGGACGAGACCTCCATCACGCAGTCCGTGCAGCCGTTCGCCGCCATCGCGGCGTAGATCTCGTGCAGCTGCTTCAGGGGCGGCGTCGTGTAGCCCGTCGAGAAATGGCGCGCCCCGTCGAAGACCTCGACGGTCGTGATGAAGCCGCATTTCCGCCCCGGACAGGCGTTGACGAACGCGGCGAAAATCCACGTCGTCGTGGTCTTGCCGTTCGTGCCGGTAATGCCGTAGAAATTCATGATTCCTGAAGGTCCTTGATTCAATGAGAGGTTGTGTGCGCCGCGTCGGCGCGGAGCGCGGGATCGAGCCGGTCGCGCAGCTCGTCGGCCAGGTGGTTGAAGACGAGCACGAGGACGAAGATCGCGAGCGTCGTGAACGCCATCTCCCACCAGACGCCCTGCCAGAGGCGCAGACGCGCGTTGTTGATCATGACGCCCCAGCTCGGCTCGCCCTGTACGCCGATGCCGAGGAAGCTGATGAAGACCTCCGTCGAGACGGCGGACGGAAACCGGATCGAGAACTGGATGAGGATGATGTGCGCGACATTCGGCAGGATGTGGCGGAACATGATCCGAACGTGCGAGTAGCCAAGCACCCTCGCCGCCTGCACGTAGGCGCGGCCCTTGTGCTTCATCACCTCCGCGCGAATCGTCCGGCACGTCCCCACCCAGGTCGTGAGCCCGATGCCGAGGTAGATGCCGAGAAGCCCCTGTCCGACGACAAGCGAAATCGCGAGAATGAAGAGAAGTCCCGGCATCGAGGCGACGGTCGCGCAGAGCCAGACGACGAGCGAGTCGACCTTGCCGCCGAAGTAGCCGCCGAGCAGTCCGAGCAGGACGCCGAGCGGGATGGCGATGAGCGACGTCACGATGCCGACGTGGAAGGCGATGCGCGTGCCCTGCACGAGCCGCAGGGCGACGGAGCGGCCGAGGTTGTCCGTGCCCAGGAGGTAGCGTTCGCCCGTCTTCGGCGCGGCCGCGAGCGGCGGCAGAAACCGCTGGTCGGCGTCCACCCGGTTGTAGGCCGGCGTCACGTCGCGGCTACGGGCGACGCGGTACTGCACCTCGCCGAACAGCGCCGCGCCCGCGTAGAGCGCGAGCACGGCGAGGCAGACTCGAATCGAAAGCTTCACGTCAGGCTCACGCGTCCGCGCCCATCGGTTCGTCCGTCCGGCGCGGCGCGCGCGACGGTCGAGGGGCTATGCGTAGAAGTTGCCGTAGGCGCGGAGCTTTGCGTAGCGCGCGTCGAGAAGTTCGTCCGCCGAAAGCCCCTTCAGTTCCTTCAGGGCCTTCTGGATCGCCTTCTTGACGTTTGCGCAGGCGAGGCGGTGGTTCTTCTGCGCGCCGCCCGCCGGCTCCTTCACGATCTCGTCGATCGCGCCGAGCCGCTGGAGATCGTGCGCCGTGATCTTCAGCGCCTCCGCCGCCTCCGGAGCCTTCTTGCCGTCGCGCCAGAGGATGCCCGCGCAGCCTTCCGGCGAGATGACGGAATAGACCGCGTTCTCCATCATGAGGATGCGGTCGCCGACGGCAATCGCGAGCGCGCCGCCCGAACCGCCCTCGCCCGTGATGACGACGACGACCGGCGTCTTGAGGCGCGAGAAGAACTCCAGGCTCTTCGCGATCGCCTCGGCCTGCCCGCGCTCCTCGGCCTCCTTGCCGGGATACGCGCCGGGCGTGTCGACGAACGTGACGACGGGCACGTGGAACTTCTCCGCAAGCGTCGCGAGGCGCATCGCCTTGCGGTAGCCGTCGGGGTTCGCCATGCCGAAGTTCGCCGCCATGTTCTCCTCGACCGTCGCGCCCTTGTTGTGGCCGAGGATCAGCACCTTCTCGGCGCCGATCGTCCCGAACCCGCCGACGAGCCCGCGGTCGTCGTTCACGAGGCGGTCGCCGTGCAGCTCCTCGAAGTCGGAGCAGATTTCGCGGATGAAGTCCTTCAGGTGCGGACGCTTCGGATCGCGCGCGAGCTTAACCTTGTCGAAGGCTGTCATGTTCGTGTTCATTGTTAGCCGTGTAGAAATGTAGAGGTGTAAAAGGTCTCAGAACCCGAAGTAGCCCAGCATCTTGGCGAGGAACTTCTTCAGTTCCCTGCGTTCGACGATCTTGTCGATGAAGCCGTGCTTTTCGAGATATTCCGCCGACTGGAAGTCGGCCGGCAGCTTCTGGTGAATCGTGTTCTCGATGACGCGCCGCCCCGCGAAGCCGATGAGGGCCTTGGGCTCCGTCACGTTGATGTCGCCGAGCATCGCGTAGCTCGCCGAGACGCCGCCCGTCGTCGGGTCGGTCAGCACCGAGATGTAGGGCAGCCCCGCCTCCTTCAGGCGCGCAATCGCCGCCGCCGTCTTCGCCATCTGCATGAGCGAGAGAATGCCCTCGTGCATGCGCGCGCCGCCCGACGCCGAGAACAGGATCAGCGGACGCCGCTCGGCAATCGCCTGCTCGCAGGCCCGCGCGATGCGCTCGCCCGTGCCCGTGCCGAGCGAGCCGCCCATGAACCCGAAGTCCATCACGCCGAGCATCACGGGGTGCTTCTCAATTGTGCACGTGCCCATGACGATCGATTCCGTCTCGCCCGACTTCCTGATCGTCGCCTCGACCTTCGCCTTGTAGGGGCCGGTCGCGTCGTGGAATTCGAGATGGTCGGAATAGGACACCGCGCGGAAGACCTCGCTGAACGAGCCTTCGTCGGCGACCTGCGCGATGCGCTCGCGGACGGCGAGCCGCCCGTGGTAGTTGCACTTCGGGCAGATCGCGTTGTTCGCCTTCCAGACGGACTTCTCGAAGTGGCTCTTGCACTTCGGGCAGATCGCCCACAACGCCTTCGCCGGCGGAATCGCCGGCTTCTCGGCTTTCGGTTCAAACCAACCCATTTCTCACCCTCCTTACTTTTTCCCTCTTCCTTTTTACTTCTTACTTCTCTCAGAACGGCATATAGACGATGCCGTAGATCGAGGCCGGCTCGCCGTTCAGCGCGCGCAGGCCGTGCTTGACGACGGCGTTGTAGTAGGCCGTGTCGCCGGGCTTCAGAACCGTCTTGTCCGGCCCATAAGTGAGTTCCACCTCGCCCGCGAGGCAGATGATCAGCTCCTCGCCCTCGTGCGACGACACCTCATCGACGCCGTTCGCGGCGAACTCGATGCGGAACGGATCCAGGTGGCGGTCAGGCTTGCCGCGCGCAAGCGAATGGCTCGCGTAGCCGAGCGTGTTCACGCCCTCCTGCGCAACCTTCGCCGCCTCAATGTCCGCCGCGCGCGTGATGATCGGATCGGGCTTGAACTGGTCATCCATGAACGTGCCGAGCCGCTGGCCGAGCGCACGGGAGAGCTTCGTGAGGACGCCGAGCGCGGGCAGCACCTCGTCCTTCTCGATGGAATTGACGACCTTCTCGTCGATCCCGCTCTTCTGCGCGAGATCGTAAACGCTCATGTTCAGGTGCTCGCGGTACGTGCGAATCCGGCTGCCGACAGTCGATGGCTTGCTCATGTTGCTCGTTATTCTCCTCTTTTTCGTGTAGTATACCAAAAAACGGCGACGACGGAACCGCCTCCGGCTACCGCGCATAGGGCGGCGGGGAGACGCGGGCGTTGAAGTCGTCCTGCGTCCAGCGGCGGAAGTCCTCTTCGGCGAGCGCCAGCCGATATTCGCGGTAGCCCTCCTTCCAGATCATCCACGCGATGAGCAGCGTGATGAAGCTGAAGGAGCCGCCGTTGAAGACGGCGTAGAGGCCCTTGAGCCCCAGGAGAATCGCGAAGCCGCGCCCGACCCACATCGCGACGAGCGTCGCCTTCGCGCGCGTCAGGAAGAGCCGCATCACCGAGCGGAAGATGCGCCCGCCGTCCATCGGGAAGCCCGGCAGCAGGTTGAAGGCGCCGAGCATGACGTTGATCCAGAAGGTATAGGGCAGCACGAACCCCAGCCAGCGGTTGCCCAGGTGGAAGCCGAAGAAATCGAGGAACAACGCCGCCAGCGCGAGCGCGAAACTCATGAGCGGGCCCGCAAGCGCCGTCAGGAACTCCTGCGACGCCTTGCGCGGCAGGGAGATCATCGACGCGCACCCGCCGAGCAGCGAGAGCGTGATGTCGGTCGTGCGGTAGCCGAAGACGCGCGCCGTGAGCGCATGGGCGAGCTCGTGCGCCGTCACGGAGATCGCGAGGACGAGCGCCATCGAGAGCCCGTAGCTGAACGAGCCGAAGTCCAGCACGAACAGGACGAGCAGCACGATGAACGACGTGCTGATGTAGATCGGTATGTCGAAAAGGTCACAGAAACGATAGCGAGAACTGAACATGGCGGACATTATAGCATTTTTGCCGCGCACAGTCCGCAGGGCGCGGGCCTCACTGCCCCAAGCGGGCCTTCGCGGCGGAAATCGCCTTCTTGTAGATGCGCTCAAGCTCGTCGAGGCACTTGCCCGTGCCCCGCCAGAACGGCACGGGTCCAAGGCGCTTGAGGATCGGCGTTTCAATCTTCATCGTAGAGTTCCTCCGTCAGGATGCCGCGCAATTCCAGCAGCGTCAGGGGTCGCCGCGCCACCTCCTCGCCCAGCAGCAGGAGCACGGCCGCCGTATGCTTGCAGGGGTTCGCGTAGTCCGGGCAGCTGCACGCCGTCGTCATGTCGTAGCGGCCCGGCCCAAGCTTGCCGCCGGGGAAAAGGTCGTAGCCCTCGGCTCGGAACGCCGCCTCGACTTCGCTCGGCAGGTCATCCGCCAACAGCCGCGCAACAAGCATCGGTTCGGCGCGGAGCGCGGCGACGAGACGCGCATGCGCCGCCGCGTCGGGCGTGCGGAAATCGAGCGTGACGGCGTACGGATCGGGGCGCGTCCCCTGAACCTGCGCCGCGACGTGCGGCCCCGCGAGCGCCAGCGAGACGACCTGTCCCGACAGCGCGTAGCTCTTGCCGCGCCCCAGCCGCCCCCGAAGGCCCATCGTCTCCAGGCGGCGCGTCCACTCGCGCGCCCACCAGCTGCGCCCCGACCCCGTGCGCGACTCCTGCGCGCGGATGCCGGCGGCAAAGCGCGGAATGCGAATCGGATAGCGTTTCTTGCCGGACATCAGGCGCCCCTCCTCGTCTGGGAATCCGCCGGCAAGAAGCCGGCCATCGCATCCTGAAGCAGGCGCACGCGCTGCGCCTCCGTTCCGCCACAGTAGCCTTCGAGGTAGACCAGGCGTGTCGCGCCGTGCCCATCCGCACGCGGCTCATCCCGCCACGCGGGCGCGCCATCGGTCGTGATGACGGGCTTTCCGCGCGCCAGCGCCTCCGCGACCACAAGGCCGAAGTTCTCCGAAAGCGTCGGCAGGCAAAGGACATCGCACCACGCCCAGGCCCTTTCCTTCTCCGCACCCGTGGCATGCGATTCGACCCGCAGCTCGACAACGGGCGTTCCGTCCCCACAGGCCTCATTCAAGGCGGCAACCGCCCGTTCCAGATACGCGACGCCCTTGAGCAGGTGCCTGCGCCCAAGGTAAAGCACCCGCAGCGGCACATGCGCAACTCGGTCCTGTTCGTCCTGCCTCTGCCCGTTCCGAGGGGCCGCCGGAAAGCACCGCTTGAGATCGACCGTCTCGATGGGACGCCGCACGCCCCAGGACCGCGCCCAGGCCACTTCCCACGCCCCCGTCGCGACCACGTGATCCGCCAAGGCGAACAGCAGCCTCTCAAGGGGTCGGGCCAGCCTCTTCTTCCATCGGCCTTGCCACCGCAGGCTGACGGGGCTCAGGCCGCCATGCATCATGCGCACCAGCCGCGCACCAGCCCATTTCACCTTCAGGCACGCCACCCACTTGTCCAGCGACCACATGCCATGCACCCAGACCTCGTCCACCGCCGCGATCTGCGCCCGCGAGAGCGTTCGTGCTTCCGCCAGGCCCGCCCGCCCGTCGGCGGCCAGCAGCTGCGCCGCGACGGCCATGCCGTTGTCCGCTTCGCGCAACCCGGAAACGACGTGCAGAACCTTCCTGTCCAATGCGTCCTGGATCATGGGTCGTATTGCGCCATTCCGCGCGCATGCCTCACGGCCGCCGGCGACTCGTGCGGCAGGGGACTTTCGCCGACCCGTCCGACAAACGGCTTATAGGACGTGAGAATTCTCATTCACCGACTTCAGGACGGCGTAGTTGCGGCGCCGGATGACCTCGACGTCGGGGAAGAAACGCCTCTGCACGGGTTCGAGCCCCGCCGCGTTCTTCACGACCTGATAGCAGACGCCGCCCGGCTTCAGCGCGCGCCGCGCCGTCTCCAGAAAGACCTCGGCGATGCGGTAGTCGCTGTAATACGGTGGGTTGCCGACGAAGACGTCAAACGTGCCGTCCATCCGCGCGGGCGTGCCGCTGTCGGACAGGACCACCTCCGCCGGCACGCCGAACTTCGCCGCGTTCTCCGTCGCCGCCTCGACCGCCCGCGCATGGGAATCGACGAGGACAAGGGAAGGAAGAGCGAAGAAGGAAGAAGGAAGAAGTGTGGAATCCTTACTTTTTCCTTCTTCCTTCATACTTTTTCCTTCCGTCAGCGCCGTCGCAATCAGCAGCCCCACCAGCCCGCATCCACAGCCCATGTCGAGAAGCCGCAGTTCTCCAATCCCTGCCCCAGCGGAAAAGAGACGGCCCTCCCTACTTTTTCCTTCTTCCCTTTTCCTTCTTCCTTCCCTCATCTCCCGGCTCACGACCTCGGCGAGCGCCAGCCCGCCCTCGTCCAATCGACGATGGCAGAAGCAGCCCGGATAACTCGTGAACATCAGCTTCGGGCCGCCCGGCACGGACGCCGGCCACTCGGCCTTGAACGACCGCTCGCGCTTCGCGTCCTTGCGTACCTTGTCGAGCAGGTCATTGCGGTCTCGCTCGCGCCCAACGTAGTCGAGGACGAATCGCGGCGGCTTGAGCGCGTGACCGACGAGTTTCGCGCACTCCTGCAGCAAATCGAGCGCAAGCTCGCCGCTCATGAGCTTCGGGCCCGTCCGGAAGCGGACGACGTCCCACGGGCCTTCGGGCAGGTGCGCCGAGCAGATCGCCTTCGCGTGATGCACCTTCTCGATCGCGTGCCGGTGGTAGACGTCGAGCGTGTGGCACGTCACGTCGCCTTCCAGCAGCGCGGGCGTGAGGTCTGCGGCCTTGTAGCCGACCAAGAGCGTCTTCGCCATGCGTCGCCTCAGTCCTTGTTGAGCTCGACGATGGCCCCGCCCGCGAGGCGCGAGCGTTCCGCCGCGAAGCAGATGAGGTGGCTCTGCAGCGCCTCCGCCGTGATCTCGCGGATCTCCTCGGGGTCGTTCCGCCGGAGGATGCGGATCATCTCCGAGACGAGGTTGAAGTCGCCGCCGCCGTGGCGCGATCTGTTCGGCAGGCGGAAGCACGTCGGCACGCCCGTCTCGACCGAGTTGCCGTCGAAGCGGCAGATGTCGAGGTTCTCGCCGTCGCCCACGATCTCGCCGCGCGTCAGGGCGATGCGGGTCGTGCGGACGTTCTTCGCCGTGAAGCCCGTCATCACGTGGCTCACCGTCGCGCCGCCCTCGAACTCCATCGTCACGGTCTGGTGGTCGGGCACGTCGTTGTCCGTCTGGTAGACGCACTTGCCGTACTCCGTCTCCTCGATGAGCTTCTCCATCGCCGCGTCCGAATGGTCGGCGAAGAGGTACTTGAGCTCGTCGTGCTTGACGTACATGTTGCGCGCGCTCCAGACGCACCGCTTCTCGATGGCGGGCGGACAGTCCACGCACCGATGCGCCGCACCCTTCGGCATCATCTCCTTGCGGAAGAGCTTGATCGAGCCGAACGACGTCACCTTCTTGCACTTGCGCCCGCCGAGCCACCAGACGAACAGGTCGAGGTCGTGCGAGCACTTCGCGAGGATGATCGGAGAGCTCTTCTTCGAGTTCGCCCAGTTGCCGCGCACGTAGGAGTGGGCAACCTTCCAGAACCCGGCGGACTCCTGATGCGCGATCGAGACGACCTCGCCGAGCTCGCCCGAGTCGATCAGCGCCTTGATGTGCGCAAAGTAGGCCGTGTAGCGGAGGACGTGGCCGACGATGACGAGCCGCCGGTTCTTCAGCGCGCAGTCGATGACCTCGCGGCACTCCTGTTCCGTCGGCGAAATCGGCTTTTCGAGCAGCAGGTGGTAGCCCGCCTCCAGCGCCATGATCGCCGGGTCGTGGTGCAGGCTGTCCGGCATCGTGACCATCACGATGTCCGCCTCGGGCCGCGCCGCGAGGCAGTCGCGCCAGTCCTTCCAGTACCGCTTCGCCGGGATGACCTCGGCCTGCACGGGGTCGGCGACGCCGACGATCTCCAGCTGGTCCGGGTGTTCCGTCGCATAGTCGGCATAGGCCCGCCCGCGATACCCGGCACCGAGAATGATGGCTTTCAGCATGATTCGTTCTTTCCTTGTCTGTCTCAGTTCTGAATCGACTTCCACGTATTATATCAAATCGGCGGTTTAGTGCGCGCGCCGCCGGAAGCGGACAGGGAACCTAAGCCACGCTTAAATCCGGGCTCCTTCAAAAGTCGCCGAAGCCAGAACGCGCTCCACTGAGGCAGGGTTAGGATGGATCGCGAGAACCCAACGTCGCCATGCACGAGCTTGACGCCCCAGCGGATGTCCTTGTAATGACCGGAATCGATCAGCGTCCGAAGCGATTTCGCCTTGGCGTTCTCGGCCTTGACCTCGACAGGCACAAGGTCATCTCCAGACCGCAGCAGGAAATCCATCTCAAGGGCGGCGTTCTCTTTCTTGAAATACGCAATCTCAGCCCCCGACTTCACAAGCGCCTCCGCGACAATGTTCTCGAACAGCCCGCCCTTCCACGTGCCAAGGTTCCGGCGGATGCGAACGTCCTCCTGCGATTCTTCGTCTAACCGTGAAACGAGCAGACCGCTGTCACTCATGTAAAGCTTGTACCGAGACGCGTCCATGTGGGCGGACAGCGGCAGCTCGGGGAAGTCCACGGCCTTGCAGAGCGTGACGATGCCGGCGTCCTGAAGCCATTCGACGCACCCCCAATAGTCCTTGCGGCGGGCGCCGTGCTCGACCTTTGAAAGCTGAAACTTCTTGTTCTCCTTGGCCAGCTGCGCCGGAACGCTGTCGAAGACGCTGATGATGCGCTGCGGATCAAGCCCCTCGGCATACTTTCGGACATCCGCGCGATAGTCGTTGACGATGCGCCGCTGAATGTCCGGAACACCCTCGAACGAGCCCTTGGCGAAATAGCTCGCCTCGACCTCTGGCATGCCGCCCAGAACGCAGTAGTCGAGAAAAAGACGGTCAAAGACCTCCGTGGCCACCGACCCGAATGGCTGCACGTCAATAAGCCGCCCGTACAAGTCATCCAACTGCCTTGCCTCATACCCCCGTGCCCACAGGAACTCCTCGAAGTCCATGGAGCGCATCGTCTCCGTTTCCTGATAGCCGACGCTGATCGACTCAATCCGCTTGAACTGGATGCCGAGGAGCGACCCGCTACTGATGACGTCATAGCGACCATCCTCTGCAAAAGACTTGAAAGCCGTTGCGATTTCGGGGAAGTCCTGAATCTCATCAAAGAAGATCAGCGTGTTTCCCGCGACAAATCGAAAGCTCGGATTGACGAGAGAAATGTTGCGAATGATGTTGGCAACGCTATAGCCGTCCTGCGTGATGACCTTGAACTCCGGTTGGAGCGCAAAATTGATCTCGACGACCGAGGCAAACCGACCTTCGGAGAATCGCCGAATGCAAGCCGTCTTGCCGACCTGACGGGCTCCTTTGACGATCAGCGGCCGTCGGTCGTTTCGCCGAATCCACGCCTCAAGGACGGACATGAACTTGCGATTCAAGAAAGTTTCTGGTTTCCGCGATTTCATGGCGCCATTATATCATAAATCGCCCGTTGCGTGTATCACGCACACACTTTTATTAACGAATAACTGTGCGCTATTTACACTTTTATGAACGAATCATCGCGCAGACTGCACGCTTTTATGAACGAATGCACATCCAGCAAAAGACATTGCCGTTCTGTGTCCATCAACTCAACCACCAAAATACGGCCTGTCCGTAACACGCCACTGTCAAAATACAGCATATTCAGAAATGCCATCTTCTTGGCCAACGTCCCCGCCATCATCATTGGCAGATTGGCCAACGTATACGATGCAACCGTCTCCGCTGAGAAAGATGTCAACCTTCCCGTAGCCGCAATCATCCTTACGCTTCTGCGGAATCAAGGCCGATATCCCACCTTTCGTGAAGTTATCGAACTTCCACCCAAGTGCCGCGAAGGCCTTTACCGAGCGGCTCTGGAACTGTGCGATTGTGCTTCCGTCGTTATTTAACCGGCATTTGAGCGTACAATTGGAACGCAAAGCCAATCACTAAGCAAACAACTCCTAGTATCGAGCAACATCTGCTCCATATACACTTCTGCCTTCCAATCTGACGCATCTCGCCAGCCGTCATACCATGCTCTAGTGGCGTTCCATCTTCAACTACCAGGACTCCGATTGCTTCATGATCAGTTTGTGGGAACGCAATGAAAATTGTTATCAACGCACCAATAATGTTCAGAATTAATCCTATTGAGCAATTGTCAAGCGGGGTGGCTAGCACCAAAACCACAGGCAATGTCAGCACCATTATCAATAAAAACCAAAACACGATCTTGAACACACACTTTGATTGCTTCTTCATAACTATTTTCCTTAACCTTTAACTTTCTCTGAATTATTTCACAGGGGCTGCCAGCCGGAAGCCGAGGTAGTAGTAGCGGTAGTCGGGGTTGTTGTAGCCCCGATAGCCCGCCGTGCAGTAGTCTGCGCCGAGGCCCCCTCTGCCGCCGCGGCGCACGCGGTAGGAGCGGTCCGATTGCCACAAATCCGCGCACCATTCCCACACGTTGCCGTGCATGTCGAAAAGCCCCCATGCGTTCGGCTCTTTCAGTGCAACCGGATACGTACCACCTCGGCTATTCCCATCATACCAGCCCATCACCTCCAGCGGCCCCTCCTCGCCGTTTTTGCGCTTGCCCCATTCCCCCGTCGAACCGGCGCGGCAGGCAAACTCCCACTCCGCTTCCTTCGGGAAACGGTATTGGACTCCATCCAGAGCGCTGGCGCGCTTGATGAACGCCTGGCAATCGTCCCACGACACGTTTTCGACCGGACGGTCAGGTCCAACAAAGTCCGAAGGATTGTTGCCCATCACAATCATCCACTGAAGCTGCGTCACTTCCGTGCGCTGCATCCTGAATGCGGACACGGACACGGCAAGTTTCTTGTCGTCCTTCGTCATGACGAACTTTCCGCTCGGAATCGCAATCATGTCGCTTGCGGGAATCACGCGCCCGCACCCCTTGTCCTTAATGTAGCCGGGGAGGGACGCGACAAACGGCTTCAACTGCAGGGCCATCGCATGGTCGCATTTCGCCACGTCCTCCGAAGTCTTCTCCATGGTTCGGTGATCCATGTGCCACGCCTGAAGAGTCTGTGAAAGCGCGTTCATCTCACGAGCAAGTTCATTGCGCTTGGCGACAGCCGCCGCATGCACGCGATGAAACCGAGCGTCATCCATCTGCTGCCGTTGTTTGGCGACTTCCTGCAGGAGTGCGTCCAACTCCTTGAACTCACGCTCAAGTTTCTGGTAGACGGCGGACGATTCCGGCGCATACTTCGCGGCGAAGTCCGAGATCTTCGCTTCCATCGGCTCGGCCTTTGACCATGCGTATCTCGCGCGCAACACATTCTCCGGCAGGAGGCTGACGGCCAGCGGCTGCGCATCGGCCTCCGCCAGTTCCGCGTCGGACACCACGCCCAGCCGCAACATCAGCCAGTAGTGGCAGAGTTCGTCGTGGCACAGGAAGAACTCCGTCCGTACCTTGGCCAACTTCTCCAGCACCTTGTTGAATGCGTTCCACTTCGGATCCGTCTCCTTGATTGCCCACGGCTCCGGGAACTCCTCGTTGAAGACCTGCTGCAGTTCCGCCGCCGCGTCTTTCCTCTTCTCGTAGTTCGCATAGGCGTTGGGCAGGTACTTCGTCCCGAATTCGGCGAGCAGCGCCTCGCCTGCCAACTTGTCCTCCTCGGAGAGTCCGAGCCGCGGCCCTGTCCACGTCTTCAGCCAATCCGGTTTCTGCCAATCACCCAATTCTCTTTTCCCCTTGTACCGCGGAAACGGACAAATGAACTTGTCGCCGCGTTCGTATTTCGCACGAATCGCTTCCAGGTAAGCGGAAGCGATTCTCGCAATCCACCTATCGCGCTCGCGGCGCAGTTCGGCGGCTGCGGCCTTCCGACGCGCAATCTCGCGCTCCTTGGCCTCCTTCGCCAAGCGAACCTGCTTTTTCTGCTCGGCCCTTTCACGCCAACCCGTCTTGTACTTCGACTGAAACTCCTGATAGGATGTATCCTTGACAGCATCATCGCTCCTAAGCCATTGCCGGTACTCTTCGCGTGCAAGTCGTTTTGAGCGCTTTTCTTGCGCACGTTCGCGCCAGCCGTTCATGTACTTGGATTCGAATTCTCCGGCGCTCACGGACGCGACCGCGTCATCACTTTTCTGCCACTCGGCGTATTCGCGCCGCACCGACTCGGAGACGCACCCCGCCAGCAGGCAACCGCAGAGGGACGCCGCCACTATCGTTTTCATTTTCATCTTGTGCATTGCCTTTGTTTAGTCGTTCAGGAAACTGCTAACCTTCTTGTTGCGCTTCGCGTTCGGGTCCTCCTCCGTCATGTCCTCCACGGAAAGCTTCGTCGGGTCCTCGTCGATCTCGATCATCATGTCCTTGATCGTGCCGAGCACGTCGCTGAGCGAGCCGATCTCCGCAAGCGCGGCGTTCATCTTCACCTGCTCGGCCTGCTGCACGAGCTTCATGCGCAGGCTCGTGAGGTCGCGTTTCTTCTTCTTGAGCACGCCCTTGCGGATCGCCACCTTCTTCGCGATGGCCGTGTTGTCCTTGAACTCCTTCTTCGCGAGTTCGACACGCTCAAGCGCATCGGCGATCTTGTCGTTCAGCTCGTCCTCGTCGAGGGCATAGCCGTTGAGCGTGACGGGGAACGCGCCATTCGCCGCCTTGTACGCCGCCTTCGCGTCCTTCAGGAACTTCTCGTAGCGGGCTTGCGCACTCTCCGCCTCATCCACGGTTCGCTTCGCGTTCTTCTCCATGCGGATGAGCGTGATGTTCTGCGCGTCGATCTTCGCACGCAGCCTGTCGCAGTTCGCGATCTGCTCCTGCAGGAACAGGTACGGGTTCTTCGCGATGTTCTCGGAAGTCCAGGTCGAATCCTGGCGAAGCGCCTCGCGAAGTTCAGCGCGGCGAACGACCGACGGCGAATCGGAGACGACGACGGTATCGGCGAACGCGAAGGCTGGTGCCAACGCGGCGGCTATCATGACTTGTTTCATTTTGCATTCCTTTTTGCCCTCTCGTGTTTCACGACAAAAAGAAAGGGCGCATCCCCTTGCCGCGTTTCTGGTGAGGCTGTAGGAGGCCCGATAGGAAGCACGGAAGAAGAAGCGCCCATAGGGACGCGTTCTCCACCCCGTCGCAGCACCTATCGGTTGAAACTTCCTACATTTCACCAGGGCCGAACGATGTGTTGAACACAAGGTCTTAAATTGTCTGTCGCACAGTATATCAAATTTTCGCCGTTTCGGGCGGGAATCCGACATTTGCGCAACGCGCAACGCAAGGCCCTGCCTCCTCTTCCGTGGAAAGGGTTGTTCCTGTCCTCCTCATTAAAGTCAAGAGTGCTTCTGAGGTACTGCCAAGTTCTGCATAGATCAGGCACCCGGGGCACCCGTCGTCATACCATTTCTTCGTCTTCAGCAACCGCCCCATGTTGCGCTTTGATATCTTTCCGAAATACGGGAACAGGCACCAGATTGGCGGATGCGTATGCCGACCGTCAGCTTCTCCCGCCTCGACACAAACATCGGCTTCCTATGAGAACAGCTCCAGCTTCTCTCGCATACGTTCTTCCGGCGCATGCGTGTCCTCTTCCCGCGTGTCCTCTTCCGGCGACGGCTTGCGAAAGCGCCCTTTGTCGCATTCCGAAATGACGCGCGTCAGAATCCAGAGCGCAATGGGAAGCACCAGCAACGAGACTGGGAATGACGCAAGCCAGAAGGTCAGCCCGCCGTCCGTCAAATGCCACAAGCCGTTGCAGACGAGCGCGGCAATGAGGCTATACGTGTACATTCTTATTCCGTACATATCTTTCATCTCCTTCTTTGATTCCACCAATCCTCTATCTTCATAAACGAACGGCAACAGGCGTTTCTTACGCCGCGCAAACAAAAAACGCATAAGGCCAACTCCGCCTTATGCGTCTGAAATATCTTGGGGAAATTCGTTTTCCCACGACTTAAATCGCCCCAACCGCAAACAGCAGCCAAGCCTTCTCGGCTTTCTTCGTCGTGTCAGCCATTAGACTCTCGCCTTCTCTTCGTTCATGAACGATTAAACTATTCCGGTTTGCGACGCCGCTTTTAAAGGTGCTTCCCGACCGCAAGGATTTTCATCAACCCTCCGGACTCTCTGGTGTCTTGAATTTGAGCAACGCTTTTGACTCAATCTGCCGAATGCGTTCAGGCGTGACGTTGAACAGCCGCCCGACCTCCTCCAGCGTCCGGCAATACCCGTCCGTGAGGCCGAAGCGAAAGTCCATGACTTGCCGCTCGCGATCCGTCAGCGTGTAACGCGCACAGATTCTCAAGGACCTTCTGCGTTTCCAACACTCAACGCAAACACCTCTTTGCTTTCACTTCTGGAAACGACGGAGCCAACTTTTTTCGTCATTTTCACCTTTGCCTATTGACAAATCAAAAAAATATGAGATACTATTTGCCCGTTCGCTGTGGGAAAGGCCCTTAGCGAGCAAAAAACAAAAGGAAACAGGCAAAAATGAAGATCAAGACCGTCAAGAAGGCTCCCGCAGTCAAGGCCGTCGTCAAGAAAGCCGCGACCTGCGCGGTCAAGCGGTGCGCGTGCGCGGCGCAGAAGCCGGCGACCAAGGCCGTGACGTTCACGGTCCATGCGGAAAAGGGCAAGGCCGTCTACGTGGCCGGCGAGTTCAACGACTGGAACCCGACGGCGAAGAAGATGGCGTTCAAGGCCGGCGTCTACTCGGCGACCGTCAAGCTCGCCCCCGGCGACTACCAGTACAAGTTCGTGATCGACGGCACGTGGTGCGCCGATCCGGAGAACGTGAACGCGGTCGCCAACGACCAGGGCACGTTCAACTCGGTCATCACCGTCAAGTAAGCGGCGAGCCGATTTCAAGCATCGAAAAGGGCCTCGGATTTCTCCGAGACCCTTTTTGCTTTCTTGAACGACATCCCGGCCAATCCCCCGAAACGCCCTTCGCGTCAGAAGAGATCGCGCACGGCCTGGTCGATGACGTCGACGTCGCAGACCTTCGTCTGGGCAATCGGCAGTCGCTCCAATTCACGGAAGGACGGCGGCGGGTCGGTGAGGACATCCGCACCGAACGCGCGGCGGCACGTCTCGGGGAACTTGTACGGCGTCGCCGTCGCCGCGACGACGCACGGCACACCGTCCTTCGGGTAGCCGAGCATCTTCGCGACGAACGTCGCGACGGCCGTGTGCGGATCGAGCAGGTAGTCCGCCGTCTCGCGCATCCGGCGCATCTCGGCCTCCGTCTCCTCCGGCGTCGCGACGCCGCCCGTGAAGTCGGCGAAGAGCCGCGCCTTCGCCGCGTCGTTGAGTTCGTAGCGGCCCTTCGTCTCCAGGTCGTCCATGAGCCGCGCGACCTCGGCGCAGTCGCCGTCGTTCAGCATCCACAGGAGGCGTTCGACGTTCGAGCTCTTGCGGATGTCCATCGACGGCGAGTTCGTGACCGTGAACGTCGGCCCCGGATCGTACACGCCCGTCTTCACGAAGCGCGCCAAAACGTCGTTCACGTTCGACGCGACGACGAGCTTCCGGATCGGCGTGCCCATCCGCTTCGCGTAGTACGCCGCGAGGATGTTGCCGAAGTTGCCGGACGGCACGACGACATCAAAGGAAATTGACGAATGGTCGAATGATCGAATCGTCGAATCGTTTCGCTGAAGCAGTTTTGCGCCGGCGAGGACGTAGTAGGCGATCTGCGGCACGAGCCGCCCCGTGTTGATCGAGTTCGCGGACGAGAGCGTGACGCCGTGCGCGGCGGCCTCGGCGTTGATCTTCGCGTCGGCGAAGATGCGCTTCACGGCGGCCTGCGCATCGTCGAAGTTGCCGCGAATGCCGACCGCGTGCACGTTCGCGTCGGCCGGCGTCGTCATCTGGAGGCGCTGGATCTTCGAGGTGCCCGTCGCCGGATAGAACACGACGATCTCCGTGCCTTCGACGCCCGCGAAGCCCTGCATCGCCGCCGAGCCCGTGTCGCCCGACGTCGCCGTCAGGATGAGGACGCGCTGGCCCGCCGCCGCGTGCTTCATGAAGACCGGCAGCATCGAGAGCGCGACGTCCTTGAACGCGCCCGTCTTGCCGTGGAAGAGCTCAAGGACGTGAAGGCCGTCCTTCTCGACGAGCGGAATCGGATCCTCCGCCGGAAAGCGCGCGCAGAGGCGATCTACCGCCGCCGTCCGCACGTCCGCCGGCAGGTCGTCGAAGAGCGCGCCCATGACGAGCTCCTCGGCCGCGCGCAGCGTCCCGGCCCTCTCGATGCCCGCGACCTTCTCCACGGCCGCCGGCACATACAGCCCGCCGTCCGGCGCGAGCCCCTGAAACACCGTCTCGGCGCTCGTCGCCGCGAGGCCCTTGCGTGTCGAAATGTACTTCATCGTTTTCTCCTTCAAGCTGTCCGTCAGACCGCCGCGTCGACGACCTCCTCCTCGGAGAGCGTCAGGAAGCCGGCCTCGGCGAGGGCCTTCGCGGCCTTGGCGTTGTCGTCGAAGCGGAAGACGAGCACGGCCTTCTCGCCCTTGTGGAACGCGAAGGCGTAGCTGTACTCGATGTTGGCCCCCGCCCTGTCCAGCGCCGCCATCACCCCGGCCATGCCGCCCGGACGGTCCGGCACGCACACGGCGACGACCTCGCGCACGTTCACGACGTGGCCCTTCGCGGTCAGCGTCGCCTTGGCCTTCTCGTGGTCATCGACGATCATGCGCACGATGCCGAAGTCGCTCGTGTCCGCAAGCGACAGCGTCGCGATGTTGATGTCGGCGTCCGCGAGGTCGCGGCAGATCTGCGAGAGCTGCCCCGGCTTGTTCTGAAGGAAAATCGAAATTTGCCTGATCTGCATGGTTTTAAGAGTGGAAGGGTGGAAAGGTGGAAAGGTGGAAGAGTGGATGGGTGGAAGAGTGGAAGGGTGGAAAGGTGGAGGGGTGGAGGGGTGGAGGGGTGCGGGTGGTGGGGTTATTTGAGTCGGTTCGGTTCCTTTATGGATGAAATCAACTTGAAAAGCATGGCCGAGATCCTCTTCGCTCGGGCATGAAGATCGGCAAACTGCATCTCGTCAACATATGACAGGTCCTTTGCGTAGTAGAGCTGTGAAGCGACTTCTGCGGCAGATCCCTTAGCAATCCACAGGAACTTGATGAACTCCCGGTTGCCGCGCCGCTCAAATCCTTCTGCAATATTTGAGCCAATCGAGACGGCCGCGCGCTGAATCTGATCCCGCAAGCCATAGTCCTGGCAGAAAGGAGGCCGCCCGGTCGCCGAATAGATCTCGCCGACCAGCATCCGCGCCTCCTGCCACGCGGCAATCTCCTCGAATGTCTTAAAGCCCGCCATCACGCCTCTTCACTTTCCCGCACTTTTCCACTCTTCCACCTTTCCACTTTTCCCCCCGAACTTTTCCACCTTTCCACTCTTCCACCTTTCCACCTCAATTGAACATGAACTCGACGACGTCGCCGTCCTTCATCTCGTATTCCTTGCCCTCGGGACGCAGGACGCCGTGTTCGCGCGCGCCCGCCTCGCCGCCGTACTTCACGTAGTCCTCGTACGCGACGACCTGCGCGCGGATGAACCCCTTCTCGAAGTCGGTGTGGATGACGCCCGCGCACTTCGGGGCCTTCCAGCCCTTGCGGAACGTCCACGCGCGCGACTCCTTCGGCCCCGCCGTCAGGAAGCTCGCGAGGCCCAGCGTCTCGTACGCGAGCTTGATCGTGCGGTCAAGCGAACTTTCCGAAAGGCCGTAGCTCTGCAGGAACTCCTTCGCCTCGTCGTCCGTGAGGCCCGCGAGATCGGCCTCCATCTGCGCGCAGATGACGACGCATTCGCAGCCCTCCTTCGCCGCGTAGGCCTTCAGCGCGGCGACGTGCGGATTGCCCTCGCCCGTCACGTTGTCGTCCGCCACGTTCGCGCAGTAGATGACCTTCTTGTCGGTGAGGAAGTGAAGCTCCTTCAGGACGTTCAGGATCGGGTCGCCGTCCTTGCGCGGGAAGGACCGCACGGGATGCCCCGCCTCCAGGTGCTTCAGCAGCGCCGCGCACGCCTCGGCCTCAGGCCGCAGCGGCGGCTTCGCCTGCGCCTCCTTCTTCACGCGGTCGTAGCGCTTCTGCAGCTGCTCCATGTCCGCGAGAACCAGCTCCGTCTCGATGACCTCGGCGTCGCCGACGGGGTCGATCGGGGCGGACTTGTTCCCGCCCTCCTGCACGTGGATGATGTCGTCGTTCTCGAAACACCGCACGACGTGCAGGATCGCGTCGCATTCGCGGATGTTCGCGAGGAACTTGTTGCCGAGGCCCTCGCCCTTGGACGCGCCCTTCACGAGCCCGGCGATGTCCGTGAACGTGACGGTCGCACGGATGACCTGCTCGCTCTTCGCCATTTCGGCGAGCTTGTCGAGCCGCGCGTCGGCGACCTCGACGATGGCCGAGTTCGGCTCGATCGTGCAGAACGGATAGTTCTCCGCCGCCGCCTGCTGCTTCTTCGTGAGCGCATTGAAGAGCGTCGACTTGCCGACGTTCGGCAGACCGACGATGCCAACTGAGAGTCCCATGTTACTTCTTCTCCTTGATGGTGGGCGCGGGCGGCTTGTTGTAGACGCGCGAGTTCGGCGGCACGGACGCGATGATCCAGACGCTGCCGCCGATCTCCGAGTCGTGACCGATCGTGGTGTTCCCGCCGAGGATCGTCGCGCCCGCATAGATGACGACGTTGTCCTCGACGTTCGGATGACGCTTGATGCCCTTGACGAGCGCGCCGGTCGCCGGGTCCTTGTCGAACGAGAGCGCACCGAGCGTGACGCCCTGGTAGAGCTTCACGTTGTCGCCGATCACGCACGTCTCGCCGATGACGACGCCCGTGCCGTGGTCGATGAAGAACCGCTCGCCGATCGACGCGCCGGGATGGATGTCGATGCCCGTCTTCGAGTGGGCAAGCTCGGACATGATGCGCGGGATGATCGGCACCTTCAGCCGGTAGAGCTCGTGCGCGAGGCGGTGGATCGTCACGGCGTAGAGCCCCGGATAGGCCATCACGACCTCCATCGGGCTTGTCGCCGCCGGGTCGCCCTCGTAGGCGGCCTGCACGTCCGTCTCGACGAGGCGCTTCACCTCCGGCAGCCGCGCGAGGAACGCGCCGACGACCGCCGCCGCGTCCCGGTCGGGACACAGCAGCTCGATCTCCTTCTCCAGCTCCGCCGCGATCAGGGTCGCCGTGTCCTTCGCGCCCAGCTCGCCGTAGACGCACGGGTGGAGCAGGGCCAGGCCCCGCTTCACGATCAGCGCGATTCTCTGTGGCAATGTCATTTTCAGCGCGTATTATACCAAATCTACGCCCGGTCCTTGGGCGAAAACGTGCCGATGCCGCAGACTTCGGGCTCGAGCGCCACGCCGAACCGAAAGCGGACGCGCGCCGCCATCAGCTGCGCGAGTGCCAGGACGTCCGATGCCGTCGCGCCGACGCCGCGCACAATGACGTTCGCATGCTCCGCCCAAACGTAGGCACCGCCGACGCGCAGTTCCTTCGCGCCCGCCGCCTCCAGAAGCCGCCCCGCGTAATCGCCCGGCGGATTCTTGAAGAAGCTGCCGTACGTCCCCGCCGGGAACTTCTTGCGCCGCGCAAGGTAAAAGGCAGGGCCTGTTAGACTTGAGGGACATGAGGGGCACGAGGGACAAGCGGCAGGAGAGGAACTCGAGTCTCTCAAGTCCCTCGCGTCCCTCACGTCTTCCGGCTCCTTCAACCTGAAATCTTGAATCTCCCCCTTGATCGCGCTCGTGCGGTAGCCAAAGCCGCAGTCTTCCGCCTTGACCCATGCGCCGTCGACCTTGACGGACGCGAGAACTTCGGAAATCGAATGGCCGAACGCGCCCGCGTTCATCTTGATCCAGCCGCCGACCGTGCCGGGAATCCCCGCCATCCACGGCAGGAGCCCCGGATGCGCCGCGACGAGGGACGCCCCCGGCGCCCCGGCGGGGCCAGTGGTCGGAACGTAGTCGACGGACAGGTTCAAGTCCGATTTCCACGTGTTCGTGCCCTGCCCGATCCAGATGCGGCGTTTGGGGAAACAGGGGCTCGGATTTTTGTGTGCCGTTCCATTCAGTTTCTCACACGGAGAAGCGGAGACACGGAGGTCTGACTGGATGTGCGGCACGAGACGGATGATGTCGCCCGCGCCCAACAGCAGCGTGACGTCGCCATCCTTCATCGAATTGCGCGCATGCTCCCACGCCTCGTCACAGCTCCGCGCCAAGAACACCCTTCTCTCTCCGTGCCCCCGTGGCTCCGTGTGAGACTCTCCCCGGTCAGAATCATCCGCGTGCGCATCATCAAACGCCTCCCGACACACCGCATACAAGTCGGCGACGTCGCCGCCCTCGACCGGCGCCTCGAACGCCGCGTAGGTCGGACACAGCACGACTTCATCCGCCCCCGCAAACGCCGCCGGAAAATCGCGGAGCAGTGCCTTCGTCCGCGAATAGCGGTGCGGCTGGAAGAGGACGCGCAACGTGCCGCGACAGGCCTGCCGCGCCATCGCGACGGCGCATTTCATTTCCGTCGGATGATGCGCGTAGTCGGTGTAGGCGCCCGGCGCAATCGGCTGAAACCGCCGGTCGGGAAGCTGCGCGACGATCGCCGGCAGCGCGGCGGCAATCGCCGGGACAGCGTGTCCGCGCCGCCGCGCGACTTCGGCCGCCATCAGCGCGTTGCGACGGTTGTGCGGCGCGAGGCCGAGCGCGTCAAGGCCCAGCGCGGCGGACAGCGGCTCCAGGCCGTCCACGGAATCGAGGACGTCCGCCGCCTGCCGTTTCGCCGCCGCGAAGCAGGCGAGGTAGGCATCGCGCGTCCTGAAGTGGTCGGGGTGGTCGTATTCGCAGTTCGTGACGACGAGCGTTTTCGCATGGTAGCGCGCGAGCGTACCGTCCGACTCATCGGCCTCCACGACAAGGGGGCCTGTCCCCACGCCCGCGACGGGAAAGCCGCCCGTCTCGCCGCCGATCGCCCACGAGACGGACTCGCCGAGCGACAGGAGCAACCGGGCAATCCACGTCGCCGTCGTCGTCTTGCCGTGCGAGCCGCAGACGGCGATTGAATCCGGCGCCGCGCTCACGAGCTCCGCGAGGACGTCGCCGCGAAAGCGGATGCGCCCCGCCGCCGCGACGCGCTCGGGGTTGTCTGGCCGGACGGCCGGCGTGACAATGACCGCGTCGGCCGCCGCGACGTGCGCAGGGTCGTGCCCCACATCCACGCGGATGCCCTGCGCCTCCAGCCAGCGCGTCCGCGCGCTCCGCTGCAAGTCACAGCCCGACACCGCGCAGCCACGGGCCTTCAGGAGAACGGCGAGCCCGGCCATGCCGACGCCACCGATGCCAATCAAGTGAATCCGAGGGGCAATCCGAGGGTCAGACCCCATTGGTGAAGTAAGCGTGGTGGAGTCTGTCATCCGACTGCGAGAAGATGGAAGTTGCGGGGCTGTCTCATGGCGCGTATTATACCATACCGAGGCTGAACGCCTCCACTGCCACTCCATCAATAGGGTCCACCCAAATGGGGTCTGTCCCTCGTGCACGTTAGAAGCACCATTCGCGATCATGTGCGGCGCCGCCGTCACCGACGCGGAAGACACGCGCCAGGCCGATGCTTTCGTAAAGGCGCTTGACGCCCAAGACGTCAATCATCGGGTGCTTCGTCCGATCCGACTTCCAGACGAACGTCGCGCCGGGCGCAAGCAGCAGCGGATGGCACGGGCCATATCCCTGCGAAACGACATAGTTCACGTCATCCAAGACTCCGTGGCTGTCAACGTGCGAATCGCCGCAAAGACACGCGGCCAGCCGCCGCTGGGGCTTGCCCGTGAAGTCCCAGGAGACGTCCTCGCGCGCGCCCGCCTCCGAATGGACGAACGCGGAAAAGATCGCGTGCAGCGTCTCGCCTCCGAAGCCACGTACCCGCTTCGCGTGCGTGAGCGGCTGCCCCGGCCGCATCCACCGACCGATCGCCTCCGCGATGCAATAGTGCGACATGACGACCGCGCGCCCGCCGTCCGGCAACGATTCGAGGCCCCGTGCGACAAATGCGAGCTGTTTCGACGTGAAGCCGTAATCGACTTTCTCGCACGAGTCGAGGAAGAACAGGCGCAGACTCTTTCCGGGGACGTCAAAATAGCCGTAGTTCCCCTCGCCGCCGAGCTCGGCAACATGCCCGTGTGCGGCGGCGAGCGCATTGAACGCGCCAAACGCGGCTGTCGAGAACTCCCGATGCGTCCGTCCCCGGTCGTGGTTGCCCCGGCAGAAGTAGACGGGTCGCTCGAAATCGCGATAAAGCCGGAACTGCGCGGCGATGCGCCGACGAATGAGAGCGTCCGCCTCGTCCGCCGGCGGCGTGACGTTCGGATGATCCCAGGCGTACTGGAAATCGGCGTCGCCGAGATCGACGAGGGCGTCGGCCCCCAGTTGCCGCACCGCTTCCTGCGCGATGAGGATGTGGCTCTTCGGATCCGACCAGTCAATCGGATCCGTCACGTCCGGCACACGCGAATGGACGTCGGTAATCGTCACGAACAGCGAAATGTCCTGTCCGTCTTTCCACTTCTCGATGCGTTCCCGCGCCTCGTCAATCGCCCGCTGCGCCCATGCGGGGAGCGCGCCGCCTGCACCATGCGCACGAGACGCGAGAGCCCCCGCCGCGCACGCCCCCAGCCAGTCGCGGCGCGTGATCACCGGTCCCTCCCGATCTTCTCGAAGGGAATCGCCACAAAGCCCGGAACGAGCGTCAGGACTGCCGCATCCTTCCGAAGCGTGAAATCGCCGTTGTCGGGATCCGAGAAACCCAGGTCGGCCGACTTCACGCCGTTGGCCGCGATTGGCGTGCCGCACTCGATCCGCCACGGATTGACGCGCGCCTTCCACGGCCACGGGCGTCCGCGAACGACCTCATGGACGACGAGGTTGTCGGAAATCGGCGCCAGGCGGTCGACGATGTTCGTCATGCGCGGCAGGATGGCGATGTCGTTGAGGATGGAGTTCACGATGACGTTGCGCTGAATCGGGTTGTGCAGCGGCTCGCGCGGGAAGTCCTGCATCGTCTTCGCGAGATTCGGGAAGCGGACGCTCCACGGCGGGTTGCGGTAGTCCATGCGCTCGCCCTGCGCCTCGAAATCCCAGTTGCCGGAGGGCGTGTTCCACTGCTTCCAGGTCATGCCCCGGTTGTCCATGAACACGGCTTCCGAACAGTTCCAGAAGACGTTGTTGAGGATCGGGTGGTCGCGCCCGCCGCCGATGAACACGCCGCGCCCCATGTTCTGGAAGACGTTGCCGAACACCTCGTCGCCGCAGTCCACGTCATCGAAGTAGACACCCGTCGTGTGCCCGGGATCGTTCTTCGGCCCGCAGTCGTGGATGTAGTTGTAGCGCACGGCGTTGCCCTGCGAAATCCAGCTGCGTCCCGTGTAGAACACGCCCGAATCCGCCGTCTCGTACACGCACCGGTAGATCTCGTTGTACTCGAAGACGTTGTTCACGCCCCCGTAGAGAATCGCGACATGCGGCGCGTCGTGGATCTCGTTGCGGCGGACGACCGCCCCGGCGCTCCACGGGATCATCACGCCCGCACGATACGTCCGCACGTGCTGGGCGAAGTGGTGGATGTGGCAGTTCTCGACAAGGTTCTCGCCCGAAATCAGGTTCTTCACGTCGCCGCCGCCCATGAACACGCCCGCCTCGCCGACGTTGGCGATTTCGCAGTTCGTGACCTTGAGCCGCGTGCCATTGGCCGAGACGCCTGACCCACCGACGCACGTCACGCGACAGTCGTCCAGCGTCACGCCTTCGCAGTCCTTCACGTCCACGCCCGTCTTCTGCGACCCCTTGACGTCAAAGCCGCGAAACGTGAAGTCCTTCAGCTTCAGCATCTGCACCACGGGACTCTCCAGCGTCGCGAGGACGATTTCCGCACGCGCCAGGTCCCCTTTCGGATAGAGGTACAGCTTGCGCCCCTTTCGGTCGAGGAAGTATTCGCCCGGCGAGTCGAGCTCCTCGATCAGGTTGAAGGCGTAGAAGCGCCGCTCCTTGTGTCCGAGCGTGCCGCCCGCAATGTTGTACGGCACTTTCGCGGCGAGACAAACCTCCTTCGTCCTGGCGTCGAACGACCCGATCCGCACCGCACAGTCATACCAGTCGTGGCACCAGTAGCCGTTCAGCCAGACCCCTTCCCTCAGGTTCCAGCGCGCGAAACGGTCGCTCGCGTCATAGACGAATGCGCCCGGATGCTCGACCCGTCGCGCCGGATCCGCGCTGTCCTTCTCCGCCCAGCCGTGATCCGTCACGTTCGTGAACGACGTCCATTCCAGCTTGCGGTCGACCGCGTTCTCGTTCGGCCAGCGCGCGAGAGTCAGCTCCTCGCCGTTCATGTAGAGGAACGGCCCCGGCAGCCCGCGAAACTGGTCGGCAAACGGTTCGAGCGGCGCCACGCCCTTCTTCGCGAGATCGCAGACGACGACCTTCTCGCGCACAGACGGGTCAAGCCGCTTCAGGATCTTCGCGTCCGCAATCGCGGCAAAGTCCGCCGCCTTCAGGATCGTGCCGCCGACCAGCCGCGCGCGGCGCGGTTCGCGCGCGACCCATGTGGCCCGTCCGTCGTCCTTGCCGAACACGAAGCCCTTCGGCAGGGGATACGTGCCCCGGTCCACGTACACGATCGCCCGCACATCCGCCGCGAGCTTGCCCGACCGACGGTCTTCGCGCACACGGTCGCGCGCGGCGGCCAGCGTCTTCAGCGGACGCTTCGGCCCGACTTCGTAAACGGCGGTCGCGCCCTCGCCATACGCGGCCATCCGCGCAGCGGCCACCAGCGCCGCGAAAATCAACCGATTCATTTTCACTGTCCTTTCTTCGGATTTCAGCGTTTCACGTTCAGCGGAAAAGCAGCAGCACGCCCTTTTCCCGTTGCCAGCAGGCATAGCACCCGACGCCGACCTTCCCATCCCGGAGGCGCGGCAGGCCCGCCAGATCCGTCGCCGTTGCCATCCAGCCCTCGACAAGCCCGTCCTCGCGCAGGCTCCGGTTCGCCTGCGTGAACCGAAGAGACCAATACGGAGCCGACGGATCGCGGTCCTTCATGAAACGCGGGGTCGTGCAGACGAAGTTCCCTTCGCCGTCATAGGCGAACGCGCCAGATGTCTCGCCGTAGCCGTTGTGCACGAGCGTGACCTTGCCGCCCGCCGTCACAGAGACGTTCACGTCGTCCCGCACGGTCTTGCCGCTGACCGTCCGCGTGTTGCCGAAGAAGAGGCAGTTCTTCACCTCGGCGAACTTCACGTTCAGGAGGCTGGCGTCCCTGAGGTCGTTCGCGACGAACGTGCAGTTGACGACCGTGCAGGGACTGGCTTCGACCAGTCCGCCCTTGATGAAGGTGTAGGAGCCGGCGGGCAGCGCATTCGCCGCGAACAGGCAGTTCGTGAGCGCGACGCACCCGCTCGTCCGAAACGAGACCGGCGCCACCGTCATGTTCGTGAAGACGCAGGCCGTGTACGACCCGACCTCGTTGCCCTGGTCGCCCGTGAACGTGCAGCGCGTGAAGCTGCAGGCGGCGCCGACCGCCCCCGAACTCTGGCTGACGACGCCACCGACGCGGTTGCCCGTCCCGAACGTGCAGTCCCGCACATCCGTGCAGCTGTTGAGCGCGCCGCCCCAGCGCGCGGCGTAGTTCCCTTCGAAGTGGCAGCCGATGACCGTGCCGCAGCCGTTCAGCGCGCCGCCGTCACCGACGCTGCCCGTCACGCTGTTCGCGGCAAACGTGCAGTTGCTGACCATCGGGCATCCCGACGCGCCGCCGCCATAGTACTGCGCCGCGTTCGCCACGAACGCGCTGTCGAAGACGCGGCTGTCTGCCGCGCCGCCGCCCGAGCCCGCGAAGCAGTTCGTGAAGACGCAGTCCACGACCGTCGCGTACCGGACGCCCGCGCCGCCGTTCGGTTCCGTGCCCCTGAACACGCAATTGGACACGACAAGCGTCGCCCACGTCTTCGTGTTGTCCTGATAGCCCTCGACCGCACGGCCGCGCGCGTTCGTGCAGTCTGCGAACGTCAGGCCCTCCAGACGCATCGCCCGGTTGCGCGCGTAGACGACCGCATGGTTCATGCCGCCGCGCAGGACGACCTTGTCGCGTCCCGCAGTCGGATCGCCGCGCAGCGTGACGCCGCCCGAATAGTAGTTGGGCGGCATCCACGCGCCGATTTTCTCGCTGCCGAAAGCCGTCAGCGCGTCATCCGGCAGCTGCCATTCGCCCGCCCGGATCGTCACGACGTCTCCGCTCCTGCAGCGCGCGAGCGCGTTCGACACCTGCGTATGGATGTCGGTGAAATCGGGCCACCGCTCGTAGTCCGGCACGACGTATTCCGTCGGTTCCGCTCCCGCCGACACGGCCGCGAAGACCGCCGCTCCGCCAATCGTCAACAGCTTGTAGAGTAGAGACCCACGCCTCGGCTTCGCCGATGCGACTTCCCCCTCATCAAACCGGACGTGCGGATTTCCCG
>CAKTZA010000037.1 GCA_934635045.1 uncultured Kiritimatiellota bacterium | reverse complement strand
CTCTTCCCTTTTCCTTCCTCCCCCAGCAACACCCATGCTCTTCCCCTGTAGGCGTCGGTGAGGTGCCACGTGCCGACGAACCGCGCGTTCGCCGGCCTCTCATAAGAATATGCCTCGTTCGTCCGCACCGTTTCGAGGCGATAGCCGCGCACCACGTCGTTGGATGAGACGATTGTCTCACACGGAGACACGGAGGCACGGAGTTCAGACGAATCCTTGTCTACGGATTGGCATGGATTATCACGGATTCCGATTCGTGCAGATTCGTGTTGATTCGTAGCCCCCCATTCTTCACCCTCTCCGTGGCTCACCCCGCATAGCGCCTGCTTCGCAGCTCGCTTCGCTCGGGGGATATGTGCCTCCGTGTGAGTCGTTTCCACCCGTGCCGATTCGTGTTGGTTCGTGGACACGTTCGTCGGCTTCTGCGCGAAGACCGTCGCGACGACGACCGCCGTCGCCAGCACGGCCTTGGCGGACGGCGGCAGACTGATGAACTGTTCCGACAATTCTCGCAGAAAATGCCTTGCCCGCACGGCAACCGCCACGGTGAGGCATCCGCCCACAAGCACCACGCAAGCCCAGACGAAAGCCGACTCTCGGAAAACTGGCGCGACCATCACCGAATCTCCATGACGACGCCCGGACGACTGCCCTCGACGAGAACGCCCCCGCCGACTTCGGCGGCTCCCCGCCGCGTGACGCGGACAAGATTCCATGCTTCGTCCATCTTCGGACGCTTCAGAACGAAAGTTCGTTCTGCTCGCCCGGCAGTCGGCGCGTCCTCTTCCGTCTGGCTGTCGGCCGCTGCCGCGCAGCCGAACCACCTGCCGCAGTCAAAGCCAAAGGCCCGCTCGTCCTCGTCAAGTCCGAGAACGCCGTCCCCGTTCGCGTCCGTCCCGATCGCCACCTCGACGAAATTCGTCGGCGAGGCGTTGAGCGCAAGCGTGAACTCGATGCGGCTCATCGTCTCGAAATTGACCGCGAAGGGAACGTTCGTGGTCGCCTCCGAAAGGGCAGCGTCAAACGGTAACGGCGGAACAGCAACGCCAAGTGCCACCAGAGGAATGAGAAAGAGTATCGCAAAAACTTTCATGAGAGGATTATATCATCTTTTTGGTCGGAACGGTGAGCATCTGCGCCTTGACAATTTTGGCGATTCGCTCGGCAAACGGCGGCGCGGAAACGCAAGGTGTTGCCGTCGGCAGGCGTGGTCACGTTCTCCCATCGGCTCGACTCGACGTTCGAGTAGTCGAGCCATGCGCGCGCGGGCCCGAACCCGTGCGCCGACGCGTCCTTCCACGGCGCGCGGTCGGTGGTCGTCGCCGTCAGGGCGAACGCGCCGTCCGTCGGCGTCGCACCGTAGCGGCGGTCATAAAGCCACGTGACGCGCGGCGCGGGCGACTTCGGCTTGGCCGTCTGGGCGGTGTCCGCTTCGACGAGCGCGCCCTCCGCGTCGGGGTCGAACCAGCCCGTCAGGCCCGTCGTGTCGAGGTCGGAAGCCTCGGGCGGCGGCAGCGCGCCGTCGATCGTGAGCGTCGCCCCGGCGAGGCTGATCGTTCCCGCGAACCCGCCGGCGATCGCGGCGTCGGTCCGGACGTTCACCGTGCCGGAAGCCGCATACGCCGGCTGCAAAACGCCGACGCCGAGAAGCAGAAACGTGAGAGCAAGGTAAGAGCCGTTTTTCATGGTGAGTGTATTATCGCATAAATCTCCAGCGAATACTTGCATTATCGGGCTAAAAATGTGTATTATCAGCCCACGCTTTCCGAACGGAGATACAATAGTTCCCTGCACGTCAAGGCAAGGGCCTCGACACGGCAAACCGTCAGACACGCCACGCCGCCGGTGATTTTGCTATAATTTCACGCAGAACAAATTCTGACATGAGCCGTCGACACGCAGACGCGAAAGGCGAACGCCCCAAGACGCCGGGGAAGCACAAGACACCTAAGACGCAGAGGACAAACAGGACATGTTCCACAGACACTGCGCGCGGCCTGTCTTGTGCGTCCCCTGCGTCGTGTGCGTCCTCGGCGTCCGGCGTTGACGCTTCAACCCTGACCGACCGTGAGAAAGAGGCGTTGCGCGCGGCGTTCTTCGCCGCGCTTGGGCCGAATGCCGCCGTCTTCAAGGCCCTGCTGGAGCATGCCCCCGAACTGTGCTTCTACATGAAGGACCGCGAGAGACGCATCATGGCGCTCAACCGCGAACCGCCTGATGATCTCCGACGTCTATCCGCTGCGCGACCGGCGCGGACGCCTCTTCCAGCGCGCACGCGGCCTCACGCCCGGCGCCTACCGCCGCGCCCACGCGCGGACGCGGACGTGAGCAAGCCGCGCCGCGTTCACTTCCCAGTCGGGGTGAACGCGATCTTGAGGCCCTTCATGGAGATGTTCATCTCCATCGCCTCGTTCATCCTGTCGAGCGGATACTTGTGGGTGATGAGCTTCGCGATCGGCAGTTTGCGCTCCTTCGCCTCCTTGAGGAAGTCGAACGCCTGCACCCAGTCCTTCGCCTGGTACGTCCAGCTGCCGCACGCCTTGACCTGCTTGTTGCACATGTCGAGGTGCGGGCTGTAGGTCGCCTCGCCGTTGTTCGTGAAGAACCCGAGCTCGCAGAAGCTGCCGCCGCGGCGGACGTACTTCCACGCGACCGAGGCCGCCTTGGGCGAGCCCGTGCACTGGAAGACCATCTCGGCACCCTCGCCGCCCGTCAGCTCCATCACCTTCTCGATCGCGCCCGGCTTCAGTCCGTTCACCGTGTACTTCGCGCCGAGCTTCTTCGCGAAGGCGAGGCGCTTCTCGTCGCCGTCGCACGCGATGATGTTGCGCACGCCAAGGCAGCGCACCATCGCGAGGAGAAGGAGCCCGATCGGCCCGCAGCCCTGCACGAGGACGTAACTGTTGAACTTGAAGTTGAAGATCTGCTTCGCCTGCTCGACGGCGTGGACGATGACCGCCGCCGGCTCGATGAGGATGCGGAGGTCACGGTCCATGTCGGAGACATTGAAGACGACGCCGCCCTTGTTGACCTTCATGTACTCGCCGAACCAGCCGTTCAGGTAATGCTTCTCGCCGGGGAGAAGGCCGAAGATCTCGCCGCCGTTGCAGAGTTCGGCGATTTCGGGGTGGAACCGGCACGTGTCGCACGTGCCGCAGGGCTTCAGGCCCGTCACGATCTTGTCGCCGACCTTGAGCGGCTTGCCCGTGTAGTCCTTCTTCACGTTCTTGCCGAGCGCGACGATCTCGCCCGTGCCCTCGTGGCCGAGCTGGACAGGGCAGTACTTGAAGGGATCGCCCTTGTACTCGTGCACGTCCGTGCCGCAGATGCCGCAGCCCTCGACCTTGACGAGGATCTCGTCCGGCCCGATCGCCGGAATCGCGACTTCCTTGAGCTCCATCTTCTTCGGCTCGACGAGAACCGACACCTTGCACTTCTTCGGGATTGCCATCTCAGTTTTCCTTTCTTTTCATTTGGGCCTTGAGCGAAAATGCTCCCGTATTATAGCACATTCCCCACGTCTGCGTGAGGCTGCGCATTCCTATTCGCGAAAATCAGTCCCTGTACTCGATCGTCGCCTTTTCGCGCAGCTCGGCGACGTAGGCGTCCATCGCGCGGCCGCGCGCCTCGTGGCGGAGGAGATCCTTGATCTGGTCGTGGACGTCCACGAGCGTCTGCTGCCCGCCGCCCCTCTGGTCGGCCTTGTAGATGATGTGGTAGCCGAACTGCGTCGTCACGATGTTCGAGACCTCGCCCTTCGCCATCTCGAAGGCGACCTTGTCGAACTCCGGCACCATCATGCCGCGCCCGAACCAGCCGAGCGAGCCGCCCTGCTGGCCCGACGGGCAGTCGCTGTGCTTCTTCGCCTCCTCGGCGAAGTCGGCCTTGCCGTCCACAATGCGCGCGCGGATGTCCTTGATCTTGTCGAGCGCCGCGTCGTCCGAGCCCTTGACGAGGATGTGCTGGCAGAGGACTTGCTCCGGCGCGACGTACTCGGCCTTGTGCGCGGCGTAGAACGCGGCGACCTCGTCGTCCGTCGGCTCGGCCACCGACGAACACGCCTGCTCGACGAGCTTGTTGACCTTCGCGCCCTTCTCCAGCTCCTTGCGGAACTGATCTTCCGTGATGCCCTGCGCCGCGAGGGCCTTCTGGTAGTTCTCGGCGCCACCGACCTGCGCGACGATCTTCGCGACCTCGGCGTCGATGTCGGCAGCCGAGACGGGCATGTCGAGCTTCGCCGCCTGGTCGAGCAGGAGCCGCGCGCCGATCGCCTGGTCCAGCGCCTTCTCCTCCAGCTTCGGCAGATTCTTCTTCACCTCGTCCATCGTCATGCCGTGGCTCATGTAGAACCGCACGAGGCGGTCAAGCTCGAACTGCACGGCCTCGCCGCTGATTTCCTGTCCGTTGACAACTGCTTTCTTCATCGTTTTCCTTGTCTTTCTCTGAGCCTTCCGGCCCTTCTGCTTCTTGAAGGCGAAATTATACCAAAAACGGGCACCCGCCGTAGGTCAGCCTGCGTCCGCAAGGCGGCGCGCCAGGCGCGGCAGGCCCGGATCGCGCGCACCGCACGTCACAAGGCAGCCGAAGGCGCCGCGATGCGCCGCGCACCAGTCAAACGCCGCGTCGAGGTCAGCGACGAGCGTCACGCGCGCGCCGACGGCCGCGTCCGCACGCGCCACCGCCGCGACGAGCGCATCCGAGTTGATCGAGCGGTCGGTCGTGCCGCCCGCATCGTAGACGGGCAGCAGGAGAAGCCGATCCTGCGGACGGATCGTCTCCGCAAACATCGCCGCAAGCGCGTCCTTCATCTTGCGGAGCGGCGCGTAGCCGTGCGGACGCCAGATCGCGCAGACTCCCTGCGGATACTTCTCGGCAAGCGTCGTCCACATCGCCCGCAGCTTCTCCGGGTTGTGTGCGTAGTCGTCGTAGACCCCCTCGCCCACGCGCTGCAGACGGCGTTCGACGCCCCGAAACGTCTTCATCGCGGCCATCGCCTCGGCGGCGTCCACGCCCAGCGCCACCGCCATGCGCACCGCCAGTTCGGCATTCTGGCGATTGTGCGCACCCGGAATCGGCACGTCCAAGCCATCCAAACCGCCCAAACCCTTTCGCCCGTCCACCACGGGTCCGGGGCAATCCTTCACGAACGCATCGAAGACCGCGTCCATCTCCTCCTTCGAGTAGTGGTCGGCAGAGGCGTTCGTGACGACCGCCGCATAGGGGCTGAAGGCGACGAGCGACTTGTCGCTCTCGTCCACCTCGGCGACGGCGTATGCACCGCGTCCGAAGCGCACCGCCCCCTCCCAGCCCGGCACGTTCGCGCCGTTGACGCACAGCGGATCGAGTCCGCACTCGGCGAGGACATGGCCGAGCATCGCCGTCACCGTCGACTTGCCGCACGTGCCGACGACGGCGACAAGCCTGTAGCCTGCGAGCGTACGCGCGAGGGCCTTGGCGCGGTGCGTGACGGGGATGCCAAGTTCATGTGCCTTGCGGAGACCGGGGTTCGTCTCCTCAATGGCCGTCGAGACGATCACCTCGTCCGTCGCCGCGTCGACACCGCTGCCGTCGTCGGGAAAGACCTTCACGCCGAGCGATTCGAGGAAGCGGACGTTCGGCGTGTCCAACGTGCGGTCGGCGCCCGTCACGTTGTCGCCCAGCTTCACGAGGGCCGTCGCGAGCGCGCTCATGCCCACGCCGCCGATGCCGATCAGGTGCCGTTTCGCCGCCGTCGCTGTTCCAACTTGCTTCATGCGCCCATTATACCAAAAAGAGGCTGGCGCGTTTATCAGTCGTCTCGCGTCAGGCGCACGGGACGCACGTCCGGCTTCTGGCTCGTGAAGGCAAAGCCTTCGACGCGGACATTCCCCGCGTTGCGCAGAAACAGCCCCTTGCTGGGCAAGAGGCCAAAGGCATGTGGCCCCGGAAACGCCCGGACAGGATCGACGAACTGATCCAACGGCCTGAAGTCGCCCGCCTGGATGCCGCCGACCGCCTCGATGCGGACGTTGTCCAGCACGATGTCCTCCATGCGCCCCTTCTCGAATGCCGTCACCGACGCGCCGAAGTTCCCCGTGCCGCGCGAGACGACGTTCGCGATCCGCACGCGCCGCATATGACCGGCTGGGAGCCCCGGCAGCCCCCTATACGGCGGGCGCGCGCGGTTGCCAACGCGCAGGAAGACGGCGCACCCGACCCCTTCCGCGTCGATGCCGTCGATGTCGATGTCCTCGACCTCGGCCCCGTCGACCGTCGAGACCTCGACCGCCGAGATCCCCTTCGGCATCGCGCACGGATGCAGGAACGGCGTCTCGACCGCGCTTGGGCGAATGACGATGTTCCGCACCTTCACGCGACGGAAGCCGCACAGGGACTCCGTGCCGAACTTGATCGCCGTGGCCTGCGTGGAGATCCGGCAGTTCTCGACGAGGATGTCCTCGCACGGCTTCTCCGTCGTGTTCTTGAAGACGATGCCGTCGTCTTCGGAGTCGAGCGCACAGTCCCGGATGACGACACGTCGGCACGAGTCGATGTCAATCGCGTCGTTGTTGTAGTTCACGCGCGCGAAGACGCGCACGTTCTCGATTCGGACGTCCTCGCAGTCGAAGTAATGCTGCGTCCACATCGCGGGGTTCTTGAGAAAGACGTCCCGAACCGTCACGCCCCGGCACGACGCGAAGAGGATCGCGCGTGCGCGCCCGTCGAGGTCGTGCGTCGGCGTCGCGAGGCGCACGCGCGCCGGCTGGCGGTCGCCGCGCACGTCAACCGTCCCCTGCCCCGTCACGGCGATGTTCGTCTCGCCCGCCGCGTAGATGAGGGCCGTCCATCCATTGACGTCTTTCTGCGAGGGCGTCCGAAGCGTGCGGAAGAGCGGGTAGTCCGCGAAATTCGTGCTGCCGAGGAGCACGGCGCCCTTCTCCAGGTGGAGCTCCACGTTCGACCGCAGCACGATCGTCCCCGTCTCGTGCACGCCGACAGGCACGGTCACGCGGCCGCCGCCGGCGGCGGACACGCGCGCGATCTCCGCGTTGAGCCGTGCGGCGAACGCACGGGGCGCTTCGGCCTTCGCGAACGCGGCGTTCGCAAACGACAACGCCCACTTCCAGTCATAGGGCGACAGGCCATGGCATTCGGTGCGCGTGACGTAGCCGAACGGCGGACGCGCAAACGTCTCGTCGTAGGCCGCCGGACGGTTCGTCGCCGTGAGCGTCTCCTCGCCGAGGAACCTCCAGACCGGCGCGGCCGCCCGCGCCGCGAGGAATTCGCCCGTGGGGTCGAACCACTTCTTGTGGTAGCACTCCAGCAGCAGGTTGCGCGGTGCGACGCACGCGAGCAGCAGATGCTGGTCAAACGGCTGGCGCGTCGGATCGTCCGCGTACTTCCAGACGGCGGGGCAATACCAGTGCGGGAACGCGAGGCGCTGGCCCTTGAGCGTCTCGCCGTAGTTGCGCTTCATGAGCTGAACCCCGACCGCGCCCGTCTGGTTGGGCACGCAGACGGCGAAGCGTTCGTCATAGGCCGCCGCCAGCAGCGCGGCCTTGCCGAGACGAGACGACCCGATCACCACGTTCCGCGTCGCGTCGATCCCGTCGATCCGCTCGGCGAGGTCGAGGCCGCGCATGAGCCCCCAGGCCCAGACCATCAGCGCACCGGGGTTGTCCGTCGCCTTCGGGTCGCGCGGGCCCCAGAGTTCGCAGACGCCGTTGAAGGCGTCCGCCTCGCTGTCGCCGCCGTTCAGATCGGACGTGATCTGCGTGTACTTCGCGGACATGAAGGCGTAGCCATTGGCGACGAGCATGTCCCACGGCAGGTCATAGTGGTTCGTCTTCTTTGCGGCAACCGAATCAAGCCCGGCGTAGTTGAGGTGCAGGAAGACTGGGACAGGCCCCTCCGCGTGGCGCGGCAGGGCCAGGAACCAGTCGATCGCCGGCCCCGTCCGATCCTTGCGGAAGTGCTGGCGGTAGACGCGCAGGGTCGCGAAACGGTCGTCGGACAGCCTCTCCGACACGACCTCGAACGACATCTCCGCCGGCTTCGGCGGCAACCGGCCGTAGACTTCGCGCTCGAAGAGCCGCAGGATCTCTGCACGCCGCGCCCGCCAGTCGTCCGGCGTCCGGACCTTCCGCCCGTCCGCAAAGACGAGCGGATCCTCCAGCGTGTAGTCGCGGCCCAGGACCCCGGCCTTGGACTCGTCGTAGTTGAACGCGGCATATTCGGTCTTCTCCTCATTCGAGTAGAAGCGCGTCGCGTCGCTCTCCGGCGTGCCGGGCTGCGTCTCGTAGCCCGTGACGCGGCTGCGCACCCGGTCACGCTCCTCGTCCGTCACCCACGGGCACGGCGGACGGGCTGATTTCGCCGCGCGCACGACCGTCCCCGTCCCTGCCAACGACTCGATCCGCAGCGTCCAAGACGTCTTCTCGATCGGGAAGCGGTACTGCGGAAGTGTCGGATTGGGGCCGCAGGAGCCATTGCCGATGCCGAGCTGGCGCACATCCAGATTGAGGTTCGTCCACTCGTCCGGAACGACGCGCGAGCGGATGCGCCGCTCGCCGCGCCGATGCCGCGCAAACTCCATGTCCTCCCAGCCGTAGGGGAGCGCCTGCAGGAACATCGGTTCGGACGCCGAGAAGCGCACGCCGCGTCCCTGCCCGTCGGCGAATGCCGCCCACCGCACGAACGACCGATAGCCGTTGTCCTGCGGGCGGACGTACGCCTCCTCCAGTTCCGCCACCGGCATCTGCCATGCGCCGAAGAACGCGCCCGTGCAGCGGTCGATGTAGTTCTCGCGCGGGCCGCGTCCATACCAGCTGATCCGATCCAGCGACTTGTCGAGCTTCAGCGAAAGGCCAAGGCGCGGCAAGACGTCCGGCAGGGCCCCGAACGGCTCGACCGCATTCTCGACGCGCAGGCCGCCGCCCTTCTCGAAGCGCCAGACCGCCACGTGGCGGAATCCGGCTGACTTTGCGCCCGTCCACTCGACCTCGGCTCGCACCGTCTCGCCAACGACCGCGAGCGCCCGGACGTGCGCGCGCGGCTGGGTGAGACCCGTGGGATTCAGAAGACTCCGAGGATAGCCCGCGCTCGCACGGAAGAGTTCCGCATCGCTGTCCGTGAACGCGCGCAGCCACGTCAGCCGAGGCCCGGCGACGATCCCGTCCGCCGGATCGCTCAGGATGCGCACGCCATCCAGCGTCAGCTCGCAGAGGGTTCCGCTCGTGCGGCTGAACGTGGCCTTCGACGCGCCCCACGTCACGGTCACGCCCCGCGCGTCCTCGCGCAGCGTCGGCGCACCGGGCTCAAAGGCCGGCAGCGGCGCGGGCGCGGCGGCGGCGAGCGACACCTGGTTGCGCGCGACCGCCCAGCCTCTCTTGGCCCACGGCGTGTCGCGCTTCAGCGTGAAGTTCACGTTGAGGAACGTCTCGCGCCCGTCGGACGCCGACGTCGGCAAGCCATCCAGGCGCCCGCGCGCAAGCGGCGCGACCGGCGGCACGGCAAATGTGCCGCGTTCAACGACTGCGCCGTCGCACACGCGCTCCCACGAGCCGTCAAACTCGTCTGCACGGGTAAAGCCGAATCGGTTCCAGAGTTCCAGCGAACCGTCGGCCTGGCGCGTGACGACAAGGTTGCGGTGGACATGGCCGACCTCGATGAGCTTCGCCGAGACCTTGCGCTCCGGCCCGATCAGGCCGTTGCAGTTGAAGTTGCCGTCGTTGGGCTCCTCGTCGAAGTCACCGCCATAGGCGAGGTAGCGTTCGCGCCGCCCCGTCTGCGGATCGATCTTGTCCGTGTACTTCCAGACGGCCTGGTCGATCCAGTCCCAGATGCACCCGCCGGACAGCGAGTCGTACCGGTAGAAGACGTCCCAGTATTCCTGGTAGTTGCCGACGGAGTTGCCCATCGCATGCGCGTATTCGCTGAAGAAGAAGGCACGGCCCGCCGTCTGGTGGTCGGCGTAGGAGTCCTCCAGCTCGCCGATGAGGCCGTCGCCATACTGTCCGCGCCGCGCGATCCATTCCAGCGGCAGGTACATCGTCGCGTCGAAGTCCGCGTCCGCATTGCCGCGCTCCCAGTGGATCGGGCGCGAGGGATCCGCCCGCCGCACCGCCGCGATCACGTGGCGGAAGACATCGCCATGCGCCGTCTCGTTGCCGACCGACCAGATGCTGACGGACGGATGGTTGCGGTAGAACGCGACATGCCGCAGGTTGCGCTCCATGATGGACGACTCCCACGCGGGGAAGCGTCCAAGGCCCGTGTCGCCGTAGCCGGGCTCGTGCGCCTCGACGTTTGCCTCCGCGACAAGATAAAGCCCGTAGCGGTCGCACAGGTCGTACCAGAGGCGATGATCCGGGTAGTGCGCCGTGCGCACGGTGTTGAAGTTGTACTTCTTCAGGAGCTCGATGTCGCGCAGCATGTCCGCCCGCGTCACGGTGCGGCCGTTGTCCGGGCTGGTCTCGTGGCGGTTCACGCCCTTGAACTTGATCTGTCGCCCGTTGACGCGAAGCGTGTTCCCGACGACCTTCACGTCCTTGAAACCGACGCGCCGCATGCGGATGTCCGTGCCCTTCGTCACGACGAGCGTGTAGAGGTACGGCTTTTCGGACGACCAGAGGTTCACCGTCGGCAGTCCGGCGCGCGGCGCGGCGTCGGAGAGCGACGCCACCGGCCGGAACGCGGCATCGTACAGCGTCGCGCGCCACGGGCCGTCCACGCCTTCGACCGCCAGCGCGGCCGATGCGTAGTCGGACGAAAGCGACGTCTTCACGGCGAAGTCCCAGATGCCGTCCGCCGGCATCGACCAGAGCGTGACGTCGCGGAAGATGCCGGAGAATCGCGTCATGTCCTGGTCTTCGAGATAGCTACCGTCGCACCACTTGTAGACCTCGACGGCGAGGAGGTTCTCGCCGTCCTTGAGGTACGGCGTGATGTCGAACTCGGAGGGAAGCTTCGAGTCTTCGGCATAGCCGACCTTGCGTCCGTTCACCCAGACGTAATAGGCCGAGCCGACGCCCTCGAACCGCAGGATGACGCGGCGGCCCGACCAGGCGGCAGGCACGGTGAACGTCCGCCGGTAGGACGAGACGGGGTTGAAGTCGGCCTTGCCGCTTTGCCGGTCGCGGATGGTGGCGAACCCCGCGTTCGTCGGACTGCTGTGGTTCGCATGCGGATACCGCGCGTTCGTGTACCACGGAATGCCGAAGCCACGCATCTCCACGCAGCTCGGCACGTCGATCGTGTACCACGCCGAGTCGTCGAAGTCCGTCTTCCAGAAGTCCTTCGCGCGCCGCTTCGGATCGCCGGCATAGCTGAATTTCCAGTCCCCGTTCAGCGACAGGACGTACGGCGAATCGACTTCCAGCGCATCCGTCAGCGCGTCCGCCTCCGCCACCAGCGGAACCGTATACGTCCGCGCCGGCAGTCGGTTAATGGAATTGACCTCGACGTTCTCCCAGTCGTTCGTCTCCGCGCCGAATACCAGCACGGCGGCGGCCAGCAGGGCCGAACAAAGGACGGTCGACCGCCGGCAAAGGCTGCCACGCCTAAAACGTTCAACAGTTCCACATGAGATTTCCATGTTTCTGTTTCCTTTCGTCATTTTCTTACGACCTCCATGCGCAGCACATCGAACGTGACGTCTGCATTCTTTCCGACAACCAGTGCCGGGCGCACAAACCGCACACCATCCGGGATCACGAACTCCGCTTTCGCACGGCAGGCCCGTTCCGGCGAACGGGCGACGCGGTGCGCGAGATTCGCCCCTCGCCATCCGCCCTTCTGTTCATCCTGATACTGGTAGAGTCCGACCGACCATGCGCCGCGCCCCTTCGCGTTCAGCGTGAACCGCACCTTGTCGCCGGGCTTGACCGCGAAGCCCTGCGTCCGATAGAGTGCACCGCCCGCCGTGTGGGCCGCATTTGTGACCCAGCCGGACGAAAGATCGATCCTTTCACCCTGCGGCACCGGAACGGATGTCGCATAGCGCACAAGCGCGTAATCCCAGCCTGCGAGGCGGATCTCTCCGGTCGGCAGAGGCTCGTCAGTCTCTGCGTCGAATGCACGTGCCGTCGGCGGCAAGCCAAGTGCGGCGAAGTCCACCTTGGGCGAAAACGCCTTGTCGCGTCCGTCCTGGTTGCCGAACACGGCGATCACCTCGCCGTTCCGCCGCCAGCTCGCGACGAGTACGCCGTCCGGCGCACCCGCAATCGCGCCGTCATCCTCGAAGCACGGCACGAAGCGACATCCCTTCTCCCAGATGCGAAAACGCCCCAATACGCCGTATGCCGCGTAGAGCGTGTCCGCGTCGTAGCCCGCGAACGCCCGCTGGGGACGCCGTGCCGACTTCACGCCAAGCGGAAGCATTACGGCAAGCTGCGTCCGAGTGAGGAACGCGAACCGCCTGTACCGCCAATCATCCCAGTCCCATGTGCCACGGTAGATGCCGTCCAGCGCGACGGACTCGCAGCCGACCTGCGTGCCCAGCGATTCGGTACGGACATAGTCAAGAGGGAACCGCTCCTGGAACACGTCCTCGCCGTAGTGATCCTCCCATGATATCGTGGAGGTCGCGAACGCAAAGCACGGCACGAGCAGACAGTTCGTCATGTGCACCTGCAGGAGTCGCGGTGCCACGCCCATCTGGTGCTGCATGACCGACAGGCGTCGGACGAGCTCGCGCATCTCGAAGATGCCGAGGTTGCCGTGCCACTTGCCTTCGTTGTCCTGCCGCATCGCCGTGTCGGGATTGCGGCAGGTCATCGGGAACATGTCGTCGAGGTAAATGCCGCGCAACCCGTGCCGCAGCTGCTCGCGGTGGTACCAGACGACATAGTCCATGTACGACGGCACGAGGAAGCCGCGCGTTGCGCCGATGTAGCCCGTGCCGCGCGAGATCCATTCGCTCTTGAAATCCTGCAAGGCCGGATCCTTGTCCCACGTCAGCGTAGGGTCGGAATACTGCATCGGATACGATCCCGCCGGAACCGTACGGAAGTACGAGACGTTCTCGCGCCAACAACTGCGCAGCCACTGGTGGTAGGTCGCCTTGCCGACGTTCTGCATCCGCTCGGCATAGGCCGTGCGCATCGGCTCCAACCGATCCCAGTGGTTGGACATGAACGGGAAGAATTCGGGATAGGCATCGCCTTCCCGTACGCGGCGGCAGACGGCCTCGTAGGCGTCCCACGATCCGTCGGCCGCCCCACGCGCCCACATGTTGAAGTAGCCAAGCGTGATCCAGTCGATCCCCTTGCGCCCGACGAAGCCCTCCGGGACGCCGCCGTCTGACGCCTGGAAATGACGCGCCAGCGCCGGGTCGGGCATCTTGACCGGCGTCGCCTCGAACGCGAATGCGAAGGCGTGTCCATCCTTCAGGCGCACGGGACGGTTCACGATGTCGATCTCAACGCGGACGACGCCCTTCTCGCGGACGATCCGCACGGACGGCTTTTTCGCATCGAGCTTGAATCCGCACGTGCTGTTGATGCACCAGCTCAACCCTCGACGCTCCGCCCCCAGCCAGATGTAGGGCACGACCTGAGGCTCCATCATCGGATCGAGAAACTCGCTCTTGCGGTACAGCTGCGTACCATCCCAGAGAAGGCCCTCTCCCTTCGGCAACGCGCCCGTCGGATTGTAGCGGATCGAATCCGCCGTGCAGATGTGCCAGAGCGGCACTTCCGCATCCTTGAACGGAATGACCAGCGTCAGACGATCGAGCGTACGCCCCGAAACGCCCGACAGCGCGACCGTGTTCCGCTGGAATCCGTCGTAGTCGATTCCCGCCGTCGTCTTGAGCGCGATCCCGTTCGCGGCGGACGCGGACACCTCGGCCGTCGCCCGGTAGCCATCCGACCGCACGGCGATGCGCGGTGCGGCACCGGTCAGCCGCTCCACGTATCCACCATCGGTAACGGCCTCGTAATAGGCTTCGCCCGCAAGGAGATCGCGTCCAAGCGCCGTGACCTGTGCCGGAAGCGCCGCCGCCGTCAGGCGATGGCGACGCAGCAGGACATCATACGTGTCGCCGGACGCGGCAATCGGCGTAAATGGCGGCAAAATGATCTCGTCCTTGCCGATGTCGTTGCCGAGCCAGGCGTACTTCTTCTTCTCCAGCTCGATTGCCCGTGCAAACGTCTGCTCCTGTCCGTCCGTCCGCAAAGCGACATCAAGCGAAAAAGCCCCCGGTTTCCTTTCCGTCTCGACAAGCGCACTGAAGCTGCCGTCGCCGACGGCTTGTGCCGTAGCGGCATGATCGCCGCAACGGATGCGCACGTTGTCCACCTTGCGTCCCGCCGTCGGGAAAACGGTGACACGCGCCCGATCCTGGCCCGGATAGTAATAGGCAACAGCCGTCGCGACATCGCCGAGGTCGCATTCGCACGTCATCGGAATCGCCGTCGCCTGACGGCCGCGACGGCCGATCAGCGTCCGCTCCAGCCAGACCTTCCCCGCCGCGTCCGTGACGCGCACAAGATAGCCGAGGCAGTTGCGTGACAGGCTGCTGTAGTCGAGCTTCAGCGATTCGCCCACGCCGAGCGAACCGTGCTTCTCCGCAACGCGAACGCCTTCCACGTCCGGCCTGTACTTCGTGTTCAGCGCAAGCGAGACATCGTACTTCGCGTCTGGCTTGGCCGATGCGATCCGAAGCCCCGTCGACCACACGCCATCCATCGGTTTGCCGAGCGGCAGCATCTGGATCGCCGGCGCATCCTTCGCCCATTGGACGACGAGTTTCGATCCGCTCTGGTAATCAGAGGTCGGCACCAGCCGCGCCGCACCCGCCCCCGGCACGTTGCGGGCGATGTTGACGAGCAGACGGTCTTTCGGCGCGCCGATCGACGCAAGCGGAATCGCCATTTCGCACGTCCAGACCTTCGCCTTGACGACGCTCTTCACCCGCAGCCCTGCGCAGTTCCACGCAAGATCCGGCTTTCGCCCAACCGGCCACAGGCGGTCAAAGACGACATCGTTCGGATTGACGAAAATGTGATAGACCTGATTCGGATCGTCCGCCGTCTTGAGGACGAGCTCGATGTTGTCGTCACTCGGCACGTCGCCGTCGCGTATTTCCGCACGTGCGGACAGTCCGCCGCCGGGATCGTTGTTGCGCGCCGCAAAGCGGAAGGCGAGGTAGAGGCTCTTCCCGTCGCAGGCAAACGAGACGAGGCCATCCCCGCCGGACGCCGCAAGGCAATCCCTCGGGCTCGTGAGCAGGAAGCCGGCCAGCGTCACCGACTCGCGCCATTCGTCGTCCTGAATCACACCGTCGATGACAGGTGCAGACATTCGCAGAGGCACCGTGATCTCCGGGTTCGTCGCCGCGCCCGACAGCAACGGGCAGAGGACGGCGAACAGCAGACAAAGGCCAACCCTTCTAATATCTGAGGCAATTGCCTCATCTAAAACACATGGCATCCTCATGATTCTCAGTGCTCCGCAACTCCGCGTGAGATTCCCAATCCGCTAACGAATGATGAACAGCACACCCGGCGGATCGTAGCCGAACGTGTAGCCGCCACCGACCGCCTTGACAGACCAGCGCGTCGCGCCGTTGGGCAAGACGAAATTCCATGCGCCCGTCAGCTTTTCACTGTCGCCCGCCGCAAGCAACGGAACCGACCACGCGGACTGATGCTTGCGCGAATCCTTGTCAAAGTCGAGCGTGAGCGTACCGCCAAGTTCCGTCGCCGCGCCCGTCAGCACAATGGGCAGACGGGCAAAATCAGCAGAACCCTCATGCAGGTCTAACGCCGTCGGCGACAAAATCTGAAGGTCTTCAACCGTGGCGGCCTTCACGCCCTCAACCGAGCCGATTGCTTCAGCCCAAACCACCTTGCCCGTTCCGTCATCCTTGCCGACAAGACTTGATCCTGTCAATGTCGCAGGATAGAAGCACCACGCGCCCGTGTCGGAATCCCCTTCACGAACAACCTTCGTCACCTCGTCTGGGGCCTGATTCCCGTTCGAGATGCCAACGCGCCCCCGGAAGTCGCCGTAGTAAGAGGTATGGCGAGAGCCGCAGTTGAAGACATCCGGATACGTGCCACCGTTGTCGGCGATCACGGCCGCACCGCTGACCTTCACCGTGCCGCGGTAGTTGACGACGCCACCGCATCCGTTTGCGCCCGCATTGTTTGTGATTGCGCCACCCCTCATGTCGAAGACGACATTCTGTCCGAGATAGACAATGCCGCCATAACCGCTCGCGACATCCGCGCCATCAAGGTCGGCGGCACATCCCGTAATCACGCCACCCGACATCTCAAAGGAAGAATTCTTCTCAAGGCGAATCGCCGAGCCATAGGGCTTCGCGTCCGTCGTGCGGCAGTTCTCAATGCGCGAACCGTCCTTCATGGCAAGCCTTGCGCCAACCCCGACCGAAACCGCCGCGCCACCACCCAGCGCTCGCGCATTGCGGATGACGGTCCCCGAATCCAGCATGAGTTCAGCACCTTCGTCAACGACGACCGTCTGTCCCCATTTCTCGCCTTCGACATTCAGGCCGTCGACAATCACGTCCTTCAGCGTCAGCCGCGCAGGCAAATCCGACTTGACGCTGACACGCAAAAGCGCGATATTCTTGGTCTCTCGCTCGAAAGCATACGGCCCACCTTCCGCGCTCGTGATCGTGACATCGTTGGTAATCGGGTAGGATGCCGTCACGGTGACATTCTGGCAGAGTGCCAAGGTATCGCCCGGCTCGACCGCCTTGAACGCCGCGTCAAACGAAAAGGCATTTGCCCAACGTCCCCTCCGCGAAACGAACCGCCGCGCCGCAACACGGCGAATCGTGCCATACCAGTTGCCGTAAAGCTTCTCGTCAAGGTCGAGGGCCAGCGTCGGATCTTCCTCGAACGTCATGTTCGCGCATCCCTTCCGCCGTGTCAACTGAACGCTCGTGTAGATTTGCGTCGGACTCGCCCCTTCGTCAAGAGCCGGCTTTTTCGCCCCATAGAACTTGAGCGTCAGTTCACCCGTGTAATCGCCCGTGACCTGAATCGCCTGCACACCCGATTCGCAACGGAAGGCCAAATCGTTCGCGAGACCGCCAACGTTGTTGGTCGCCGTGAATTCGCCCTCAACCTCCACCATGCCGAGATAGGCGTTCACGCCGGCAACGCACTTGTCGGACGCATTGCCCACAATCGTGCCGCCCTTGCCGCGAAATGTGGAATAATAGCCATAGAGATAGACCGCGCCGCCATAGCCGTCAGATGCCGAGACATGGTGATCGACGCAACCCGTGATCAGTCCGCCGTTCATCGTAAAGTCTGCCTTATCCGTACTCTTTCCGCAGCCGACCAATACGGCAACGCCATAAGAATCGTTTTCCAAGTCCCGAATAACGGCCCCGTCATTCATCACCAGATGTCCTTCCGTGTGCACAAGAACGCCACCGCCCTGAATCGTACTGTAGAAGTTCCGAAGGACGAAGCCATTCTCCAGCGTGACCGTGCCGGCCGAGATCTCGACGGCCACGCCGCGCGTCTTGCCCGCTGCCTTGTTGCCGTCAATCGTAATGTTCGCGAACGTCAGGTTGACGCCTTCCGTCGCGAGCGCGACCACGGTGCCGGCGGCGTAGTTCGCGTCGCGCGTGAGCGTGAAGGAGGAACCTTCGGCACTCGCGATCGTCACGCTTTTCGTCACGACAAGCGCACGATCATACGAAATGTCGCTCGTGACGTAGACCGTCCCGCCCGACTCCGCCGCATCAATGGCCGACTGAAGGTCGGACATCGTCATGGCCCGTACCGATCCGATCATCAGGATCGCGGCCACAGCCATCAGTACATACTTCATTTTCATGTCGTATCCTTGTTTTGTTGTGTTGTCTTGTTGTTGTTTTTCTCACACGGAGGCTCGGCATCACGGAGATTTCACCGCCGCCTGTCTCTGTGTGGGATCCAAAAGTTGTCCGTGTGTCACGGAAAGCTGACGCAGAAGCCCCTTGAACGGGCGCACGCCCTCCGGCATGCCCGGCCCCGGCTCGATGTTGCTGCCGAACACCGCGCCCTGGAACATGTCGGCCCGCCGGTCATACACCGTGCGGAACGTCTGCCCGTTCACCGTGACGGCAATGCTCTCGAAGTCCTTGACGAGGCGGACGTGCGACCACTGCCCGTTCGGCACGGCAAGCCCCGTGTCGAAATGGCGCGGCACGAGCTTGACGCCAAAGTGCGAGACGCGCAGCCGGCCGTCCGCAACGACGAGCTGCAGCCCGACGTTGCGTCCGTCCGCCCGCTGCTGCCGCAGAAGCACGTAGTCACCGTTCGCCTCGGGGCAAATCTCAAAGTCGAGCGCGTATGCGCTGCCGCGCGGAATGACCTCCGCCGGCAGGGCCAGATACGAGCCCTTGCCGTCAAAGCGCAGGGCAAAGCCCTCGCCAGGCCTCTCCCAGGCCGGGTCGGCGCGCACGAAGTCCGCCGGCACGCGCTTGCGCCAGAAGGCGTAGCGCATCGGCTCGGCATAGACCGTCGCGCCGCCGAGCGTCGCGTACCAGCGCCGCCCTGCGTCGCACGGCAGCAGCGCACCGTATTCCGGCGTGAAGCGATAGTCGAAGACCGGCAGACGGTCGGCGGCGACGGACACCTTGACCGCACGATGCTCGAAATCAGACCACACCGGCATCACGACCGTCTTCGCCGAGGGCCGGACCGGGGCCTGGAGGCCGCCTCGCCAGGTCTTGCCCGACAGGGAAACGGCACGCGGCTGGTAGACGGGGAAGCGATTGAGACTCGGCACAGCGTCCGCAATCGACGCGTCCTTTGCGTTCAGCGGCTTCGGGACGTCCGGCAGGTCGTCCGCACGTTCGAGGTCGAGGCGAACGCCCGTCGCAAGCTGCCACGCCTGACGGCCAAGACGGTTCACATCCGCGAGCGGAACGTGAAACGTCGCCGCTTCCTTCAAGTCGAGATCGAGCGTGGCGTTCGGCAGGTCACCTTTCGGCACGCAGACGAAGAAGTTCGAGCGGTTGCTGCCGAGGTTGCAGTCGAGCGTCCATCTTCCATCAGCCGTGCGTGCTCCAAGACGGAATCCTTCCCACGGATAGTTCCCGCTCGCGACCTCCGCCTGCGGCGCGCCCGTCACCGTAACCGTGCCTTTCGCCCAGCCGAGCTTGCCCGTGTCCATTGCCGAAAGCATCCCCCTGAAGATCGCGAAGCGGCGGCGGTCAAAGCGGTTTTCGCGATCAGCCGCCGCGACTTCCTCCGTGCCGTCCAGGACCTCGAACGCCGCAAGCGGCTCCGAGGCCGTCAGGGAAGCGGACGCTAAAGCCCACCCCGCCGCGCTCGACTGCAGCGTGCAGCCGCTGTCCGTGACCTTAAGCTGTTCGCGCAGCGGATGATGCGTGTAGAGGTAGTTCTTGCAGCGCGTCGCGTCGATCCGCGTCGCGTCGAACGCCGTCCACGTGCGCCGGTCGCCGGCGACGTCCGTCGCGAGCTCGGCCCGCAGCGCCAGCGCCGACGCAAACGCCTCGGACGGCATTCGGTACGTGATCGCCGTCAGGCGGTCCGTGGCGAACCGCTCGGACGGGAGCCGCGAGAGGACGCGTCCGTCTTCGTCCTTGATCCGAATCTGGGCCTTGATCTCGTCCGGCCCCGTGCCGTCCGGCAAGTACAGCAGCTCCACGCGGTAGGCTTCGCCGAGACGCAGGGACTGGCGGACGCTGACGATGAAATTCGGGATGCGCGTATCGTCCCCCGGCATCGGGGCGAACGGCTTTCGGTCGAGGAGCGCACGGTAGTGCGCGAGAACGCGCGCGTAGGTCGTGCCGTTGGCGACCGTCGGCTGGAAGTGCGTGTTCTCCTCGGCCTCATTCCACTCGAAGCACATGAGGACGTCCGGATTCAGCAGCAGGATCTCGTCGAGATAGTTGCGCAGCGTCTCCGTGCCGTACTGTCCGTCCACCACGCCGGTGAACCTGTTCGTGTAGCCCTGCCGGACGTACGTGCCGAGCAGCTTGCCGCGATTCTCCGGACGCGCCATCACCTCCAGGGCGATCGGCAGCAGGTAGTCGCGGTAGAAGCCGGCCTTCTCGCTGCGATGCTCGTAGTCGCCGAGATGATCCCAGTAGTATTCCGTACAGCGCACCTGAAAGCCGTCCATCACCGCGATCGCGTCCTCGACCTTCTTGCGGAACGCCGCAACCTCGGCTTCGGGCGTCCGCTCGCCTTTCCACTCGTTTCGGTTCCAGGCGTTGTAGATGTCGATGAGCGGCATGTCGCCGATGAAGAGGAACGGCGGGATCTCCGCATCCGACCGCAGGCGCTTCGCCCACCATTCGTGCCGCCCCTGCTCGCCCCAGCCGTAGCACCAGAAGACGAGCTTGCCGTCCAAGCGCGTCGTGTACGGGCTCTTCGCCGCCGTGAGAATCATGTTCTTGATCTTCGGATAGTCCTTCTCGGTCGCATAGCCGGGAATGACGATCATCTGCGAATAGCCGGGAATCGGGTCCTTCAGCTCGCCAAGCCGCTGAAGCTGCCGCAGGTGAACGGGATAGTGGTCGAGCGAGGCGAAGCCGTCCAGCCCGACCGCGCGCAGCACGCCGACGTCCTTCAGGAACGCCGCGTCCAGTCCGCCGACCGCCGCGTCCCGAAGGCCGACGTCGTGGAAGAGCGGACGATCCGCCCAGATGTGCAGCAGGTTCTGGTGTCCGCCGTAGAGCTGGCGTTCCGCGAAGATCCACGTGCGATCCAGACGGCGCGGGCGCGCCGCCGGCTGGGCGGCGAACGCCACCCGCCGCGCGAACGGAACCGCGCAACGGCGCCCGTCCAGCGCATCGACCGACGCCGAAATCCGTTCCGCCAGCCGGCTTTTCGTCTTCGGATGGATATCGTCCGTCTCGCAAACGTCGGCCGCACGCACGACCGCCACCGCCGGACACAGCTTCGGGATTTCGGCCTGCGCCGCCTGGACGGCCTTCCAGTCCGCATCGTTCCGCCGTGCATAGTCCGCCAGCTGAACGACCGTGAACGGCAGCTCCACATCCCGAAGGTCTTCCCGCCACGATCCGATCAGCGCCGCCAGAAGCTGCGCATACGTCTCGCCCTCGCGGCGTCCCGTGTTGCTCTCGCCCTGGTACCAGACGACATGCGTCAGCGAATAGGGCGCGACGGACGAGAACTGGGCCCGGTACAGCGCGCCCGGACGGTTCCACAGCCGATAGGCGGGATTGGAGGCATCTGCATGCGCCTCCGCGCCGGACGGCAGCACAAACCGCCCTTCCGTCGCAAGTTCCGCGTCCATCCACGCCTGGATGACGGAAGCGCCCTGGTAGCAGTTGACGATGCCGATCGCGCATCCCTTCGCCGCCGCACGTCGAATCGCCGTCTCGTAGCCGAGCGCGCTCCAGCGGGCGGCATTCTCCTGCGTGAGCGGCACCCAGCCATCCTCCGGCGTGAACGGCTCCCCCGCCTCCAGCCGCCGCGTCGAGAACGAGCGGACATTCGGATTGCCCACCCATGTCGCGGGATCCGACGCGGACGCGCCAAGCTTGAACTGCATGTTCGACTGCCCGGCCATGAGCAGCACTTCGCCGACCTGAACATCGTCGATCACGATGTCGCGCGCGTTGAGCCGGACATTCAACCTGTACGGGCCGCCCGCCGCCCCTGCCGGCAGCTCCACGCACCACGTGCCGCCCAGCGCGTTCGCCGATGCCTCGACGCCACGAAACCGCACCGTCGCGGTGCCGCGCCCCGAGCCGAACACGCGCAGCGGACGATCCGCCGCGACGACCATGTGATCGGAAAAGATCGGCGCAAGCGCCATCTCCGGCAGGCCTTCGCCCGCCCACGCGAAAAGCGGCGCCGTCAGGGCCAACGCCGACAAGACTCCAGTTCTCGCTCTCATCTTTCGATCTGCACCTTTCTGCATCCTTCTGTCATGAAACGGGCCTTGCCCCATCCCGCATAGAGGTCGTTCGTGACGACGCGATTGCGGCGCCACGTGATCTCGTCCACGGAACGGGCAAAGAGAAGCGGCGCGTCGAACGTCTCGAACACGTTGTCCTCGACCGTCAGGTTCCGATGGTAGGCCACCGTCTGCGCCGACAGGTCCTCGACCGTCGGGTAGGCCGTGATCACCGCCTCGCAATACTGGAACTTCGACGTGAGGCAGTTGCGAAAGACGTTCCGCTCGATGCGCACGTCGCGACAGCCGCCCGTCTCGTACCACAGCCGCACATCGCCCGCCAGGAGAACCGCCGCGCCGGACACGTTCTCGAAGAGGTTGCGCGCAACCCGCACCGGCCTTGGCGTCGTGAACAGGACACCGCGCGCCATGTTCCGCGCAACGACGTTGTCGGAGAAATCGACCGCGCACTGCCCATCGGCGTTCTCCACCGCGTCCCCAACGCCGTACCCGGCCGGCACGGGGCGTTCCAGGCGCAGCTCCATCTCGCGCGGCGAGCGCTCCCGCACCGCCGCCACCCGCACCTCGTCGCCGTTCTCCAGCGTCCGCGCCCGGATGAACCGCAGCGTCTCGCCGGGACGGAACATCTCAAAGCCCCACCCCTGTTCGTGCATCCCGCGACAGACGATCACGTCCGGCGCGGGCGCGGAGACGATGCCGAGCCCCGTCGAGTGGACGTTGATCGCGTCGTCGAGCATCCGCTCGAATCGGCAGTTCGACACGGACACCTTGCCCTTCACGTTCGCGAAATGCGTCGCATCGACCATCTGCGCACAGGCGCGCCCGGCCGACGGCCACACGCCGCACGTCTTCTCCGCGCCGCGTCCCGTGCCGCGCAGCGTGAAGTTCTCGCACCGCTGCGCCAAGACGCCCATGCCGAACGCCGCGTGGATCACGACGTCCTCCAGCACCGTGTCCGTCGCCCGATAGGCCGCGATGGCCGGATGCGGGCGCCACGGCGCCGCGCAGGGGCGCGAGACGAAGACGTCGCCGACCTTCGCGCCGCGCCGTCCGACCTTCGAGAGGTCTGTCCCCAGCCAAAGACGACCATCCGTCCGCGCTTCCGCCGTACCGTCGAAGCGCACGCTCGCGACACGCTCGAGGATCTCGTGCGACGTGCCGTCGAAGACAATGCCGTAGCCCGTCGGCGCCGACCAGCCCTCGCCGACGGCAAACAGCTTGCCGTCCCGAACCTCCACGGGGAACCGGGCACGATCCACGGAGACGAGCGTGCCGCCGTTCTCATAACCCTGCACCGTCATCTCGGTGTTGTAGGGACGCGCCCAGTCGATCGAGAAGCCCTTGAGCGTGACGCGCGCCGAGTCCATCACCAGCGCAGCGATGCCCTGCCCATGGAAGACGAAGCGCGAGCCGCCGCCGTCCACCGTCACGTCGACGAGGTTCGTGAGCGGCAGGAAGACGGGATGCGTCGGCAGCTTGTCGTGGTTCGAGACGTAAAGCGGCACCGTCGCCGCGTCCGCCAGGCGGAAATGGTACGTTCCCCTCTCGAAGCGAACCGTGCCGCCGCCCTGCGCGCGCACGGCATCGATCGCCGTCTGGGCGGCCCGCGTCGCGTCCGCCGCAACGGACACCGAAACGACGGATTCCGTCGCGAACAGGCCAACCGGCGCGACCGACAGGAGAAACAGGACAATGGAGATGGCTTTCGTCACGTCGGGTCAGCTCCTCGACTGGAAACGGTAGGCTCCCGTCACCCGCATCGACTCGTCGTCGGCCGTGAGGTAGGTGAGCGTGTAGTCCCGACCGCCTGGCGGCACGTCGAAGACCATGTGCCCGCCGGCGAACGACTCCGGCGCGATGTTCTTCATGAACGGCTTGTCCAGGTCTTCCCAGCGGCGTTCGGCGGGGAAGACGCCCGGCGCGATCAGCCGTTCGCCCGGATAGGCCGCGCGGTCGGCCATCCGCGCAAGCGAGTCCGCCGTGTCGTGAAGCTGATCCCACACGCAGCTGAACCAGACGCGCGGACGCAACGCCGCGACGAGCGGCGTCGGCAGTGCGCGGTAGCCGTGGTGGTTCGTCTTCGCGACGTCCACGGGCGGCAGCGCCTTCGCAAGCTCCGTCTCGATGTCGGTGCGCGAGCCGTCCGGATTCTGCCAGCCGTCGCTGAAGTCGCCGGCCGTGTAGAGCCTGAAGCCGCCGTAGGTGAAGAGCATCCCGAGCGACATCCCGTTCTCGTTGAGTTCCTTCGGGCGCTCGCGGGCGATCCGCGCGGCATAGAGGTCGCGCACCGTGCCGTCGGCGCGCGCGATGCGCCCGTTGCCGCAGATGTTGCGCACCGAGAAGCCGGGACAGGTCGCCGGGTCGCGCATCGGCGCGAGCTGGTCGGTCGCGCCGACGCGGAACTTCTCGACCTTCAGCCCGTCGCGGCGGACCAGATGGCGGAAGAGTTTGCGCGTGTTGCCGAGCGAACTCTCGTCGGCGGACGGGTCCAGCGGGATCGGGTCATCGTAATCTGGCCAGCCCCGGTCGATTGCCTTCCTGAAGCGGATCGTCTCGGCGACCTGCGCGAGCCCGCTCAGGAAGTAGTCCTCGCGCCGCCCGACCGTCCGGCCCGCGTGGAAGCCCTCGCAGCCCGTGTGGTCGGAGTGGAAGTGTGAGACGACCAGGTAGTCGACGTCGCGCCCGTTCGGGTTGACCCGCGCGACATAGCGCGCGACCCACTCGCCGGCGAGGCGGCCGCCGTTCGGCAGGACGGGAACCGCGAGCTTGCCGCGGTTGATCGCCGCGTGCCCGCCGCAGTCGAGAAGCATCGTCGTGCCGTCGGGGTAGATGAGGAACATCGATTCCGCCGCGCCCGTGTGGATCGCGTGCAGCTGGAAGTGCCCCTTCCGCCAGCCGCCCCACGTCGAGCCCGGCGCGAACGGCACGCGGGCCGAATCGCCGCCCGACGCCGTTGCGGGCCCGACAGCCGCCGCAAGCGGCAGGGCCGTCGCGGATCCCGCCAGGGCCAGAAAATCACGTCTCTTCAGCCGGAATGCGTGTCTCATCAGTCGACTATCCTCCTTCATGGTGTGCATTATCGCATATCCGACGTTCCGACGCAAGCCAACACGGTGTCCCTATGCGCAAGAAAAAAGTGTATAATATCTCGCATGAAGAACCGCACGAAGATTCGTCCGCCCCAACGTCGTCCAGCCAAGGCCATCAAGAAAGTCGCCGTCTGCGTGTCGCTCGTGCATGCGGCGGAACGCGACTTCCTCTCGGGCGTCTTCCTGCACCTGGACCAGGGATTCGCGTGGAAGCTCCAGATCCTGCAGGATTCGCCGCCATTCACCGCCCAGTCGCTCGCCCAGGCGGAAAACGACGGGCTCGACGGCATCATCATCTCCGACGCGCATCCGAAAGACATGATTCCCGAACTGGTGACAACGCCGATTCCGCTCGCCGTCATCAGTGGCGACGCCTTTCGCGAAGACCATCCGCTCATCCGCCGCGTCCGGCCGGCCGTCGCCATCCACAACGACAACCACGCGATCAGCGAACTGGCCGTCCGGCACCTGCTCTCATGCGGACGATTCAATTCGTTCGGCTTCCTTCCCGCCGACGCGGGCGTCGTCTGGTCGGACGAACGGCGCGACGCATTCGTCAGCCTTCTCGGCGCAAAGGGTTTCGACGCACACGTGTACGACCGGAATGCCGAAAGCCTGACGGGCTGGCTGGACGCGCTGCCCAAGCCGGCGGCCGTCATGGTCGCGTACGACGAGCTTGCGTCCGACGTCTTCGCCGCCTGCGAGGAAATCGGCGTCGCCGTGCCGCGTCAGGTCTCCGTCATCGGCGTCGACAACGACGAATTCGTCTGCCGCCATGCCGTGCCGCCGCTCTCCAGCGTCCTGCCGGGACATGAGGACATGGGCTATCGTGCGGCCGTCGAACTCGAACGCCTGATGTCCGGGCGGTCCAGATGGAAAGGCCAGGTCACGCATATCGTCATCCCGCCCCGCAAGGTCGTGATCCGCGAATCGACTCAGCGCATCTCCCCGACGGCCGGACTCATCGAGCGCCTCAAGGCGCAGATCCTCGCCGAGGCCACGAACGGCGCCAAGGTCGCGGACATTGTCCGGAAGGTCGGCGTCTCACGCCGTCTCGCGGAACTGCGGTTTCGGGAAATCGAGGGCAAGACGCTCGCCGAGGCGCTCGCGCACAGGCGGCTGGAAGAGGCCGCGCGCCTGATCCGCACGAGCAAGCGGACATTTCGGCAGATCGCCGCCGACTGCGGCTTTTCGGACGCCAAACACCTCACGCACCGCTTCACGGAGGCCTTTGGCGTCCCGCCACGCGATTTCCGCAACCGTCCTGCGCGCGGTTGACGTGGGCAACCCGTCCGCGACAGGAACCCGAACCGCTCACTCAGCGCGCAGCCACGACACCGCATGCCCTCGATGATTTCCGAAACAGCTTCTTGGTTAAACCGAAAATGCGGCCGCGCAAGGACTTCCCGATATTCGGCAATGATGTCTGGCGCATAGAGCGGAACAAAGAGTCCATTCACAAGGGCGCGAAGAATCCGCACGGGCGGCGAATCGGGACGCCGCGACAGAAAGGCCGAGACCAAGACGTTCGTATCAAGGACGGCTTTCACTTACGCACCCCATTTCGCGCGCGTCGTTCGGCTCTTGCCGCCGCAATTTCGGCATTAATCTCGTCAAGCGTCATTTCGGGCTCATCACGACATTCTGCGGACTCCCGCAAAGCAGAAAACGCCCTCAAAGCTCGGTCCCGAGATGAAAGTCGCCGACTCTTTTCCGCGATCTCAAACGGGAATCGATGTTCTCGTACTGTCGCCTTCGCAAAGATAACAAACGCCGTCGACATCGACATTCCCACGTTTTCACAGAACGAGCAGAACTCATGCTTAAGGTCTTCATCCATGCGGACACTAAAAGTTGATTGTGCCATCCAAGCCTCCTGTCTTGCAAGTTTCAAGACAGTATAACACAAACCACGCACAACCGCAACCGACCGACTGTTATGTCTCGTTTTTCGGCTTTTCTGACCGTGTTCCCCACGCGCGGTGGCGCTGGCCGGCGCTCATGAAGTCAACGGAAACCGCATACAGCAAATCCTCATCGGCCACGCCCTCGCATCCGCGCAGGCCCAACTTGAAGGCATTCTCGACCGTTTGGAGGGCCGCGATTCGCTTGAGCGAGACCGTCTGCCGTATGTCCCGCCAGACCGGCGGCACGTACGCGACGAGGTGCACACGTTCGAGCGGCTTCTTCGTCTTGTTGGCAACGCGAACCCTGAGCAACCCCTTCGACGCATCAACGGATAACTCGACCATGACCTCATCCGGCTTCGCGATCCTGAACGTCGTCGGCACGGCATGCGACAGCGCATACGTTCCGTTCCGTCCTTCCGACAAGGCGCATTGGGACGGCTTCTCGCTGAAAGCAAGCGAAAGCGGAATGCCGTCCCCCAGTTCGACCGGATCGAACCGCGTCACCCGCCACGTCGCACGGCACCCTGTCACACCCGTCTTGCGGATGCGCCCGAAACGCGCCGAATAACGATACGCGCCAGCGGCGTTCGCGTGGCAGTAAAACCAATCGGGATGAGTCCGCCGCGTATCGGACAGCATTTCGCCCTGCCGCTTCGTTCCCTCGGCGTCGCACCAGGAATGGATTCCGAAGGTGAGTCGGCCAATCTCCGGGCGTCGCGCCAGCAAAGCCTCCGCCGCCTCAAGTCGTTGGGCGTAAAGGGTGCGTGAGGGCTTGATGTCGTCCGCCCAGAAAAGCCCCGTCTCGAACCAGGCGTCGCGTGCGCAGTCCCAATCGGGCTTGACGACAGGCCAATCGTCGCAAATGTAGTGTCCACTCGCCTGAAGCATGCGGACGGTCAACGCGGGGCGTTCGGCAGACTCCGTCTTTTCCCAGCCATAGGGTGCGGCATAGGCGACGCAGGGCGTGGAGAGTTCCGTCTCGATCTGAATCTTCATGCCGAGGATTTCCCGCCACGCGGCGCTCGACGAAAGCGCCATCAAATGCGGATGACTGGACGTGTGGTTGCCCAGCGCATGGCCGAGAGACAGCAGCCTTGCTCCGCAGTCCCGTAAATAGTCCTTGCCGCCATTCAAGTAAAAGTTCGCCCGAAAGCCGTTCGCCGTCAGCATCTCCGCCTTGGCGACATGGGCGGGGTTGGAATCGTCCCACCGCGTCGTGAAAATGCGCGGACACCCCTCTGGCAATTCCGCAGCCCGCAGGGTCGCCGCCCGCGCCACCGCCTCGGACGCGAACTGCGCCGTCACCTCCTGCTCATACGACGCGAAGTCAAGCGGGTTCGCCCACACAGGCATCGCACCGCAGAAGACAACCGCCGCCCAACCGACCAGCTGCATCGTCCGATTGTTTCTCACCTCTTCCCCTCCTCCGTCGCCTCCCGCGTCAGAAGCACGCGCGTCAGGTCGAAGAAACGCGCAAGCGGCCCTGCCGAGACCGTGCTGACCCGCACCGTCCATTCGCCCGGCGGAAGATCAACAGGCCCAACGTCCGATTCGGCGCGATCATAGACCGTATGCGGCAGACTGCGGGCCCGCACAAGGTCGGCCGAGAGGCTTTTCCCGCCGACGTCCACGCGCACACGCCGATCCCCCGCCCACGGACGCGAGTGGTCCCAAGTCTCTGTCCAGAGCGAAACGCGATACCGCCCTCCTTCGGGAATCTTCACCGTCCAGGAAATCGCGTCGCCGGGATGATGCCACGCCGTCAGGACGCCGCGCGGCGTCACGCGGCATCCGTCATCCGCCCCCAACCGCTCACCCGCCGCACCAAGGACTTCCTGGGCCTTCTCGCGGGGCACCGTGCCGGCCGGGCGGACCGCACCGGCGGTCGGCGTGAGCGCGAGAACGCCATTCTGCGGCATGAGCGCCGCATCCACGTCCGACCGCCCCGCGAGCGTCAGACGGACGACGCGCGGCATGGCATCCGCCACGGGCGGCAGCTGAACCGTCAGCTTCATGCCGTCCTGCCGGAACGCCGACGTCCCCGACAGGACGCGCGTGCGCAGGCCGCAGACCTCAAGGTCGTTCGTCCAGTCGTTTCGGACGACGAACTGCAGCACATTGCCGGGCGCCTGCGTACACCAGCCCCACGCGAAGGCCTGCGGAAACGGACTCGGCCCCGCGCCACGAATCACAAACCCCGTCCGCCGCCGCCACTCGCCCAGCTCGTGCAGGACATCGCGCGACACGTCGGGGAAGCGTCCGTCGCCGCGCGGTCCGATGTTGAGCAGGAGGTTCGCGTCGCACGAAATGGTCTGCGCCAGGTCGCAGGCCACGCGGTACCCGCTCTTCCAGTTGTGGTCGTCCCACTTGAAGCCCCAGGTATCGTTGAGCGTCATCGCGACCTCAATGGGGAAGGTCGTGCGGTCGGCGACCATCTGGTTGTCGCCGAACGTGCCGAAGTCGCCCAGCCCATAGCCGATGCGGCTGCTGACGAGCGTGTTGGGCTGAAGTGCGCGGACGTACTCCCGCAGTTCGACGGTCTGCTCCTTCGTCAGGCCGAAGGGACAGTCAAACCAAATGTAGAAGATCTCGCCATAGTTCGTGAGCAGTTCCCGGAGCTGCGGATAGACCTTGCCCTTCAGGTAGCGCGTGATGTCCTTCTTGGACGCATCGGGCCAGTCCCATGCATTCCCCCAGTCCATGCCGAAGTTTCCGCGTCGGCAGGCGACGTCGTCCGCCGCATCAGGCTCATGCCAGTCCAGACACTGCGAGTAGTAGAGGCAGACCTTCAGTCCGTGGCGACGGCAGGCGGCGGCCAGTTCCGCGAACACGTCGCGGCCGAACGGCGTCGCGTCGACGACATTGAAGTCGCTCGCCCGCGAGGCGAAGAGCGAGAATCCCTCATGGTGCTTCGTCGTCAGCACGACATAGGTCATGCCGGCGTCCGCCGCCGCCCGCGCCCATTCGTCCGCATCGAATTCAGTCGGATTGAACCGCTGCGCGAGCGCGGCATATTCGGCGGCGGGAATCCGATAGAGGCTCTGGATCCATTCGCCGATGTAGTCCATCGACTGGCCTTTCCAGCGTCCGCCCAGAAGCGAGTAGAGACCCCAATGGATGAACATCCCGAAGCGCGCCTCGTGAAAGGCCGCCAATTTCTCGTTCGGCTTCGTCGCCGCATTTCCGGCGGTCAGTGCTATCATCAGGCTCATCAGGATTACACGTGACAGATGACGCATAGGCAGTCCTTATCGAATCACCACACAAAGGCCCGTCCGGACCTTGATCTTGAGCTTGTTCCCAATGACCTTCACGCGAACGCTCCCGCCCGTGCCGTCCGTCCACTCCGAGAAGTCGGCCGGGCACGCGAACGCGGCGGCCGTCACCACGGCCTCGCCCGCATCCGGACGCCGGCCCCAGGCGATCACGGCCTTCTTCGGCAACGTCACCCTGCCGCCGAACGCCGCGTTCAGCATCTGTCCGTCCGCGTCGGAGACCGTAATCGTCGCATTCTCCTCAACCGCGAAATCGCCCGCGAACGCCGTGCCGTCGCCGCCGAGAATCCAGTTGGACACCGTGACCGTGCCGCAGCCCGACAGCGGGCCGAGAAGGCCGAACGTGCCGTCCAGCCGCAACGCCGAGGCCGGGCCGACGGACGCCGCCCCCGCACCGACGAGCGAGCCGTACTCGTGACCATAGCCAAGGAAGTCCGCCGCCGCGCCCGCGTCGAGCCGCACCGTGACCGGCGAGGGAACGGTGCCGACGGACGCCTCGTCGAGCGTGCGTGACCGCCGCGCGTATTCCGCCGCCACATCCTCGTCCGTCAACGCGACGTTGAAGACCTTGAACTCGTCAAACCCGCCGAGATAGCGGCGCCGATTCTCGTTCGTGTTTCCGCCCACGGTGGAATTGCCGAGCGAGATCGGCTGCCCATCCGACATCGCGAGCGCAAACTCCGTCGCCTTCGTCGCAACCTTCACGCCATCGTAGTAGAGCGCCAGCGACTGTTCCGCATACGTGCAGACGACATGATGCCAGTTCCCATCAAACACGTCCGACGGCTCGTACGTGCAGGTGCCGCCCGCCTCCAGCCAGTTGGCGATCGACCACGACAGCTTCGCCGAGGTTCCCCCTTCCGCCCCCTTTGAAAGGAACAGCGTGGTGCCGCGTCCATTGCCGTAGCTGCCGCGACGGAAGACCCAGACAAGTTCATCCCCCAATCCCATCATGCCATTGTCCCAGCGTTCCGTCGCATACGGCCGAATCCACAGGCTGTAGGTGACGGCCTCGCCGCCCGCCGGAATGCCGTTGGCCTTCGTCGTCGTCGCGGCGTCCGTCTTCACGTACGTGCTTGGCCAATACGACCACGCCCCCGACGCCGGGAATTCCATCGCCCGACCGCAAACGCCGTCGACCGACTGGATCGGCAGCGCGCCGGACTCCGTTCCGTTGTGCGTCCACACGCCGCTTGCCGCCGTCACGTCGGCCGTGCCGGAATCGACGAGCCGCCCTTCGGCGTCCGAGGCATCGAACGAGAAGTGCGCGACCAGTCCGCGCTGCGTGGACGGGCGACGAGCCTCCAGCGCACCCGCCTTCACATGAAGCGAGACCTCGCGCTGTCCGTTCGTGCAGACGACGCCCTTGACCTTCAGCGTCGCGCCGGCCTCCTCCTGCGCCAAGACGCCGCCGTCGTCCAGCGGCGTCATGTCCAGCACGGCGCCCGCCGCGAGAATCTCCTCTACCGTGCGGCGGTTGGAGGCCGTCGCCCAGTTGCCCGCCGCCGTCGCCAACCCGCCAACGGCCGCCTCGTCCCAGACCACGACATCCGTGTCGAACGCGACCGCCCCCGCCTGATAGGCCGCCTGCACCTCGTCGGCCGTCAACGCCCGATTGTAGACCTTGATGTCATCCAGTCCGCCGGCATACCGATAGGCACAGTAGTCATTGAAGCCCTCGCCACAGTCGTCCCCCACGATCAACGGACTGTTGTCCGCAAGGCCAACATCCCCTGCCAGCGTCTTCTCCGCGACCTTCTGTCCGTCGTAGTAGAGCGTCAGAACACGTTCGGCATAAGTCGCGGCGATGAAATGCCAGGTCTGTCCGTCAAAGCCGGACGGGAGCGTATAACTGGCCGACGTCTCGTCCGCCGCCATCACGCCCACGCCAAAGGCAATCTTCGGCAGATCGTCCGTCGTCTTCTGGATGAACAGGCTCTCGGTATTGTAGTGCTGCCACCACTCGTAGCCGTCCTTGCCGCGACGCAGCAGCTTGCAGAGGCTTCCCAAACCGAGACCGCTGCCGCTCTGCCAACCCTTCGCCGGCTTGACCCACAGCGAATAGGTCACGGCCTGATTGCCGCACGGAATGCCCTGCGCCGAGCCGAACGACGCCCCGTCCACGACCAGGTAGTTGTTCTGCCACCAGCCGCCCGCGACCTGCAGGCCCCGGACGTGCGGGGCCTCGCAAGCCGTCGGTGATGCCGGCGTCGCGCCCATAAAGCTCGTATCGAACACCGTGCCAATCGCCTTCCCCTGAACGCGGTCGTACATGAAGTTCGCCGCGTCATCAAAGGTGAAGTGGGCGACCAGACCGTCCGCCGCCGCTCCGACGGACGACGCCACGCCAAACGCCAGAACCGAAACCGCAATCTTCAGCTTTTTCATTCGAACTGCCCTTTCCATTAGAGTAACCGCATGGATTCAACATCCGCCTCATAGCGAGGGAACCCGTCGTCATCGAGACGCTCGTTCAGGCGAATGACGCCCGTCCGGCGAGGAGAGACCCGTAGCCCCGAATGATGCGCGTGAAAGACATACCAGACCGCCCCGTCCGGGCCCACGAAAGCGTCACCATGCCCCGTCCCGCCGAACCCCGTGACCGCGCGGGAAAGAACGGGGCCGTCCCCGACCTTCCGCCACGGCCCCAGCGGACGACTGGCCACGGCGACGCCGACGCAGTAGTCCGGCGAACGGAAGTCGTTGGCGCAGTAGAAGAGCACATACTTTCCGTGCCGCCGGATGACCGTCGGCCCCTCCGTATAGCCGACGCCGCACAGGAATTCGTCCTTCCCCGCCCGCCGGTTCACGGCCTTCGCCGAGGCATCCAGCGGCAGACGCTCCCAGTCCCTGTCGTTCGTCACGCACCGCACGGGCGTTCCGGCAAACGACCGCAGGTCGGACGACAGTTCGACACCGACCGTCCCGCACAGGTTGCCGCAGGAATAATAGGCGTAGACGCGCCCGTCGGCATCCTGAAAGACAAACGGATCGATTGTCTGCTCCTTCTGCCGCGGAAACTCGACATACGGCTTGAACGGTCCCTCCGGCCGTTCGGCGACGGCCAGCCCCCAATGGAAGTCCGCCGTATAGGCGAGAAAATACCGGCCCGCACGAGCAAAGAGCTGTGGCGCCCAGAAGTTCCCGCCGCCAAAGGCGTCCGTTCGGGCGAGGAGACGCCCTTCGCCGTTCGGCGTGTCCGCCAGCCGCCAGGTGACGATATCCTGCGAGACGTACATCGGGAAGACGGCCTTCCCCGATGCCTTCGTCCCGGGACGCGCGCCCAGACCGTTCTCCGTTCCGAGCAGATAGTATCTGTCGCCCAGATGCGCAATCGTCGGGTCGGCCAGCAGAATCTCGGCCCGACCCCGAAACCCGGCGAGACACGCGGTCAGCGCGATGCAAAGGGGAATCCACGCCCCGGTTTTCTTCATGCCCATGCGAATCGTCCTTTCCGTTGAAGTCCCCATCAGTAGCCGGCCAGTTTCGTGTTGGGCGACTCCAGCTTGCCGCCCGACTTTCCGTCGACATTCGGACGCTCCACGCCCACCCAGTTGCCCGCGTAGATGATGTCGCGCCACTTCACGTTGCCGTTGCCTTCGTAGACCTTGACGCGCTCGTCCAGTCCCGACCGGGTGAACACGCAGTCCGCCACCAGCAAAGCCCCGCTGTTGCCCGTCTGACGCACGACAAGCAGGTCGTTCAGCCCGAAGCTCACGTTGTTGAAGAAGCTGCAGCCAAGAAGCCGCACCTCCCACGCACCGCGAATGTCGAAACCCGTCTGCGCCGTGTCGGCGTAGCAGTCGCGCAATGTCGTGGAATGTCCCTCGACGCGGAACGCCGTCGAGCCGGGGAGCATTTCGGGAATCTCGTCCGGCGTGCGGCGCGGCAGGGAGCCGCCCCACACGTGGATGCGCGTCAGGCGGTTGGCGGGACCGCGCACGACGACGCCTGTCGTGTAGTCGAGCACATGGATATCGGTGTAGTGGCTGTCTCCGCCTTCGAGGTACATGCCGACGTTTCCGGCGAGGCCGTGCTTGCGGACGAGGAAGTAAAGTCCCTTCGCGACGACTTCCGCACCGCCGTTCCGCACGAAGAGGCCATACTGCTTGCCGTTCAGGATCTTGATGTCGTCCAGCGAGTGCCGCCAGAAGTTCTCCAGCGCGATGCACGAGGCAAGGCCGTTGCCGTCCACCGCGCCGCCACGGATGAAGCAGAGGAAATCGAGGTTGTCCCACACGCCGCCGTTCTTGATGCGCAAGACCCACTTCATCTCCGCCACGGCCTTCAGTGTCGCGCTCTTGTGCATGAGCAGTGAACAGCGGTTGGAGACGACGATGGGGGACGAGACGAGATAGTCACCGCGCGGAAACCACAGGATGCCGCCCGCCGTCGCGTCAATCGCGCGCTGAACGCGCGCCGTGTCGTCCGTCTCGCCCGCCGCGCGCGGAAACTCCGCCAACGACCGGTCGTAGGTGCCGCCCGTCGCGGTCGCGGCGAGCGCGTCCGCCCCTCGCGCGCCGCCACCCGCCAGCAGGGCGACAAGCGCGATCGCGCCGCGTAGCCGATTCATGCTGCATTTCGTTTTCATGGTTTCTTCAGGCCTTTCGTTTTCCGTTTGAATTGACGTGACAACCGACGCTCCATCGGCTGACGGTGGGCAGTATAGCAAAAGGACGCGACTTTTGGCAATGGGTTTGCTTTGCAGATTCAGCAAGAGTTTCTTGGCAAAACGGGAAATATGATGTTTTGACGAGCGAGAACGATTCCATCCAGTCACTGCGCCGTTGACGCAGGAACAGGGTTTTAGTACAATACGCGGCATCAACATGACAACGCCGGAC
>CAKTZA010000036.1 GCA_934635045.1 uncultured Kiritimatiellota bacterium | reverse complement strand
GGCAGGGCAAGCGGAAACTCGGTGAATGCGTCGACCGAAAAAGGCAAGAACCGGACGGCCATCTAAAAACTCCATGAAGGGATAGTATACCTTGGTATAGTTGTCTCGACGGCAGGGATTTGGTATCATATTCTCCGTTCAGAAAACGGGAAAGGCCAAATCCATGAAAGCACGAAATGCATGCGTCATCTTGTCGTCAGCCAAGCCGGAAAAGGCGAGGCGACTTCGCGGAATCTGCGCGATTCTGTCGGCCTTGAGCCTGACCGCGCCGCTGGGCGCCGCGACGCGGGCGGACGAGATCGACCTGGCGCGCGCCGAGGTCTACGTCTCGGCGAATGCGACCGTGCCGGAGATCGAGGCGGCGAAGCTCCTGCTGCGCGCGCAGCGGATGGTCGCGGGCGGGACGGACACGACGAACGTCGCGCCGAAGGTCGCGGCGACATGGCCGAAGTCCGGCGTCGTCGTCGGCTGGCAGGAGTCCGACCTCCTGAAGCCGCTGAACGGCGAGCTCGGCCTCAAGCCGTGGCGCGAGATGAAGAACTACGGGGACGAGATCGTCCAGCGCGTGCGCGGCGGCGTCTACATTCTCGCGGGCAACGCGCCCGAATGCGCCTACTTCGCGGTCGCCGACCTCCTCTACCGAAACGGGGCGCGCTTCATCCACACGGGCGAGCCTGAGGACGGCTTCGAGAGCGGCACGTACCTCGAATGGATGACCGCGCTCAAGGCGCCGGCGGCGCGGCGGTATGCGCCGGTCGTCGCGCGGCGCACGGGCTTCGGCCTGGAGCGCTGGGGCAAGAAGACGCGCCTGACGGACGCGCAGAAGACGGCGCTGAACAACTTCGCCGTGCGCAACTGCACGTCGCCGGCGCGCTTCTCGCCGCTGCAGGGCGGCCGTGCGCGCGGCACGATCGGCTGCGAGTCGATCCAGCCGCCGGTCGCCGAATTCAAGCGCCATCCCGAATGGTTCCCGCTGGTGGACGGCAAGCGGTGGCGTCCGGCGCCGGGCGGCTGGGTGACGGAGGGCTGCTGGTCGAGTCCGGGCTTCGCGGACTGGGTCGTCGACGAGGTCGTCAGCCAGTACGCGCGCGGCGGCGGGGCGGACATGATCACCGACCTCTGCCTCACGAACTCCGACGGCGGGCCGAAATGCGAATGCCCCGACTGCCGGAAGTACCGTGCGCAGTTCCCGGACGAGTCCTCGTGGTACTGGGACTACCACGCCCGGCTCTCCCGCCGCATCAGTGAACGCCTGCCGGGCCTGTACGCCTACACCTTCGCGTACATCCACTCGCTCTGCTTCCCCAAGGCCGGCAAGTCGGTCGTCGCGCACCTGGACGCGATCCAGTACTGCCCCTACCAGCGCTGCTACGTGCACCCGTATGCGAACCGGGACTGCCAGACGAACCGCCTGGACATGGATCGCGCCGAGGCATGGCGGCAGTCGGGGCTGGCGATCGGCGACTTCGACTACTGCTATGACGTGTTCCAGCCGTCGATGAACATGCCCAACTGGGACATCACGTGGGACGTCGTGCGGTACTGGAAGGAGCTGAACGGCGCGCGCGGCATTCCGTCGATCTACATGGAGGCCGCCACGGAGCCGAACGGCTGCGGCGGCAAGAGCCGCGTCTCGGCCTACGCGGTCGCCCGCGCGCTGTGGGACCTCGCCGAGGCGCCGGCCGACGTACACGTGCGCGACTTCTGCCGCGTCGGGTTCGGCGACGCCGCCGAGGAGATGTACGCCTGGTACCGGGCGTGCGCGCAGGCGTGGCAGGGCCAGAAGTCGCACCTGACGGGGACGTTCAACAACCCGACCGGCACGGCCAGGGGCTACTTCACTGAGGAGCTCGTGCAGACGGGCGCGCGGGCCTTCGCGGCGGCCGAGGCGAAGATCCGGGCGCGCCTGGCGCCCGCCGGAACGCCCGAGGCGGCGCTGACGCGCGAGCAGAATCTCGCCCGCAAGCAGTACGCCACCTGGAAGTGGGAGAAGAAGTGGGCCTACGACGCCTGGAAGGATCTGCGCGAACGGGCCCTGGCGAGTTCGCTCACGATCAACGTCGAGGCGGGCGACCCGTCGGACGCGGAGTTCGCGCGCATGCCCGCGTTCCCCTTCAGGCCGCACTGGCGGGGCGACGTCGACAACGCGGCGACCCTGCGCGTCTACCGCACGGCGGACGCGCTGCGCCTCCGCATCGAGACGAAGAACCCGAACCTCCGGCCCGTCGCGGCGCGACCGTCGGCGGGCGACGACGAGCGCGCCTACATGGGCAACCACGTCGAGTTGTTCCTCCAGGCGCCGGGGTCGGGCGACTACTACCACCTCTGCGTCGGCGAGGACGGCTCGCGCTACGACGCCTTCTGCAAGGATGCGACGGCGTTCACGTCGTCCGCCTGGACGAGCGCCGTGGCGACGGCGGACGGCGCGGCGACGTACACGGTCACGGTTCCGTGGACGATCTTCGGCGCGGGGCACGTGCCGCAGGACGGCGCCGTCTACAAGCTCCTCGTCGACATCGGCGGCCTCTTCCCGGACCCGGCGAAGCCGGGCGAGATGCGGACGTTCTTCTCGGGACTGCCGCGCGTCGGCTTCCATGACGTCGCGGCCGGCGCGGACCTGGTCATCGATGCGAACGCGGGACGCCGCGCCGGAGGTCTGTGATGCGGCCCGTCTTCGCAGGTGCGCTCGCGGCGGCCGTGGCGGGCGCCGCGCTGGCCGGCGAACCGCCGTCGCTGCCGCTGGTGCCGCTGCCGCAGGAGATCGGCGGCCCGGACGCGACGTCGGACGGCCCGTTGCCGCCGGAGGGCTATTTCCTGCGCATCGGCCCGTCGGGCGACGTGACCGTGCGCGCGGCGGACGATGCCGGGCGCTTCTACGCCGAGCAGACGCTGCGCCAGCTGCGCGCGGCGTCGCCGGACGGCACGCTGCCCGCCCTGTCGATTCGCGACTGGCCGGCGTTCCCGTGGCGCGGCGTCCATCTGGACGAGTCGCGGCACTTCTTCGGCAAGGAGACGGTGAAGCGCACGCTGGAGACGATGAGCCGGTTCAAGCTCAACGTCTTCCACTGGCATCTCATCGACGATTCGGGGTGGCGGCTGGAGATTCCCGGCTACCCCGCGCTGACGCAGGCGGGCGCGACGCGCCGGGCGAGGAAGGGCTACAACTGGCTCAAGGACACCTTTGACGGCGACTACGGGCCGTTCGCCTACTCGGCGGCGGACGTTCGGGAGATCCTCGCCTTCGCGGCGGCGCGGCACATCCGCGTCGTGCCCGAGATCGAGCTGCCCGGACATTCCGCGCACATCCTCAAGACGTGCTTCCCGTCGTTCGCCTGCGATCCGCAGAAGCCGGGCGGCGTCTTTTGCCTCGGCAACGAGGCGGGCATGAGGTTTCTCGAAGACGTCGTCACCTACGTTGCCGATCTCTTTCCCGGCGACAGCATCCACATCGGCGGCGACGAGGTCGACAAGTCCGGCTGGGCGAAATGCGAGAAGTGCAAGGCGCTGGCGGCGCGCGAGGGGCTGGCCTCGACGGACGGCCTTCAGCGCTGGGTGACGCGGCGGTTCTGCACGATTCTGGCGGCGAAGGGGCGGAAGGCCGTCGCCTGGGACGAGGTGGTCGAGGGCGACGACCTGCCGGAAAACCTCGTCGTGATGGACTGGTGCGGAAAGGGGCGCGGCGAACGGGCGGCCGCTCTCGGCCGTCCCGTCGTGCGGTGCGTCCACTGGAGCTGCTACTTCGACTATGCGCAGTGCCTCAGGAACGAGCCGGTCGACTACCCGGACGGCGTGCCGCCCGTGCCGCTCTCGAAGGTCTACGCCTACGATCCGCTCGCAGGGCTTCCCGAAGCCGACCGTCGGCGTGTCCTCGGCGGACAGTGCAACAACTGGACGGAATGGACGTGCACGCGCGACGAGCTCGAATGGAAGCTCTGGCCGCGCGCCTGCGCAATCGCCGAGGTCTTCTGGCGCGCGCCGAAGACGCGCGACTACGCGGCGTTCGCGAAGCGGGTGGCGGCCTGCCGCGCGACGCTGCGGCGCGCAGGCGTCAACGCCGCGCCCGTCGGCGCGGAAGACGGCCTTGACCTCGTGCCGCGTCCGAAAAGGGCCCGGCTGACGCTCGGCACCTACACGGCGCCGACGAACGTCGTCACCGAGGCGATCGGCCGCTTCGCCGTCGATCCGTCCCTCCCGGCGGCGGGCTACCGCCTCGCCATCCACTGGGCGGACGGGATTTCGGTTTCTCATGCGGACGACGCGGGCAAGGCCGCCGCGCTGGACGCCTTGCGCCAGCTGGCGCGCCCGACGGCGCACGGCGGACTGGACTTCTCGGCCCTGGAACTCGAAGGAGGTCAGTGATGCGGAACGTTCGTGCTGTCGGTCTTGTCGCAGGGGGGCTGTGCGCCGTCCTGTTCGGTCTGCGCACCGATGCGGCGCCGCTGAAGATGACGCGCGTCTGGGAGGCGTCCGAGGCGCGCTCGCTCCAGTTCGAGTTCCGCTTTCTCGACCCGAAGGGCCAGATCGTCGTGCACCGCACCTGCGACGCGCAGCGTCCGCGCGTGCGGATTGACGCGAACGCCACGCTGCTGCCGCACAACTTCCGCACGGGCGTCTGGAACGCCGAGACGGGGCGCGCGGAATGGAAGGGACAGGCGTTCGCGCCGGGGTCGGTCGGCGAGGCGAAGGCGCTTGCGACGAACGTCTGGTACACGGCCCGCGTCGTCTCGCGCACGAATGCGCTGGCGCTCCTCGTCCGCTGGACGGACACGTGGCACGAGGTCGGCTTCTGCGAATATGCGTGGGACACGACGGCGATGACCGTCGAGCTGACGGACGGCCGCGCCGAGATCCGCGCGCTCAAGGACGTCGCGGCGGGCGGACGGAGCCGCCTGATGCGCGTCGAGCCGAAGGGACAGGACGTGGAGCTCGGCTTCGCGACGGGCTACGGGCGCGCGCTCGTGCGCCTGGACTTCGACAACGGCACGGATCTCTGGATGTTCGCGAGCCCGGAGGGCGAGTCGTTCTGGTGCACGCGCAAGGGCAAGGGCGGGGAGGAGTGGTACGGCCGCTACTGCCGCGACAGCCGGCTCTCGTTTTCGGGGATTCCCGGCTTCCGCCTGCACGCGCCCGCCTACGTGAAGGCCTACCGTCCGTCCGAGCGCGCGGCGGCCATCGACTACGCCGAGGCGCATCCGAACGAGCGCGCGCACAGCCGCCGCGTGAAGATGCGCTTTGCGGCGACGGGCGCCGTCTGGTTCGACGGCAAGTACATGGGCGAGCTCACCAACGCGATTTCGCGCGTCGCGCTCTACGTGCCCGAGCTTGCGCCGAAGGGCGAGTACCTGAGGCTGGACGAGCCGCCGCCGCCCGTCGCCGGGCCGCAGACGCTGAGCCTCCTGCCCGAGGACTGCACGGGCGCGCGGCGCACGGCGGACGGACGGGCCTATCTCGACATCTCGACGCACGCCGAGCATTCCGATCCGGGGCAGGAGACGGATCACTACCTCGCGCGCGACGGCTTCGACGGCCTCCGCGACTCCTTCGTCTGGTCGGTGCCGAACCGCTGCTGGAACCGCGCGAAAGTCGTCGCGGCGATCGATCCGGCGGCCGGCACGAACCAGGTCCCGGTCGTGAACGTGCGCCTCTCGCGCAACAGCTTCGCCGGCTGGGGGAACGCGGCGGCGGTCGGCCGGCTGGACCTCGCGACGGCGCCGCGCCGGGCCGTCGGCACGGCGACCGCGGGCGGACGCCGCCTCGACCTCTTCGAGTACGAGGTCGATCTCCCGGTCGGCGACATCCAGGACCGCCTCTACGTCAAGCGCGGGCGGGCGCCCTTCGGCGGCGCGCCCTACCTGCACGCCGAGGTCCTGGGCCCGCTGGGCCGCCCCGGCATCCTCTGGGACAAGTCGCAGAAGCCGGACTGGAAGACGACGTCGTCCGCCCTCGTCTTCGGGCTGACGCTGGCGGAAAGCCCGTGCGAGATGGAGCTTCTCCAGGGCCAGCCCGGCCTCGTCTTCGGCGACGACGAGCCGCGCGCGACGCCGGTGCGGGTCCGGGCCGTCCGGGCGGGGACGTACGTCCTGCGCGGCGAGATCCGCGACTGGGACGGGGCCGTCGAGCGGACGCATGAGCAGGCGGTGACGCTCGCGGCGGGCGAGGAGCGGCTCGTGCCCCTTGACCTTGCCGTCGGCGAGGGCTTCCATGCGCTCGACCTGTCGCTCGCCGAGAAGGGGGAGCCGTTGCGTCCGCTCGTGACGCACCACGCCACCTTCGCCGATGTCGGACGGGACACGCGCACCGCCGGATACGAGTCGCCCTACGCCTTCTGGTGGTGCGGGGAGCATCACGGCGGCACGGCGGACATCGACGTCATGGGGCCGATCTTCCGCAAGCTCGGCATCCGCCGCATCTCGGCGATCGACGGGCAGCACACCGAGGCGTCGATGCGGAAGTACGGGCTGACGGCCTCGCAGATCCCGTTCAACATCAACCTCGCGATGTCCGTGCTGTCGAAGAGGCGGACGCTCCCGGAGATGGTGAAGGAATACGAGCAGTGGCTGCGGGGCTACCTGGAGCGGTTCCCCTCGGTCGAGCGGCGGGCGCTCGTCTTCCACGAGAGCTACTGCGGCGGCCGCCCGAACTACCTCTGGAACGGGCCTGACAAGGCGTGGAAGGACGCCGACTTCGCGCAGGCGAGGCCCCGCTACGAGATCGGCGTCGCGCTCTGCCGGATGATCCGCGAGAAGTTCCCGGACGTGAAGATCCAGCTCGGCAACAGCTCGACCTCCTACGAGATCCTCGACGTCATGTTCCGCCAGGAGTTCCCGAAGGAGCTGTTCGACTCCCTCGGCTCCGAGACGGTCGCGCGCTTCATGATGCCGGACACGCCGAGCCCGTCGGCCGGCCCCGCGTCGCTCGCCTACCTCAACCTGGTCGCCGACCGCTACGGGTATCCGCAGCGCGCGGACGTCTGCTACGAGTGGGTCTGCCAGCTGGCGCGCGAGATCACGCCGACGGAGTGCGCCGAATGGGCCGTGCGCAACACGCTGCTCGCCTTCGCCGCCGGCGCGACGCTGGCGCCGATCGCGGGCTGCACGCCGGACGACGCCTACTACAACTCCGACTACGGCTCGGTCTCGACGCTTGAGCGCTATCCGTACCTCTACCCGACGCGCGGGGCCGTGGCCAAGGCCGTGATGACGCGGGAACTCGACGGCGCGACGTTCGCGCGCTTCCTCGACACGGGCTCGCAGACGCTCAACGCCCTGGAGTTCCGCCGCGCGGACGGCGCGTGCGTCACCGCGCTCTGGCTGCCGCGCGGGACGGCGCGCGTCGAGCTTCTCGGCACGGGGCCCTTCGGACGCGAGACGGCGCTGAAGCCGCGCCGCGCCGTGCGGATCGACGCGAAGCGGCCGGCGGCCCTCGACCTGTCGGCGCGCCCGCTCTTCGTGACGACGGATAGGCCGGCGACGCGCGTGCGGGTGGTCGCGCGCGCGACGCCGCCGCAGGTCGAGCCCCGGAACTTCCAGCTGGCGAACGCGCTCGCGTCGGCGGACGAGGTGACGCTCGCGGCAGACCCGAACGATCATGCATACACCTACCTGCGGGAAGACCGCTACCGCACGAACGGCGTCTACTCGGTCTCGACGGGCGACGGCTGCCTCGTGCTGACGCGCGACCGGACGGCCGTTCCGGAGCTCTGGAAGACCCTGTCGGAGTTCACCTACCTGAAGCTGAACAGGCCCGTCGTCCTCGCGGGCGAGCCGGCGACGCTCTCGCTGGAGGTGGACGGGAACTCGAGCTGGGCGGAGGTCTTCTTCTACGTCGAGGACGCCGAGGGCAAGCTCTTCACGCCGACGGGCGTCTGGTACGAGGGCGACGGCCGCGCGCACGGCCGCGTCAACTTCGACGGGTGGGGCACGATCCAGTTCCCGTTCTCGGCGAGAAGCCGCGTCAGGACAAGCGAGGTGGACGCGCGCGGCGGCTTCTGGCGCTGCGACGCGCGGGGGAAGAAGGGCACGGACGTCGCCTACCCGGTCAAGGTCGTCGGCCTGGCCGTGTCCATGCCGCGCCAGACGGTGCGCGGCGCCGCCTTCGTGCCGCTCGCCCGCAACCCCGACGTGCTGCGTCTGCGCAACCTCGGCGCGTTCGAGTGAAACATGAGATTGGAAAGGAGATGAGGAGCATGAACGAGAGAAAGCCCGGCGCTGGTTTCGCGGCCGCGCTGTTCGCGGCCGCGCTGGCCATGGGCATGGAGCTTCGCGCGGTCGGCGCGACGCCGTCCTTCGCCGATGAATTCGACGGCCCGCTCGACACGAACGTGTGGTCGCGCATCGGGCCGGGCCGGGCGGATTGGAACCGGCACATGTCGATACGCCCTGACCTCGTCGAGATGCGCGACGGCTGTCTGGTCTTGGTCGGTCGGGCGAACACGGACACGAACGCCGATCCGCGGCCCTACCTGACGGGCGGCGTGTGGAACCGAGAGGCGGACGCGCGAACGATGCTGCGGTATGGGCTTGTAGAGATCCGCGCCCGGTTCGAGGACGCGGCGGGCGCGTGGCCGGCTTTCTGGATGCTGCCGAAAGACCGCGATGCGCAGGGACGCGGCTGGCCGTGGACGGGCGAGATCGACATCGTTGAGCGTCTGAACGCCGATCCGTTCGTCTATCAGACCGCGCATTCGGGGTGGACGTACCACAAGAAGCGCGGCAGCGAGCCGAAGCAGGGCGGCAAGGCGACGATCTGTCCTGGCGCGTTCAATGTCTACGGTCTCCGGCGCACGCCGACCGCGCTCATTTGGTACGTCAACGGCGAGGAGACGTTCCGCTACGAGAAGACGGACGGCGGAGACGCCGACCAATGGCCGTTCACGACGCCGTTCTATTTCCTCCTCGATATGCAGCTGGGTGGCGAATGGGCCGGTTCGGTTGACGTGAAGGCGTTGCCTGTCCGCACGTGGATCGACTGGATTCGCGTCTACGCGACCGAGCAGGACTGGAAGGAGTAAGTCAAAATGAAAGAAATCCAAATGAAAGAAAGACAATCCGTGGTTGCGTCCGCCGCACTGTTGGCGGCTGTTTTCGTCGCGACCCTTCAGGCCCGGACGCTTGAGGTTGGCCCCGAACGAGAATACGCCGACATTCAGTCCGCCATCGACGCGGCGCAAGAGGGTGCGGACGATGTGCTGGTGCATGCCGGCGAGTATGAGATCGACGCGGAGCTCTCGCTGACGAAGGGCATTGCCGTGCGCGCAAAGGACGGGCGTGAGGCGACGGTGATCCGGCGCGCCAACCCGTCCGCGACGAATGTGGCGCGTGTCGTGTCGATCAACCATGCCAAGGCGCGATTTGAGGGCTTTACCGTCACGGGTGGCCGCGTTCGCCAGAATGACAACGGAACGACCTCGTGGCCGGGTGCTGGCGCGGGTGTGCTCATCGGCGCGAACGGCGGTACGCTGGCTTCGTGCGTCGTGTCGAACAACGTGCAGCTCTCCGCCGTCTGCTATGGTGCGGGCGTCGCGGTGCTTGGTGCTTCCGCCGTCGTGACGAACTGCTGGATCACGGGCAACCGCATTGATGCCACGGGCGACACGCGGGCTTATGGCGGCGGCATCTGCCTCTACGGCGGCGAACTGGTCGACTGCGAGATCGGCGACAACGTCATTGCGACGGCGTATGCGCGCGGCGCGGTGTCACTGCTCGGCGCGACGAACGTGCGGCGGTGCAAGATTGTCCGCAACGCGGCGCCGAATGCCAAGTTCTACGACTGGGGCGCTGACTGGCTGGCGACGGCCGGCGTCTACGCCTTGGCTTCGGGGTCGCTGATCGAGAACTGCCTGATTGCCGAGAACACGAGCAAGGGCGGCACGAGCCTGTGCGGTGTCGGCGGCGGACTGGCCATCGACTCGGTGGCGGTCTCGGTCGTCAACTGCACGATCGTGAACAACGTCGCCGGCATTGGCGGCGGCGTCTGGACCAAGTCGAAGTCCGCCACATTCGTGAACTGTCTCATTCAGGGAAATTCGGCGGACGGCGAACAGCAGTTCTCAGGCCGGTCGTACGTCGTCGCCCGCAACTGCATCTGCGCCGACGCCTTCACGGGCGCGAGCTCATCGGACAACATGACCGATGCGGTGCTGTTCCGGCAGGGCACCTATGAGCCGATCGCCAATTCGGCCTCGTTCGGGGCCGGCACGACGGATGGCTATGCATGGCTGGCGGACACGGTTGACCTCAAGGGGAATGCACGAGTCTTGGACGGTGCGATTGACATCGGCTGCTATGAATACGCGGTCAACGGACATGAGGTGCTGATTCTCGCCGAGCCGCAGGACGCGCGAGTCTTCGGGGGCGAGGCGGTCACGTTCACCGCCAGCGTCTATCCGCAGCCGTCGGCCGCCGCGTATGCGTGGACGGTCAATGGCGAACAGGTGTCGTCTGCGATGTCCTTTTCTCGTGTCTTCTCGAACTATGGCTTGATCGAGATCGGACTGACGGTCACGGTTGACGGCGTGGCTTACGAGGCTCCGAGCCTTCGCCTTGAGGTCTGCCCGCGCACAGTCTACGTCGTCAACCCGGATCTGAACCCCAGTCAGACGCCCGTCGCGCCATTCGATTCACCCCGGACGGCGGCGACCTCGTTGGCGGAGGCTCTGGCGTATGTCCGGGATGGTTCGGTCGTGCAGGTCGCGCGCGGCACCTACACGAGCGATGTCGAAATCATTCTCTCGAACGCCGTCACGGTCGTGTCGCAGGAAGGCCCGAAGAAGACGGTCTTCTGCCGCGCGGGAAAACCGGCGGCGGGCGTCCTGCGACGTGTTTTCGCCCTGTCGGATGCCGGAGCCGTCCTGTCGGGCGTGGCTGTTGACGGCGGCTCGTCGGGGATCGCCTCCGAGGAGGATGGCGCTGGCGCCGGCGTCTTCCTCGCGTCCGGCACGGTCTCGAACTGCATTGTCCGAAACTGCCGCATCGAGGTGAGCCAGAACGGCTTTGGCGGCGGCGTGTGCATGCGAGGTGGCCTCCTGACGGATTCCGTCGTCAGCAACAATACGCTGCTGGTCGACGACCAGACCTATCGTCACGCGGGCGGTGCCGGCGTCTGCCTCTTGGGCGGAGCGATGCAGCGATGCCGCATCGTCGGTAACAGAAGCGCATTGCGAGGCGGAGAGGCCAAGAGGCGTCAGCAGGGCGGCGTCGGTGTCCTCCTGCGAAACGGCCTGATTGCGGACTGCCTGATCGCGGAGAACACCAGCCCCGACTTCCCGGCGGCGGGACTGGCCATCGCGCCAAACATGGGCGGCGGCGTGTCGGTCGTGTCGAACTGCACGGTTACCGCCAATCGCGCGACGAACGGCGTCGGCGGCGTCAGCGTTTCTGTCAGCGTCAGCTCGTCGGCAACCCTCGTCAACTCGTGCTTTTCGGGAAATGTCGGCAGTGATCGGAACGACGTGGAAACCCAGAGCGATGCGAATGCGCGGGCCGCGAGCTTCCTGTTCTGCTTTGGGCCGGAAGACGAACTGCCGACGGGCGAGGGGAACGTTTTCGGTGCGGATGCGAAGTTCCGGGACGCTTCCGTCGGGAACTACCGCCTGCGGCCGGATTCGCCGCTGATCGACGCGGGCGTCCTGTCCGACGGCATGGAGGCGGCGACGGATCTGGGGGGTGCGCATCGCGTGGTTCACGGGAAGGTCGACATTGGCTGTTTCGAGTTCCCGTGGCGAGGGACGCTCTTTCTCCTGCGATAGGCGCGCCGCCTGCCGCGTAGACCTTTCGGGCGGGAGAAATGCTATAATACGGACATGAAGAAAAGAACGGTTGAGATCCTCTTGGCGAAAGCCGAACTGACGGGCGTGCCCGAAAGGCGCCTGCTGAAGAGCCGGAACCTCGGCGTCGTCGACCTCGTCTGGCCGCGTGCGGGCATTGCGCGCAAGTCGGCCGCGCGCGAAATGGTCTTCCGAAAGGGACAGGCCGACTTCGCGTCCGAAGAATGGGCGAAGCGCATTCTCTTCCGCGAGGACGTCGAGGGCCACTGCGGGCTCGCGGTGACGATCACGGAACCGGTCTCCGTCCAGAAGGCGCGGCGGTTCCTGCGGCTCGTCGCGAAGTATGCGTTCAAGATGGGGGCGGACTTCATGGAGAAGGCGATGGTCGGCTACGCCGACGTCGCGTCCGCGCCGCTCGACGCCTTCGCGCAGATGATCGGCGAGAAGGACTCGCCGAAGGCCATCGCGCAGGGCGTCATCGACGTCGCCGAACTGCCGGCGGACGGTGCGGAGGCGACCGTGACCGTGCCGCTCGTGCGTCCGCTGACGGGCAAGGCGGTCGGCTCGCTCACGCTCGTCCTGAAATGAGCCGGACGGATCGGCGGCTTTTCGCGAAGCCGCCGCATTCCTCTCGCGCCCGCTCTTCTCAAATGTTCTCATAATCAACCACAATTCGTCATCCCTTTCTCACGTCCGTTTTAGTATAATGGCGGGCGTCAAATCACACCACAGAAGGGAAACGAAATGGCATTCAAAATCGGCTACCTGCCGCTCTCCAAGGTCAACTGGACGAACGACACGCTGGAGGCGGCGCGCGCGGACGCGCTGAAGTTCCTGCGCACGCTCCCCGACGTCGAGGTCGTCGGCCCCGACCACATGCTCGCGCTGGAAGGCGAGGCGCTGGACGTCCTCGACCAGTGGGAGAAGGACCGTCCCGACCTCATCGTCGCGCACTTCCTGACGTTCTCGCTCGGCGTCGTGCCGCCGCTCTTCGCGCAGCGGCTGAAGGTGCCGGTGCTGCTCTGGTCGCAGCCGGAGCCGGACCCGAAGGGCGGGCGCCTCCAGAACAACTCGTTTTGCGCGGCGAACATGAACGCCCACCACATGTGGCGGCTCGGCATCCCCTACTTCTACGTGCACGCCCAGGCCGGCACGCCGGAGGCGGAGAAGAAGCTGATGCGGCAGATCCGCGTCGCCCAGGCGATGAAGGCCCTCGGCCGCATGCGCATCGGCCTCATCGGCGGGCGCGTCCCCGGCTTCTTCACGAGCTGCGTGGACGAGATGATGCTGCGCCGGACGCTCGGTCCCGAAGTGAAGATCATCACCGAGCACGAGCTCTTCACGGTCGCGAAGAGCCTGACGGCGGACGAGGTCGCGAAGGGGCTTGCGCTCATCGACGGCGACCTGAAGACGCATCCGACGGACGGCCCGCGCGGCGACCAGAAGGAGAAGTCCGCGCGCCTCATCGCGGCGGTCATGAAGCTGAAGGAGAAGTTCTTCGTCGACACGTTCGCCATGCGCTGCTGGCCGGAGGTCATCCTCGACGAGTTCTACGGCATCGCCGTCTGCTCGACCCTCGGTCACCTCACGAACCACGGCTACCTCACGGCGTGCGAGGGTGACGTCTACGGCGCGGTGATGATGCGCATCGGGCAGATCCTCTCGGGCGACCTGCCGTTCTTCTGCGACCTCATCATCTGCGAGGGCGACCACGGCACGGTCTGGCACTGCGGCGCGGCGCCGTGCGCGCTTTGCAAGCCCGGCTACCGGCCCGAACTGCACTGCTCGGCGACGGTCGAAGGCGGCGGCGTGAAGGGCTGCACGGGCGAGTTCCCGCTGAAGCCCGGCCGCGTCACGCTCGCGCGCCTCGGCGAGACGCGCGACGGCACGGGCTTCCGCATGCTCGTCTGCACGGGCACGGGCCTCGACACGAAGCTCTTTGTGCGCGGCACGCCACTCGACATCAGGTTCGACGCCGGCTGCGAGGCCGTCCGCCGCGAAGTCATGGAGAACGGCTGGGAGCACCACTACGCGCTCATGTACGGCGATCGCACGGAAGAGCTGACCGCGCTCTGCCGCAACCTGAACATCGAACTGCACCTCGTCGAGTAACATCACGCAACCAAACAGGAGAAGACACATGAACCTCAGAATCCCCCTCAAGCCCGTGCAGGGCTACAACAAGATCTTCGACGTCGGCGAGTACAAGATGGCGCTGACGAAATTCGGCCTCCTCAAGCTCGCGCAGGGAACGACCTACGCCGGTGCGACCGGCGAGACGGAAGTCGCGTTCGTCCTCATGGGCGGCAACTTCGCGGCCGAGGGCGACGGCTGGCGCTTCGAGGTGACGGACGGACGCAAGAGCCCGTTCACGGGCAGGCCCCACTGCCTCTACCTGCCTCGCCGCACGGCGTACACGATTATTGCGCGCTCGGACGTCGAACTCGCGTACAACGGCTCGCCCGCGACGCGCGACACGGCGAAGCCGACGCTGATCCGTCCCGAAGACACGCGGCACATCGCGCTCGGCAAGGACAACTGGACGCGCACGTCGGAGATCATCCTCGACGAGACGTTCGACTCCGAGCACTTCTACATCGGCGAGGGCATGATCCCGAGCGGCAACTGGTCGGGTTATCCGAGCCACCGCCATGACGTCAACAATCCGCCGGCGGAACTCGACATGGAGGAGACGTACTTCTACCTCTTCGACAAGGTGGGGGCGGACGCGGGGACGCCCAACGAGGGCTTTGGCTTCCAGAGCGTCTACACGCCGGAGGGCGTCGTGGCGAAGAAGTTCGGGGAGCGCCTGAACGAGGCGTACCGCGTCACCAGCTACGACACGGTTGCGATTGCCGAGGGGTACCATCCGCTCGTCGGCGCGCCGGGCTACAACATGTACTACCTCTGGACGATGGCGGGCGCCACGGGGCGCGGCCTCGTCAGCTCGATGGATCCGGCGCATGCCTGGGTGAAGAACGCCTGAGCCATGTTAACTTTTTTTGAAAAAGTTTAGGTACCCCCTTGCGCGCGTCTGACGGATATGATATACTACACACCGTTTTCGCGATGCGAGGATAACTCAGTTGGTAGAGTGCCACCTTGCCAAGGTGGTTGTCGCGGGTTCGAATCCCGTTCCTCGCTCCAGTGAAGGCCAAGGTGAGATGGGGGCGTAGCTCAGCTGGTAGAGCAAGTGACTCTTAATCACTGGGTCCAGGGTTCGAATCCCTGCGCCCCTACCATTCAACCCTTGACAGGCGCATCTGTGGCTAGGTAGCTCAGTTGGTAGAGCAACGGACTGAAAATCCGTGTGTCGCCGGTTCGATCCCGGCCTTGGCCACCAATTCCAATCTAACTCGGAGAGAACTCCGAGGTTTTCTTTTTTATGGGTTTGCGTATAAAGCCCAATTGTCGGGCTGATTTCGATCCTGCCGAGTTCTCTGTCGTGTGTGGCAACGACCGCGCGGCGAGGCTTTTTGGCGGCAATTCAGCCCGCGAAGTATCTCCGCCGTGTGACTTTAGCCAACACGACGGTTCCAAGGAAAACGCCCGTTTTGCCGCTTTCCTATGCAAACTGTAAGTCTGGTGTGCGCACCTTGTTTCATAGACAGATTCAAGGCCACAAGAGGACTTCATGCGCGCGCACAAGTTTCCAGTGCAACACCGGGAGGTTCTGCCTTGAGCGGTTGGCCTGTTGAGCGGGCTTCAGCTGGGGGTTGAAAAAAGGAGAGGGTGGCGCACATCTGAGGGAGATTCTGAAGACGGAACAGCAGTAGAGTATGCGAAGCAACCGGTTGATGTCAGCCCGTAAAAGTAGTGTTGTATAGTTGCCGAGTTGGAGAATCTTATTGAATATGAATGATATGCAATTGTGAAATCTTTTTTCACGTGGGCATTTTGTTTTGGGGGCATAAATGCTATAATATCCGCCGTTCCCCAAAGAAGGGAGTAGAGGCGACATGGCATTGTGCTACAAGAAACTGTGGAAACTATTGATTGACCGTGACATGACTCGCGCAGATCTGCGCGAGGCTACTGGTGTTTCGCCCGCGACGTTTGCGAAGATGTCTAAAGGCGAACCCGTCGGCGTAGGTATCCTTGATCGTATCTGCGAATCGCTGCAATGCAACATCGGCGACATCGTTGACCATGTGCCAAACGAGTCTGAAAGCGGGCAGATTGCAGAGGCGAAGAGGGCGAGGAGGTCGCGCAATGACTGATTCCGAACTCAAGAAACTTAAGGACGATCTCTGGCACTCGGCGGATATGCTGCGCGCGGGTGCGCACCTTGCCGCGAACAAGTACGGGCAGCCGATCCTGGGGCTTATTTTCCTGCGGTACGCGGACATCCTCTTCAAGCAGCACAAGGACGAGATCGACCGCGAGTTCAACAAGCTGAAGAACTCCCGCATGGCAAAGTCGCCGCGCCAAATCGCCATCGAGAAATGCGGATTCTATCTCCCGGAGGAGGCTTACTATGACTTCATCAACACTGCTCCTGACGACGCTTACAAGGCGACTCTCGTCAAGAACGCGATGGAGGCCATAGAGCGCGAGAATCCCAAGATGGCGGGCGTTCTCCCCAAGGCGGTTTACGGACAGCTCGTGCCGGAGGAGGAGCCGGAACTCCTCTCAAAAATCGTCCGCGTGTTCAAGGACATCCCGGAGACGATATCTATTGACCTCTTCGGCGAGATCTACGAATACTTCCTCGGCAACTTCGCCCTCGCCGAGGGACAGGACGGCGGCGCGTTCTACACTCCAGCCTCGGTCGTGCAGTATATGGTCGAAGTCCTCCAGCCTGTCCCCGGCGAGAAGAAGTTTCTCGACCCCGCCTGCGGGTCGGGCGGTATGTTCGTTCAGGCCGCCCGCTACATGCACAGGCACAACGCGGGCAGCCGCAAGGCGATGGACTTCCGTTGTTACGGCGTGGAGAAAGAGCCGGACACGGTGAAGCTCGCCAAGATGAACCTCCTCCTGAACAACGTGCGCGGCGAAATCACCGAGGCCAACTCGTTTTATTCCGATCCCTACGATGCCTTCGGCAAGTTCGACTACGTGATGGCCAATCCTCCGTTCAACGTGGATGAGGTCGTCGTGGAGAAGGTCAAGGACGACAAGCGGTTCAACACATACGGCGTCCCGCGCAACAAGACGAAGAAAGGCGGCAAGGCCGGCGACAAGAAGGAGACCGTGCCGAACGCCAACTACCTCTGGATCGGTTCCTTCGCAACGGCGCTGAACGCCAACGGCAAGGCCGCGCTCGTCATGGCGAACTCGGCGAGCGACGCCGGCGGCAGCGAGCTGGAAATCCGCAAGCGGCTGATCGAGGACGGACTCATCTCGCAGATGGTGACGCTGCCGAGCAATATGTTCTCGTCCGTCACCTTGCCCGCGACTCTCTGGTTCTTCGACAAGCGGAAAAAGAAGAAGGACGAGATTCTGTTTGTCGATGCTCGCGGCGTGTTCACGCAGGTTGACCGTGCGCACAGGAAGTTCAGCGACTGGCAGATCAAGAACCTCGGCATCATCACGCGCCTCTACGAGGGCGACACGGCGGCGTTCGAGGCGCTGAAGGCCGAATATAAAAAGAACGGAAACGCCGAGGCGGTGGCCTGGCTTGAGGAGCGCTTCCCCGAAGGGAAGTACCGCGACGTGACGGGGCTTTGCAAGGTGGCGAAGCTCGACGGCGAGGACGGCATCCGCGATCAGGACTACTCACTCAACGCTGGACGGTATGTGGGCGTCGTCATCGAGGATGACGGCATGACCGAGGTGGAGTTCGAAGCTGAAATGGCGAAGATGAACGAGGGACTGCGCACCCTCGGCGAAGAGGCGCGGCGGCTGGAGGCGGAGATACTTGGCGACGGCGGGAGGGATTTGTGATGAAACAGATACAGAGAAATGACGATCTGGGGTCGCTTGTTCCTTTGTCAAGGGAACAAGCAGGGGAACAAGTAATAGAACAAACGGCGTTTTCGAGGCTTCTTGCCGACATCAAGGCAATCATCAGCGAGGCTAGAAGCGCGGCATACGCAGGGATAAACGCCGTCCAGATTGACCAGAACTGGAAAATCGGCAGAAGGATTGTCGAAGAGGAGCAGGGCGGAAAGGTTAGAGCCGAATACGGGAAAAGGACGATTGCAGAACTTTCTGCACACTTGTGTGCAGAATTCGGCGAGGGTTATTCGGGGCGAAATCTACGTGATTTTCGCGCTTTCTATGTTGTTTTCCCTGATAGCGAGATTTGGCACACGCGTGTGCCAAATCTCAGCTGGTCGCATTTCCGGCTGATTATGCGTGTTTCAGACCCTGTTGCCCGTGAATGGTACATAAACGAGGCGTCCAACGAGCATTGGGGCGTGAGGACGCTAGATAGAAACATATCCACCCAGTATTACGAACGGCTGCTCCTCTCGCAGGCGGACAAGCTTCCTGTCATCGCGGAGATGAAGCGCAAGACTGCGGCATTCCAGAAGGACAAGCTTGAGTTCATCAAGAATCCGTCGGTGCTTGAGTTCATCGGCCTTCATGGAAAGCAAGGTCTTGTAGAGGACGATCTTGAAAAGGCGATATTGACCCACTTGCAGGAATTCATGCTGGAGCTGGGGAAGGGATTTGCATTTGTCGAATCGCAGCGACTTGTGCGGACGGAGTGCAACGACTATTTCATCGACCTTGTGTTCTACAACTTCATGCTGAAGTGCTTTTTCCTGATAGACCTGAAGATGTCCCGGATAACACATCAGGACGTAGGGCAGATGGATATGTATGTCAGAATGTACGATGAGCTGGTGAAGCAGTCGGACGACAACCCCACGATAGGCATTGTGCTCTGCGCAGACACCGACCCAGACATAGCGCGCTATTCGATCCTCAAAGGTAACGAAAGATCGTTCGCGACAAAGTACAAATTGAATCTGCCGACGCCGGAAGAATTGACGGAAGAAGTTGCGAGGCAGAAGGCGACGCTGATGATGCAGCTCGCTCGGGAAAGTGTAAAATGGAAAGTGTAAAGTGTAAAATGGGAGCGCGCGCAGAGCCGGGAGGGCCGCGCTTTGTCGCGCCCGCGTCGGGAGGGCGGCGTGTCCCCACGCCGCCGACAGTGTCGTGCTCCGTCGCGGCCGCCGCCCCTTGGCCGAAGGTGAGGCTGGGGGAGATTTGCGAGATTTATGACTGTCCGCACACAACCGCCCCAGATGAGGGCGAGGGTTATCCGCTGGTCAGAACTCCCAATGTGGGAAGAGGAAGATTGATATTCGATAAAATGCACCGCGTAAGTAGGGAGGTATATGACCGACGCAATAAGCGTGCTGTACCGAAAGCAGGCGATATAATTTTTGCGCGAGAAGCTCCTGCTGGGAATACAGCCTTAATTACCGATGGGCAACAAGTATGCTTAGGGCAAAGAACAGTATTAATCCGACCAAACAACAAGATTACAGATTCTGCATATCTAGCCTATTGCATAATATCGCCGAAGGTTCAAGAGAGATTGCTGGGAATAAGTCATGGTTCGACTGTGTCGCATGTCAACATGCCGGATATAGTAAATCTTGAGGTGCCTCTCCCGCCTCTTTCAACCCAATGCGCTATTGGCAAAAAGTTAAATCAGTACGACGACCTGATCGAGAACAACAAAAAGCGCATCGCCATCTTGGAGCGCATGGCCGAGCATCTTTACAAGGAGTGGTTTGTGAGGCGACGATTCCCGGGGCATGACGCGGGTGTGGCGGAAAATTTAACGCAGAGAAGCAGAGACGCAGAGGAGCAGAGGCGCGAGATTGGTAGGGCGGCATCGACGATGCCGCCGGGGTGGAAGGTGGAACGGCTGGGGAATCTTGCCGACATTTCTACGGGCAAATGTAATCGAGAAGATGCGGAAGAAGACGGCGTTTACCCATTGTTCGACAGGTCGCAGGAGACAAAGCGCAGCAATGAATGGATAAAAGATTGCGAGGCGATAATAGTGCCTGGCGAGGGAACAAGCTTTATGCCGCGTTACTACAAAGGCAAGTTCAACCTTCATCAGAGATGCTATTGCGTAGCTCCACAAATGGAGGGAATCGGGAAGTATCTTTTCTATGCGATTATGCTAAACAGAAGATATTTCCTTTCGGTGGCAACAGGGGCGACGGTGCCATCATTGAGGCAGAATAATTTTCTTTCAATGAAGATTATATGGCCGGGTAAGGAGTTGGCTAAAAGATTCGATGAAGTGGCTTCACGGCTTTTCGCATTGAAAGACAATCTTCAGCGGCAGAACGCGCTGCTGTCTCGCCAGCGCGATTTGCTTCTGCCGCGACTGATGAGCGGAAAGATGGCGGCGGCGGAGTCGCTACCAACAGGACAGGAGGTGAAATCATGAAGTCGTTTATCTCCGAGGATGCCATTGAAAAGGCGTTCATCAACCAGCTCGTCGTCCATAACGGCTGGAAGCACATCGCCTGCGACCCGTCGCCGGAGGCGAAAGACGAACCCGGCCCTACAGGACGCGCCAGCACAGCCGAGTGCGTCCTTCCAGAAATCCTCCGTTCCACCCTCGAACGCCTCAATCCCTGCATCGACCGCGAAGAGATCAACCGCATCTTCGCTGACCTCCGCCGCGACTTCTCCGGCGAGGACATGACGGACGTCAACTACCGCCTCTTGAGCCGCATCCGCAATGGCATTCAGGTGAAGACGCGCAAGGACGACAAGGAGGACTTCGACATTGTCCGCCTTATCGACTTCGACTGCCCCGCGAACAACACCTACACGGTCGTGAGCCAGATGTGGATTCGCGGACACTACAACTATCGCCGTCCTGATGTGCTTCTCTTCATCAACGGACTTCCCGTCGTGTTCATTGAACTCAAGAACTCGACTGTCAAGGTGGAGGAGGCGTACAACAAGAACCTCGTCTCGTATCGCAAGGACGTCCCGAACATATTTGCTTTCAACCAGCTGTGCGTCCTTTCTAACGGACTCGAAACGCGCATCGGTGCGTTCAATGCCGACTACGAGTTCTTTTTCGAGTGGCTCAGGAAGGACAGCGAGAAGGAGGATTTCAACCGCCAGGAATACGCCGAACACGGCATCTCCATTCAGATCCTCGTAGATGGCCTTTTCAAGAAGGAGCGGCTTCTCGACTACATCGAGAACTTCGTGTTCTTCGACCAGAAGCGCGTCAAGATCGTGGCGAAGAACCACCAGTTCCTCGGCGTGAACAACCTCATGCGGGCGATGGAGAACCGTGAGAAGCTGAACGGCAAACTCGGCGTGTTCTGGCACACACAGGGATCGGGCAAGAGTTACTCGATGGTGATGTTCGTGAGGAAGGTGAAGCGGAAAATGACGGGTAACTTCACGTTCCTCGTCATCACTGACCGCGAAGACCTCGATGACCAGATACACAAGACATTTGTGAGGACGGAAGTCGTTGGCCAGAAAGACGAATGCCGTCCGGCGACATCTGAGAAGCTGCGCGAGTTCCTGTCCGGCAACAAGCCGATGGTCTTCACCCTCATCCACAAGTTTGGCTGGGACAGGCAGGAGCGCTACCCCGTCCTTTCGGATCGCAAGGACATCATCGTGCTTGTCGACGAGGCGCACCGCACCCAGTACAAGCAGCTCGCGGAGAATATGCACGCGGGGCTCCCGAACGCCAACTACATTGCGTTCACGGGAACTCCGCTCCTTGGCTCGAAGCGTCTCACCAACCAGTGGTTCGGCGACTATGTAAGCGAGTACAACTTCGCCCAGGCGATAGCCGACCGCTCGACCGTTCCGCTCTTCTACTCCCGCCGCGTCCCCGAAGTGGGGCTGACAAACAACTTCCTTGACGATGACGTCGTGCAGATCATCGAAGAGGAGAACCTGAACGACCGCGAGAGCGAACTCCTCGAAAACTCGTCCAGCCGCATCCTTGAGGTCATTAAGCGCGAAGACCGCCTCGACAAGATAGCTCGCGACATTGCGCACCATTTCCCGCGCAGGGGCTTTCTCGGCAAGGGGCTGGTGGTGAGCGTCGACAAGTTCACCGCCGTCAAGATGTACGACAAGGTTCAGCACTACTGGGCCGAGGAGAAGAAGCAGCTCGTCAAGGAGCGCAACGAGGCGGACGCCAAGGAGAAGCGCGACGAGCTTTCGGCGCGGATCGACTGGATGGGCAAAGTCGAAATGGCCGTCGTCGTCAGCGAAGAGGCGGACGAGGTGAAGAAGTTTGCGGCCAAGGGGCTGGACATCGCGCCCCACCGCGCTAAGATGCAGGCGATCACGACGGAGGGAAAGGACATCGAGGATCGGTTCAAGGACCCCGACGATCCGCTTTGCCTCGTGTTCGTCTGCGCGATGTGGCTGACGGGGTTCGATGTGAAGTCGCTCTCGACCCTTTACCTCGACAAGCCCATGAAGGGTCACACCCTCATGCAGGCCATAGCGCGGGCGAACCGTGTGTTCCCTGGCAAGACTTGCGGAATCGTCATCGACTACGTAAACGTGTTCAAGTTCATACGCGAGGCGTTGAGCGACTATGCGCAGGGCAACAAGGGCGACGATTTCCCCGTGAAGGACATGCAGAAGCTCATCGACGCGATAGGCGGCTGCATCGGCGAAATCGAAGCGTTCCTCGCGGGGCTAGGCTTCCGCCTCGACGAGATCATCGCGATGACGGACACCATCGAGCAGCTTGAGCAGTACCGCAAGGCGTATGACAAGATTCTGGAGAAGGACGAGACGAAAAACAGATTCAAGGTGCTGGCAAATACGCTGATGGCGTTTTACGAAGCCTCGAAGCCCGAAATTTTCGAGATGGGGTGGAGAAGCGAGAAGTTCGCCGCCATACGGTATCTCCACGGAATCTTCTGCAACCTCATCGACGACGCGAAGATACGAAAGGCGCGCGAACGCATGAGCCAGGTGCTGGATGCGAGCGTCACGGCGGCGGAGAACGCGGCGGGTGAGCGAGGGTATGTCATACACGAGGGCAAGGTCATCGATCTCAGCAAGATTGACGTCGAGGATGTCAGAAAGGCAATTTCGTGCTCGCCCTACAAGGCACTTGAAATCGACGACCTGAAGGAGTTTATCGAAAAAGCGCTTCAGCAGCTCATCAACAAGAACGTCACCCGCGTCGCGTTCTCGCAGCGGTATCGCAACATCATCGACAAGTATAACGCTGGCGGTAGCGAGAACGAGGACTACTACGAGCAACTCCTCAAGCTCATGGAGGAGCTACGGAAGGAACAGGCGCGAACGACCGAAATGGGTCTTGCCGAAGAGGAGCTGGAGATATACGACCTCCTCATACAGGGGCGCAAGCTCACAAAGGCCGAGGAGCAGAAGGTAATACTCGCGTCGAAGAACCTTTACAAGAAGCTCGTCGAAGCCAGAAAAGACATTCTTGTCGTGGACTGGTACAAGGACGAGCAGCCCAGGGAGAAGGTCCGCGCCGTCATTCAGGAAGCGCTCAACGCCGATCTGCCCGAGAGCTACGACAAGCCGGTCTTTGACGCCAAGACGAATCTGCTCCTCTCGCACTTCGTGGACATGGCCGTCCAGGGTTATGATTGGATTTCCGCCGCTTAAATTTGAGTTCAAGAGAAAGGAAAACGATGAAAAAATTTTGTTTACTGATAGCAATAATGACTCGCGCGCGCGGTTTAAGTTGCTCGGAGTGAATTATGCGTATTACACTGCGAAAAACGATGGGGTCGTTACTCTTCCTACGCCCAATCCGGTCACTCTCCCCGTCGAATCACGGATACCCAACAATACCGCTTTTGTCATCAAGGCGTCTAGGATTAAGGAACTTGAGACGCTGATACAAGGTGTCAGATAACATGGGACTTGTGAAGACAAGAAGACTGGCTCGGCACTCGCTTCGCTCGGCGTGTTCGCTTCCCGACGGGTCGCGAACCCCCGCAAGGGGCGGTTACGCGATGCAGAAGCAGCAACGGGCGAAGGCGGGAATGAAGCCGCCAACCCAGCGGTACAGTCAGATGGAGAAGCGGAGCAGGAAAGACAAGAAGGAGTTTATGAGAAGTTTAACATTGTTGTTGGCCACGTTTACGTGGTTGGCAATCGCATGGTCGGCGTATGCCCTCCCGGCGGTTCGCCCTCTGCTGCCGCCGGTCGCGAACGCCGACACGGAGACCGTGACGAACGTGGCGTTTACGGCATGGGAACGGGGACTGCGCGAGTTCAGGTTCGATCTCGCGTTCACCGGCACGGCGTCCAACAACGTCGAGATGGCGTTTGGCACAGACGCGGACGGGAATGGAGAACTGTCTGACGGCGAGGTCGCCGTCCGTGCGGGATGGGATTGCGGAGAGCTGTTCATCGCCGACAATGCGACGGGCGAACGCTTCACGGAAGCATCGGCCGAAAATGCGCCCGCGCCGGAGGCGTCGGGTTGCCCGAGCGCCGAAGGCGCGAGCCCGGAGGGCCGCAAGGGGCCGCGCGCGCACGTCTTCTCCTGCGTCTGCGAGATGCGTTCAAGCGGGCGGGTCGTCAATGTCGCCTGTACCGACAACGGCGCGTCGGTCTTTCTCGATCTTGCCGCCGCAAAGCCGGCGTGGCTCCACTCCTTGGACTGGAACATGGTGCGTCTCACGGGGAGAGGCGAAAACGTGCGCGTCGGCGAGCGGTTCTCGGCGAAGACAACTCCGTCCGGCTTCTTCTTCGGCATCAGGTGACGCATGGTCGACATCGCGTCACTTCACGAATCATTCGGACGGATCGTCCAGACGGCGTGCCTCTGTGCGCTGCCGGTGGCATTGTGGGCGTGTGGCGTCATCTGGCTGCATGAACACGGCATCTACCTTTTCAGGCACTTTCGCGGGATGTTCAAGAGCCTGCACGGCGTTCTTGCGGCAATCGCAATCGCCGCCCTTGTCGCCTGGGCGGGAACCAAGCCAAACCCGAACCCGCCCTTGCCGCAGGGTCTCAATCCCGGAATACAGCAGCTTCGACCGCTGGGCGACGGCCTCGCCTCCATCGAGCATGGCACGGGTGGCGACGGCGTGACGGGGACCGACGAGACGCCCGCTGCAGTCGGCGAATTCGCGGTCGAGTCCGTGACTGCGAACGCCGCATTCGACTTCTCGATGCCGACGAACGCCGTCGTGTGCGAAAGGTGGCTGCGGCGCGGGGCGGCGCGTGACTGGCTCTGCATCTCGAACGATCTCACATGGGCGTTCCCGTTCGGCACGTCCGCCGTCCGTCGGCTCACCGTGTCTTCTGCGGGTGCGCTTCTCCTCCATGCGGATTCCAAGACGGCAACGAACGCGAACGAGCGCGTCCTGCGCGAGCTGTTCGACCCGCGCAACGACATCCCGGCGGATTCCGCCCTCCTTGCCCCCCTGCGCGCCCGTCTGGGCATCGTGCCGCTGCTCAACTGGAACCTTGCGGAGGGGCTGGAGAGCCGTTTCTGGGCCTCGTCGACGCCCTCCAACACCCTGCTCCTGACTTGGCAGAAGGTCTTGCTCGACCGCTCGCCGGATAAGCCGATTTCCTTTCAGGTCGAGCTGACGCCCGGTGGCCGGTTCCGTTTCGCATACGACCTCGTGTCGGCGACCGGAACGGATCTCTCGACAAATGTTCTCGCAGGGGCGTTCTGCGGCGACTGCCGCGTGACCGTGGCCCCGCCTCCGGGCGTCGTGTCCGTCTTCGACTTCAACGTCGAGAACCCAGTCGATGCTGACGGCGACGGCCTGAACGATGCCGAGGAGATGCTGTACGGAACCGATCCCGAACTGGTTGATACGGACGAGGACGGACTTGACGATCATGACGAGGTCGTGAGGGGGACAAACCCCATTGACCCGGATTCGGACGCAGACGGGCTTTCAGACGGCGAAGAGGTCGCGCTCGGCACGAACCCGCTCGTCGTGGACACGGACGGCGACGGACTCGGCGACGGCCTGGAGGCGGAAGCGTACGGAAGCGATCCGCTCGTCACCGACACGGACGGCGACGGCATCGGGGACGCGGCGGAGGTGACCGCCGGCACGTCGCCGATTCTCGCCGACACGGACGGAGACGGACTGAACGACCTGGCGGAGCGGACGGCCGGCACGAATCCGCTTCTGAAGGACACGGACGGCGACGGCGCGACCGACGGCGACGAGGTGGCCGCCGGTTCCAATCCTCTCGTCGCCGACACGGACGGCGACGGACTCCTTGACGGGCAGGAACTCAACATAGGCTCGTCGCCGCTCCTTTGGGACACGGACGGCGACGGCTTCACGGACCCGGAAGAGGTCGCGATGGGGACCGATCCGGCGTCGGCCGACACGGACGGCGACGGAATCCCGGACTGGGACGAGGTGGACTGTCTCGCCGTCCGCGAGACGGAATGGCTCTGCATCTCCGGCGGAACGGTTCTCATGGAGTGTCTCGATCAGCAAGACCGCCACGACGGCCTTGCCTCAACGAACCTCTGCGCCCCCGTGGCAATCGGCGGGAGGACATACGACCGCGTCATCGTCGATCTGGATGGACGCATCCATCTCGTCCCGGCGAACGGAGTTCCCGCCCTCGACAGCTCTTCCGGCTGGAATCCTGATCCTGCCGACATCGCTCCGGAGGCGGACGACATCATCGTCGCAGGTTTCTGGGTCGATCTCGTTCTGCGGTCGCACCTCGGATCGAATGTTCGTCTCGCCGAATGCCCGTCGAACGGATGCACGGTCATACAGTACGAAAACGTCGGCCTCTCTCACGTCGGCGGCACCAACGCTTGTCTGACATTCCAGATCGTCATTGGAGGAGACACGAACTTCCCGATCCGCGTCAACTACCATGAGCTCGTCACAAACGAATACTTCTACGTGACGCCGACTCTGGGCGTGATCAACCGGGGGCGGCTTGACTTCCGCAACCATTCCCGCAGCCAGCGGCTGATCTACTCATACAATGACGTTTCCGGCTTCTCGGTTCCGCTTTCGCTTGGCTACCGCCTTGGCACGGGTACCGATCCCAAGCGGGCCGACACGGACGGGGACGGCCTTGCGGATGGAGACGAATTCACCGAGGGGACAAGCCCCTGGAACCCCGACTGCGACGGGGATGGGCTGTTGGACGGGGACGAGATCGACGCGGGGACCGATCCGCTCGATGCGGACAGCGACAACGATGGAATGCCCGACGGCTGGGAGGTGAAATACGGACTCAATCCTCACCAGAACGATGCTTCCCACCACGCCGACACGGACGGCCTCACGAATCTGCGCGAATACCAGCTTGGAACCGATCCAACGAAAAACGACACAGACGGAGACGGACTGAACGACAACGTCGAGGACAACTACGGGACCTCCCCGATCCTCGCCGACACGGACGGCGACGGGTTGGATGACTACGCGGAACGCTACGGCAGCACCTCGGCGACGAACGCCGACACGGACAACGACGGTCTCCCGGACGGATGGGAGACCTCGCACAATCTCAATGCGACCTCGAGCTCCGGCATCTATGGCGCATCCGGCGATCCCGACGGCGACGGACTGACGAACGCCGAGGAGTACCAGCTCGGCACACATCCTCGCAATCCCGACACGGACGGCGACGGAATCCCCGACGGCGAGGAACTGGGATTTACGAAATACGCGACGTCCGCGTCCGAGTGGGCATCAACAACGAACGGGTGGACGGCGGTCGCGGCAACGGACACCGACGAATATGACGGTATCAACTACGCATACTACGACCTGACCAACGGCGGTCTGTCCATAGGGCGCGAGGGCATCGTGGATCTCATTGTCCAGGGCAATGGTGTCATGTTCTTCAACACAGACCGCCACTACGAGGAATGGCTAATCGAGTACGGCCCATACTCGCTCTCGTCGTACTACCTATCCGATGCCGCACTCCTGCTTGCGCCCTGCTGGGTGGAACCGGAACTGTCAAACTCCGTATCGTCCGTAAGCGTCCTTCGCCGCACGAGCGGGGTGGAGTCGTTCATCGCGATACAGTACGAGGGGCTGACGCTTCTCGATTCCGGGACCAACACGGTGTCCGTGCAGACCATCCTCGCGTTCACGAACGGGGTGTTTCGTTCGTCTGAATTCTCTTACGTGGATGTGTCGGCCGACAGCCCGAATCTTGTTTACGCCAAGGCCGGGGTCCAGAACCTCGTCAGGAAGTCACGCAACGAGTTCAGCTTCCAGCCTGTTTTCATCAATCCGCAGTACAGCATCGTGCGCGTGGCCGGTACAGGCACCGATCCATCCAAGGAAGACTCCGACGGGGACGGACTGACCGACGAAGAAGAACGTCTGATCGGCACGGACCCGTCCCAGCCGGACACCGACGGTGACGGCATGAACGACGGGTGGGAGCATACGTACAGTTTCAATCCTCTCGTGGACAACGCCACCGACAACGATCCTACGAACGACTACGGCTATGACCGCGACAACGACGGGCTGACGAATGGCCAGGAGTGCGAATGGGGTACGAACCCCCGATCCGACGACACCGACAACGACGGCGTGACGGACAAGGACGAGATCGAGAACGGGAGCGACCCGACCGACCCGAACGACGGCGGCATTCCCGCGAGCCGCGTTCCCGTGAGCTTCACCTTCGGCGATCCGAGCGGCAGCCATTCGGAGAAGTACAGGCTCGTCCTCGAACCCGTGTCGGAATCGGGTCCTGGCGAGACGCCGCCGACGAAGTCCTGGCTGAACGAGAACTACGGCGAATGCGAGACGAAGACCGCGATGCTCACAAAGGGATGGACGTATGAAATCCGCCTCTGCCACGCCGGCACGAACATGGAGGACGGCAGCCCCGACTACGACTATCTTCTTTCGTGGAGCGTCCCGACCTGCTGCGGATGCGTGACGAACGATCCGGCGGGCTTGATCTGCGAGGACTACACCAGCAGCTCGTTCGCCGGAGAAGGAAAGAAGGCTCATATCCTTGTCCTCGATGGCGGTATCTGGGCGGATTACAACAGGACGGACGGCATCGACAACTCCGACAAGTCGAAGGCATACAGGGGCAAGCAGCTCCGCCACTGGTACAACGATGATGACGACGAAGGCAACACGAACGAGTCGCAGGGCGACATTCCTGCAGCGAACTCCACGCCGGACTGCGCCAATAACCATGTCGACGGCAAATGCGATGTGCTGGACTTCACGCCGGTGTGGATCGACATGGGGCGTGCGTTACAGCAACTTGCGGCTTTCCAAAAGAATGGCCACGGATGCGACTGCACGCTCACCCTCGCGCAGGAGGATGGCACGGTAAACCTCGTATGGACGTCGCTCACCAAGGACACGGTAGCCAACTTCCTGAAGACCAGCGTTGGGAGCTGCGGCAGTTCGCTCACGGCGAACCTTGCGGCGGCCGATGCGGTGCATTTGACGGAAGAGGAGCTGGAGCTGCCGGAGAACTTCGTCAACCTGATGAAGGGAGACCGGAACAAGGGCGTTGTACTCATTGAAGGGCGCAGCCCAGACGGCGGTAGCTCCATAAGTTCCGTCTCGCCCATCATCCTCCGCATCTACGAGAAGCCTTACTCCTCCGATTCGACACCTCTCTGCGAACTCCGCCTGCCGTTGAGCCTGTCATCCGTTGAGCGGATGTATAACGTTTCTAACATACGCAGTGCCTGCGGCGATTCGACGCAAATCCAAGGCAGCTTCGGCGGAAACCTCCCGGAGAGCAACGGAACGACTGTGTTTTTCCTGCATGGATTCAATGTCCCTGCCAACGACTCAAGGGCGTGGTTTGCCGAGATGTTCAAGCGCCTTTGGCAGTCGGGGTCTAACGCGAGATTCTGCGGGGTGGGGTGGTATGGCGACTACAATCTTGTAAGCGGCAAGTTCAATGCGATGCACTATCACCGTGATGCATACAATGCTCTTCAGAGTGCATCGGCATTTGCCAATCTTGTAGGCGGGGCTTCTGGCAACAAGATCGTCATCGCGCATTCGCTTGGCAACATGGTCGCTTCAAAGGCCATAAAGGACGGCCTTGTGGTCAGCAAATATTTCATGCTTGACGCCGCGATCCCGTCCGAGGCATTCGACGCAACGTTGCAGGACGAAACTACGGCAGTTCGCAGAAAATACGTTCCGTCTTCATGGCGTAACTATAATTCCCTCTCTTGGGCGGCGAACTGGCATAGGTGGTTCCCGGAAGACGATAGAGGAATGTTAAAATGGCGTGGCGCGTTTGCGGATGTTCCCGACATGACCGATGTGTACAACTACTATTCGGACGGCGACGAGGTGTTTGAGGAGCAGAATGAAGTACCGACTAAATACAGCAGGATTTTCCACTGGCCGACTTTCAAGGCGTCTTGGCCTTTTGTCGAGACAAGCGGCATGCTGACGCCGGCGACGAGTGCGTGGCAGAAACAGGAAGTCCTGAAGGGAATTGACCTTCTCGTCGGAACGCTTGACGGCGGCTGGGGTTTCCATTGCTGGCAGGAAATGGTTTCTATCTCGCCGCCAACATTCCAGACTAAACATTACACGGCAGAGGAGGCCAACGCGATGGTTCAGAACGGAAGCATCGTGACGCATCCTGTCTTTGACCGTGGCGAATCTGCCATGTTCAGCGCAATAATATCAGAATCCGACATCAACCACATACTCGCCTACAACATACCTGCGGTCTCGAGTGCGACGGGAAGAATGCCAGTCATAAAAGGCAAGAGTGAAACCTTTAACCTCAATTTGAATTCTTCACAATTCAAGTCAAACAGCTGGGGACGAAATCATCGTTGGTATCTTCAACGATGGCTTCATTCCGACATGAAGGATATGGCTTATTTTCATGTCTACAAGTTGTTTAACGATTTCTGCACGAAAGGAAACCTGAGATGAACTATAAAATTCTCGCTTCACTGGTATCTCTGAACATCATCTGTCCAATGACGTTACTTGGTTGGACAGACCTTGAGAATGCCGAGGCAGACGGAGCAAAGATGAAGATGACATTTGTTGTGGTCGACAACGACAACAACGCCGTGAGCAATGCTTGGATACAAGGTGGAATGTATTGCGATACAGGGGCGTCAATGGGAACCGAGTTCGCAGGATATACTGATGGCAGCGGTAGATTTACAATATCAGGAAAAACTACTGGACGAATAGTTTATTCTATTATCAAGGACGGATATTATCAAACCGCCGCCGAGTACAATTTTGCCGAAATGAACGAGGGGCATCCCCCAGTAGTGAAAAGCGGCAAGTGGCAACCATATGGCAAATTGCAGATTGTGCGTATTAAGCGTATTCTCAATCCTTCTGTAACGTGTTGGCATGATTGCAAACTTATGCAGCCACCCAAAGGCTGTTGGGTAGGACTCGATCTCGAAACTCTTAGATTCTGTCCGCCGTATGGAAGTGGTGCGCATGAAGATGTCCTGTTGTGGTATACGAACAGTGTTGCGGAAACAGGATGGAGAAATAATCGAGGGATGCTTAAGGTGGCGTTCACGAATCAAGCATACGCAGGTGCGTACGTGCTAAAGAAAGATGAGTGGTCTGATTTTAAGAGTTGTTATGTGGCCGACACCAATAACGTTTACGGGACACGACTTTTCAAGTATGAACACGCACGTGAACCTGAAAAAATCCTAAAGTACGAGGAGTTCCCCGAGGATTCTTACATCGTATTCAGAACTCGGACTATGACCGATGACAAAGGTAATCTTCTGTCTGCTCACTATGGGAAGATTTATGGCCCGTGGGGATATAGGGATGCCGTAAAATTCAAGAGCGTATTGTTCAATCCCATTTCCAATGACCCTAACCTTGAGGAGTCTGATACAGCTGCTTGTGTACGGTTGCAGATTGAGGGTATGCGCGAGCGAGGCGAATTGAAATGAATCCGAGGATGAAAACGGTCATCTTCGCAATACAGGCTGTCGTTGTGATCGGTAGTGCATTTGCAGTTCCGATTCCACCAAGTCCCATTGCGATCTCGGCGAAAGCCGCTATTGCGGCTCGTATCGTAGAGGAGGAGACGGGGGAAGGAATTGAGGGAGTGCCGGTTGCCTGTATCCTGCCTTCCTCCAAGAACATCTTTGGAGACATGGGCTATACCGTCGTGACAAATAATACCGATAAAAACGGCGAAGTTCATTTCTGCGGAACGGCTTACGACGATAAAGTCGAATACTTTGTTGTTGACAGAAATGGTTATTACCCTTTACCGTATTTGCAAGTACGATTTACAAACATGACTGAGTTTGTCTCTAAAAAATGGCTTCCCTATGATGATGTCCAAACGATTACATTGCAGAGGATTGGAAGGAAAATTCCATTGTTTGTTAAAGAGGCTCGTCCGAAGCGTAAACAAGACTTGACTACTGCGTCAGACAGGAAGTTTGCCTATGACCTTGTGAATGGTGATTGGATGCCGCCGTTTGGAACAGGTGAACAAGCAGACATTGAGTTCAAACTGTTGCCACGTGAAGACTTTGGCATGGGCATGGGACCAAGTGGAATACCTGATCCAGTATTTCGAGACACCATTCAAGTGGAGTTTGTAGGCAATGATAATGGCATCGTCAAAGTCACACCTCCGGCAGGCGCAGTCCTCAAGGTACGCACGGCTCCCGAAGGTGGCTATCGAGGTAAATTCAACATCTGGTTTGGGCAGACAAAGACAATGCAAGATGACACAAATATTGACAAAAATGCTTGTCATTCATTTCGCATTCGCACTGTAAGAAATGAGCGAGGAGAAATCGTTTCTGCGCTCTACGGTAAAATCTACGGAGACTTTCGTTTCACATATAGATATTGTCTCATCCCGACGGGCGTGTCCTTTACCTACTATCTGAACTTGACGCCTAACGACAGGAATCTTGAATGGGACATGGAACACAACCTTTGCCCCGTTCGGGCCAGCTTTAATCAGCCCTGACTGTTTGAAAGGCAATTCGCAGAGCGTATAAGGAATCATGAAAGTCTTGTCAAAAAAACTCCTTGGTAGATTTGTTGCGGTAATGTTTATTGCTGTAATTCTCAACGGATGTCTGGCACCTCGAACAGGTGAATATTTCTTGTCAACACGCGAGGCGGGTAAACGCTGGGGACGAGCTGGCTCATATTGGGGCGAACCGATGGATTGTGTGTCGGCAGGATTCCTGACCCTTCCAACTGTTGTGGGGCCGATTTTCTATTGGATTATACGGCCTGTTTATGATACCGTCGATTGGGTGGTGATTTCACCAGCTGTTGATGTAGCATGTCTGCCAATGGACTTTTATCTTCGCACTTGGCGTCGGGTAAAACTTCATTGGGTTGATGATAAAGGTTTGCCTTGTGTCGGTGTGCGGTTGCGTCTGCCATCCGGCAGCGTACAGACGTCTGACGAAGATGGAAACATGGACTTCTTCACATGGGTGAAATGTGATGAGGCCCCGGAATTGATCAGTGGAGAATACTACAAGAAACCATATATCCCGCTTACGAAATTCCAAGAAAGCTATGGGGATCGTTATGTGCCTGTGACAAAGGTTCAAGAAATACGACTGAGACGCAAACAAAAGTTATCGCCATGCATTGATGCCGACATTATGATGTTTGTGCCTGACTATGGTAAGCCGATTCCTTTTGATTTGTTTGCGAAAGACTGGGTCGTGCCCTATGGAGTGGGACATGAGACAAACATATTGATTGAAACGACATTCAATTATCCACATACGGAAATAAAAGTGTCTCTTCCGGATGACAAGGCTGGCGGTTTTTGCGCCTTTGGAAGAATCCGGGGTATAGAAGATTGCGGTTTGCATGAATGGATGGAATGGGGACAGAATACAAGCATAGTAAGGTCTATCCGTAGAATAGAATATCTTGGAGAACCTGAACAAGCCTTTTGTATCAGACAGATAGAGGACAAGCTGTTAGGTTGTCAATCTGAATCGAATAGTGTTTATGGTGTTATTAGAAGAATTGGCGTTCCATTTGAGTTATGGAGTGCTGGCGTTCCCATGTTGTTTTTCAATTATAGACTTAATGCGCGTGGTGCAAACTGGTTTGAGTGGGCAGAAGATTATGATATCGAGATCCCCCGCTTATTCAGGGCCGGTTGTGCGGATGTTTGTGGTGAACGTATGTTCCATCTGAAGGACACAAAGGGACGTGATGTCTGGATTGAATGTGGAGAAGGAAGCCGTGTTAAACGTTATTCAACCGATCCGAGAAAGCCCACGCCGAATAAGTCTGGCAGTACGTCGAAGCTGCCGGTGAAGATGAAGAAGAATAAATGAAACCAGATGTTTAATAAAGGCAAGGAGCAAGGCAGAACTTATGGAAGACATGAGAATGATGACCGATTGCGAAATCGCCATTGAGAGGCGGCTGGAGAAGTTCTGCGAACGGGACAGGTGGAGTAGAAACATGAGGTGAACCAATGGCGATGCCGCAGAGAGACAGCAACATCGAGCAGATTCATCGGCTTGAGGGCTTGATCGCCTACGCCGAGGAGCAGAAGGACTGGGATGAGGTGGAGCGGCTCAAGGAGCAGCTCCGTCGGCTGCTGGAGCGAGTGTAGGACAGATGATCATCTGGAATCCGTGGCATGGCTGCCATAAGGTTAGCGAGGGATGCCAGCATTGCTATATGTACTTCCTCGACCGTATGCGCGGCATCGACACCTCAAAGGTGTCCCGAAACGCCAACTTCGACATGCCGCTGAAGCGTGGGCGCGACGGGCGCTTCAAGCTCGCCCCCGGCATGGAGCTGCTGGTCGGGCTTTCCACGGACTTCTTCGTCGAGGAGGCGGACGCCTGGCGCGACGAGGCATGGGCGGTGATCCGAAAGCGCCCCGATGTCGTGTTCCGAATCCTCACGAAGAGGGCTGGGCGCATCCACGACCATCTTCCGGCTGATTGGGGCGACGGATACGAGAACGTCATGCTTCAGGTCACGACCGAGAACCAGACGCGGGCTGACGAGCGGCTGTCCATTCTTCTCGACGTCCCCGCCAAGCACAAGGGCTTCATGGCGGCACCGCTCATCGGCCCGGTCGATGCCGAACGCTACCTCGTCACCGGACAGTTCGAGCAAGTCCTCTGCGGCGGGGAGAACTACGACGGGGCGCGGCCGTGCCATTACGAATGGGCGAAGGGACTGGGAGACCAGTGCCGCCGACACAACATCACGTTCGACTTCATCGAGACCGGCACGGTGTTCGTCAAGGACGGAAAGGAGTACCGCATACCCGACAAGCGGGTGCAGAGCCGACAGGCGTACCTCTCTGGGTTGAGCTTCCAGGGCAGGATTCCGCAGTACAAGCTTCGCCCTGCGGAAGGGTCGCTCTTCGACGAGCCGATTGCCTTGCGGACGGGCGAGTTCCGCGAAACCTGCGCGACTTGTGGTTCGCGCCTCACCTGCAACGGGTGTAGCAACTGTGGAGCCTGCGAAAGTTGAATCTGATGGAATTTCAGCCTTACAAGATTGCGACATTTCTCTACTACACACGACGGCCTTTTTTTGATAATACCCGAGTTTGCCAGTTGGCTGACTGACTAATCTTCAAAATGTTGCGTACCCTATTGACTGAAGTGCGCCGTCTATT
>CAKTZA010000035.1 GCA_934635045.1 uncultured Kiritimatiellota bacterium | reverse complement strand
CGTCCGCCGCCGGCGGCGCGGCGCCGCGGCGGACGCGGCCGGGGAGACGACGGACGCCCGCCGCGCCTCCGCCCGCTCGAACGCGGCGAAGTCGGGGTCGGCCCCGGCGTCGATCAGGGCCAGGACGCCGCCCGTCACGGCCCGGCCTCCCCGAAGGCCGCGTTGAGGGAGTCGGGAACCTCCATCCACTCCGTCACGTAGGGCTCCTGCGGGCCGACCGGCAGGCCGAGGTTCCCCGTCACCGCGTTCCCGCTCTTCGCCTTCAGGCGGATGTCCCAGTTGAAGCGGCTGCCGTTCCCCGTGAAGATCAGCGCCTCGTCGCGGCAGACGAGCGAGCCGTTGAGGCTGAACGTCGCGCCGCTGCGGCCGGGCGTCCCGAAGATGCCGTGGTTGTTGTAGAGGACGGCGTCGATCTGCGCGACGCCCGCCGTGTCCTTGAGCGAGCGCATGATCCGGTCGTCGCAGACCGTCTCGTAGTAGCGCCGGTCGTAGGCGACGTAGTTCTCGGCCGCCGTGTCGCGCACCTGGCGCATGCCCAGGTAGCGCCCCCAGTAGTCGTAGACGGGCTCCTCGTGCCAGGTGTCCAGCTCGACGAGGCGCGTGCGGACCTTGCCGAACTGGCCGGACGCCGCGTCGTACCCGCCCGGCGCCGCGGCGGCCTGGTCGCCCGGAAGCCCCGGCACCCGCTCGACGGCCGTGTAGTCGCCCCGGAACGTCGCGGGGTAGCCGATGTTCGCGTCGCTCGGGTCGCAGGCGTACTGGTGGACGACGGACTGCCGCCCGTCCGTGCGGATGTAGTCCCACACCCGGTTCATCCACGCGTCCGTCGAGCTGTCGCCGACGACGATGTTCCCCTTCGCGACGAGCCCGAGCATGTCCTTCTTCGCGTTGCTCGCCTCGACCGCCGCGTCGTCGCCGTCCGGGTGCGACCACTGCGGCGCGTCGACGTACCTGACGTCGCCGATGACGTGGATGTTGCGCCCCGCGTAGATCGTCCCCTGCCCCTTCACGTAGCCCTTGATGATGACGTCGGAGTCGACGACGACCGGCCCGTCGATGACGATCGGGTTCGCCTGCGTGCCGACGAGGACGAGCGCGCCCCTGTCGGCGCCCGCCGCGTCGCCCGAGGGCCCGGCCCCCGCGTGGTGCGCGCGCACGGTGCCGCCGGCGACCGCCTTCTCCGCCCCCGCCGCGTCGGTGTACGTGTAGCCGGGATAGGAGAGGGTTCCGCCGGCCCCGGACTTGTACGCGCGCGCGTACTCGACGTAGGCGTCGAGGTCCGAGACGAACGGCATCGGCAGGGAGTCCGCGCCCTCGTTGACGACCGGGTTGCCCTCCTGCGCGCCGACCGTGCCCGTCCCCGGCACGGGGATCGGGCGCCAGCGCCCGTCGGCGTCGTACTCGCCGGGACAGTAGGTGGGCCGGCGGATCGTGCCGCCCTGCAGCGGCGCGTCGTAGGCGCCGGGCGTGTCGTAGTCGGCGACGTCCGGGCGCGCGCGGCGGCCGGCGGACGAGCGGTAGGATGCGAGGTCCCTGATCTTGGGGCTGGACGAGAGCGAGATCCGCCCGACCACGTTCAGCTCGTCGTTCGCCGCCGCCCAGACGCGCCCGTTGACCGTCGCGCCCGAGAGGCTCACGTTGCCGTTCGCCCGCATGTCGCCGTTGATCGTGATGGTGCTGCCGTTCATCCAGCCATAGTTGTTGACGAAGTAGGCGTAGTCGAAGACGGGGCTCTGGCCCGTGCCGAACACGACGCGCTCCTGGATCGTCGCCGTCACCTCCAGCCCGTCCGGGCAGGCGAAGGCGGCCGTCGCCACGACCGGCACGATCGCGAGGCTGCTGTTGTGCGCGTGCTCGACGTAGCGGCCGATCGCCACGCGGACCCGGCAGCCGTTGACGCCGTCCGCCGGGTCCGTGAGCGTGATGGCCTTCTCGGCCGGCGCGCCGATCGTCCGCCGGTCGGCCGAGACGGTGTCGAACCAGTTGTAGACCTCGGCCTGGCGCGGGTCGATCTTGACCGTCGCCGCGCCGCTGCCGCCGGCGTAGGCGGAGAACCCGGCCTGGATCTCGACCTTCGCCTGCTCCAGCGCGCTCTGCGCGGCGAGGCGGCAGCGCGTGCGCGCGAGGTGGATGCGCGTCTGGCGCGCGGCGTTCGAGACGAAGCCGCCGACGGCCGCGACGACGATCGCGACAACCGCCATCATCACGATCGTGACGGGCAGGGCGAACCCGCGACGGGACGGGGAGGCCGTCATTCGCCCCCTCCTTCCGAGAAGATGCGCAGCGCGTCGGCGGGCTGCTCGACGCCGAAGACGGGCAGCACGAGGCACGCGCGCCGCACCTCGTCCCCGGACGCCCGCTCGACGGTCAGCGCGTAGAGCGACGGCGCGCCGCGCACGGTCTGCGGGTCGTCGCCGACCGCCGCGCGCGTCCACCGTTGCTGGGCGCGCGCCTGCGGCGCCCCGCTCTCCGTCTGGACGCCGGTCGCCGTGAAGGCGACCGCGTCGCCGCCCGGCAGCCGCGTGTCCTTCGCGGAGAGGAGCCCGCCCCAGTGGACGCTGCCGCCTTCCGCGACCGCGTGGAAGAGCGCCCGCTCGCGCTCCGCGCGCAGCGCGAGCGAGAGCGACGCGTCGTCGTAGGCCTGGCGCACGAGCCGCCGGATGCCGACGAAGAGCGTCGCGAGCGAGACGGACAGGACGGCTGTGACGACCGTCGCGAGCATCATCTCGATGACCGTGAAGCCGCGCCGCCTCATTGCCACGGGACCCTCCTGAGGCTGGAGCGGTAGACGAAGTTCGTCAGCGCCTTGCGGGGCGCCGTCCCCCATTCGACGGCGGCGGCGATTCCCTTGAGCGACGGGTAGCCGGGCACGGCAGAGACCCAGACCTTGAGCCGGGCCGGATGCGCGGCATGGTAGAGGTCGGGGGCCGCCGCCTCGGAAAGCGCGCGCTCGGAGGCGGCCAGGTCGAGCGAGCGGTCGTCCATGTTGAACGCCGTCCAGAGCGCGTCCCACGCGACGGCGTCGGCCGAAAGCGTCTCGGCGTTCTCGCGGGCGACGCGCGTCGTCACGCCAATGCCCTTCAGCAGGGCGACCGCGAGGAGGCAGAGGAGCGCCCCCGCCAGCGTGCATTCGAGAAGCGTGAAGCCGCCGCGCATCGCCTACGCCTCCCCTCCCTCCGGGCGCAGCCTCTCGACCGCGTCCTCGACGGCCGACGGCTCGGCGAGGTAGAAGCGCACCTTCATGCCCAGGGCCTCGCCGACCAGCCGCCGCAGGTCGGCGTCATGCGGCGAGAGCGTGGCGACGAGCGCCTGGTCGCCGAGCCGCGCGAACGGGATGACGCCGCGCCCGGCGACGAGCGCGTCGGGGAGGCGCGCGGCCAGCGCGCGATCCGGCTCGAAGGCGTCCAGCGGCACCGGCACGAGGCCGTACTTGTCCGCAAGCCGCGCGAGCGCCGCCTCGCCGTCGCCCGGACGCTCCTTCGCGAGCGCCGCCAGCGCCGAGACGAGGTAGGGCCGTTCGCTCTCCGGCAGCGCGCGCAGCTGCCCGGCCAGCGCCGTCTCGCCCAACTCCTCCGCGAGCGCCGCCTCGCCCGCGACGGCTGACGCGAACGCGCTGCGGACTTCCGGGCGAGGGACCTCCGGCGACAGGTCGGGACGCGGCGCGGACGCGGCGCGCACCTTGAGCGCGAGCGCCTTCGCCTCCGGACTCGCGCAGGCCTCCAGCCGGGGCAGCAGCCCCTCCGCCGCCGCGAGGTCGCCCTCCTTCAGGAGAACGCGCGCGAGCGCGGCGAGCGCGCCTTCGGCCTTCTCGGACTCGCCGAGCTGCGGATAGACGACGACCAGGAACTCCAGGGTGGTGCGGTCGTCCGGCATCACCTTGAGCATCTCCTCGAAATAGGCCACGCCCTCCTTCAGGCGCGCGTCGAACCTCGGCGTCTCCTCGCTCATTCGGCCCCTCCCTTCACTTCGCCCTCCCAGTCGAACTTCGGCGGCGACTTCTCGCGCCATTCCTTCAGCGCGATCATGGTCCCGGCCCGCTCGTTCGCGGCGAGATACGCCTCGTGGACATATTCGCGCTTCTCCTTCATCTGCGCGAGCAGCGATTTGATCTCCAGCGCGGCGTCGTAGCACATGTCGAGGACGCCCCGCTTCGCCGCCTCGTCGACGCCGTCCATCCGCAGGAGCTCGATCGAGCTCAGGAGCACGGTCGCCGGCTGTCCGAGCGCGTGGCAGAACCCCGCGAGGGACTCCATCACGACGCGAGAGCGCTCGGCCCGCATTTCGGCCAGGGCCAGCCGCTTCGAGATGTCCGCCTGTTCGTCCATGACGCCTCCTTCCCCCCTTCAGTGCGCCAGCGAGCCCATGTTGAAGATCGGCAGGAACATCGCGATCACGACGGTGCCGATGATGCCGCCGAGGAAGACCATGAGGAACGGCTCCATCAGCGCCGTCAGCGTCGAGAGGAGCGTCTCGACCTCCTCGTCATAGGCGTCGGCGACGGAGTTGAGCATGTCCTCGACGCGGCCCGCCTTCTCGCCCGCCGCGATCATGCGGATCAGGATCAGCGGGACGTAGGGCTTGCCCGTCAGGGCCGTGTTGAGCTGGTTGCCCTGCTCGACCTCCTGGCGCGCCAGCGTGACGGACTTCTCCAGGACGCGGTTTCCGAGCGAGCGGGCGACGACTTCCAGCGACTTCAGGATCGGCACGCCCGCGCCGAGCATCTGCGCGAGCAGGCGCGCGAAGCGCCCGACGGACGACTTCAGGTTCAGCTCGCCGAAGACGGGCGTCTTCAGCATGAACTCGTCAAAGGCCAGACGCCCGCGCTCCGTCCCCTTCCACTTGAGGAAGAGCCAGACGGCCGCGACGAGCGAGGGGAGAATCACGTACCACCACGCCTTCGTGAAGTCGGAGATGTCGACGAGCGCCTGGGTGAGCCCCGGCAGCTTCTGGCCCGAGCCCGCGAACATCTCCGCGAAGGTCGGCACGACGAACTGGATGAGGCCCCAGCAGAGGATCAGCGCGATCGACAGGATGACGGTCGGATACGTCATCGCGCTCTTCACCTTGCGCCGCAGCCGCGCCGAGCTCTGCAGGATGTCCGCCAGACGCTTCAGGATCGGCGCGAACTGGCCCGACTGCTCGCCCGCGAGCGCCATGTTGACGTACATCTCGTCGAAGACGCCCGGAAAGCGCGCCAGCCCCTTCGAGACGGGGTCGCCGCCCTCGATCGTCTTCAGCAGCTCGCGGAGGACCTTCTTGAACTCGGGGTTCCCGCACTGCTCCTCCAGGGTCTGCATCGTCGAGAGGATCGACATGCCCGCGCCGTTCATCGCCGCGAGCTGCTTCGTGAACGGCACGAGCTCCTTCTGCCGGATGCGCTTGACGCCCTTGATCTTGATTTCCTCGGAATCCATCTCTGCCTCTCCAGACCTGTCAAATCAACCGTTTTTCGCCCATTCGCCCATTCGTTCATTCGACCATTCGATCATTCGATTATTTCCCCACCCCCTACTCCCCTCCCGTCACGGCGAAGGCCGCCGCCAGCGAGGTGAGCCCCGCGCGCACCTTCATCATGCCCGCCTCCTTCAGCGTCACCATTCCCTCCTCCAGCGCGGCGGCGCGCAGCTGCTCGGCGTTGCCGCCCTTCTCGACGATGTGCCGGATCCTCGGCGAGATCGGCAGTACCTCCATCACCGCGCCGCGCCCCTTGTAGCCCGTGCCGTGGCATTTCGGGCACCCGCCGGGGCCAAAGACCTCCACGCCCTCGAACGGCGCGGGATCGACCTTGTTCGCCTCCAGGAGCGCGCGATCGACCGCGACCGGCGTGCGGCAGTACGGGCAGAGCCGCCGGTAGAGGCGCTGCGCCTGGGCGAGGATGAGCGAGCTTGCGAGCATGAACGGCTGGATGCCCATGTCGAAGAGGCGCGCGACGACGCCGCACGCGTCGTTCGTGTGCAGGGTCGAGAGGACGAGGTGGCCGGTCAGGGCCGCCTTCACGGCGATGTCGGCCGTCTCGCCGTCGCGGATCTCGCCGACGAGCACGATGTCCGGGTCCTGCCGGAGGACGGAGCGGAGGATGCCCGCGAACGTGAGGCCCTGCGCGACGTTGACGTGGCACTGGTTCACGCCCGCGAGCTCGTATTCGACGGGGTCTTCGGCCGTGACGATGTTCACGTCGTCCTTGTTGAGGTCCTGCAGGCACGAGTAGAGCGTCGTCGTCTTGCCCGAGCCCGTCGGGCCCGTGACGAGGATGATGCCGTGCGGCTGGTCGATCGCGAACTTCATCGCCTTGTAGGCGTACTCGTCGAGGCCGAGCGACGCGAGGCCCGGCGCGAGGTTCGCCTTGTCGAGGATGCGCATGACGACCTTCTCGCCGTGCACCGTCGGCAGGATCGACACGCGCACGTCGACCTCCTTCTTGAGCGCGCGGATCTTGAAGCGGCCGTCCTGCGGCTGGCGCCGCTCGGCGATGTCGAGGTTCGACATGATCTTGATGCGCGAGACGACGGCGCTGTGCAGGGCCTTCGGCGGCGCGGGCCGCTCGACGAGCGCGCCGTCGATGCGGTAGCGCAGGCGCGAGGTCTTCTCCAGCGCCTCGAAGTGGATGTCGGACGCCTTCGTCTTCAGCGCCTCGATCATCATCGAGTTCACCATGCGGATGACCGGGGCCTCTCCCGCCGCGTCCAGCGAGGCGTCGAACTCGTCCGCCTTGCCCGCGTCGACGGCGGAGACCTCGACGTCCGCCTCCTGCCCGCGCATGATGTTCTCGAGCGCGAGCGCGGGGTTCGCCGCGTCTTCCTTCGCCTTGACGCGGGCAAGGGCCTCGGCGACCTCGCTCTCGGCCGCGACGACGCTCCAGACGCGGCCGCCCGCGACGCGCGCGACCTCCTCGCGGGACGGCAGGTCGAACGGGTCGGCGAAGGCGACCGTGAGACGCCCCGCGACCTTCACGAGCGGCAGGGCCTTCGCCTTCGACCAGAACTCGACGCCCCGGCCGCACAGGAGAGCCTCGTCCGGCACGAAGCCCGGCGGCAGCGCCAGCGGCGGCATCGAGAAGTAGTCCGCCGCCGCCAGGACGCGCTGGACCGGGTCGGAGATCGCCTTGATCTCCGCAACCGTCCGTCTGCCGGGCCTAATGACGTGAAGCGCCATGATTTAAGCCAAGGAGGGCGGGGAAACCGCCCTTCTCGCTTCGCGCACTTTGCGGTGCGTCATCAAACATGGCGTTACGGGGTGTTGCCTTCGCCTTCGTTGGAATCCGCGGCTTCCGGATGTTCCGAGCAGGTCACGACGATTGCGCCTGCCGTATCCTTCGTGATCGTGTACGTGCCGCCCTTCGGGCAGGTCGGCTCCTTCTTCATGTAGCCCGAACCGTCCGTCGGGGCGAGAACAGCCAGCGTCGGCGTGTTCGCCGCGTTCGCCGGCTTCGAGACCCAGTTCTCCGCCGCCGTGCGGATCGTCGCCATGTTGCTCTTGCAGGCGTTCTCCTGCGATTCCGTGCGGTACTTGACGAAGTTCGGAATCGCAATGGCAGCCAAGATGGCAATGATTGCGACCACGATCATGATTTCGACGAGGGTGAAACCCTTCATCATCTTCTTGTTCATTCTGTTTGTTCCTTTCGTTGTTTTTTTGTGCCGCAATCGGCACAATGCCGGTCGCTGCAAAGCCTTTAAGCAGATTCCGTGCCAAAAATGAGGGATGGGGAATGTGCGGGACTTGTGCGACGCGAGGCCGAGGACAAGCCTGGGGATTTCTCACTTTTGCGAATTCGCCTTCGCAATTCTGCGAAAACGCGCGCTCACTCCTCGCTCAGCTTGCGGTAGAGGGTCGAGAGGTTGACCTTCAGCGTCTCGGCCGCCTTTTCCTTGTCGCCGCCGGAGGCGTTCAGGATCTGGCCGATGTACTCCTTCTCCTTCTGCTTGAGGAACGTCTTGAGCGAGGCGTTCGCCGCGACGCCCGCGCCCAGCGCCTCGGCGGACGGCTGATGCTCGACGATGCGCGCGGGCAGCTCGTGCGGCGTGATCTCGCCGCCCTGCCAGAAGGTGAGCGCGTGCTTGACGCAGTTCTCCAGCTCGCGCACGTTCCCCGGCCAGTCGTAGGCCAGCAGGACGTTCGCCGCCGCCGCGCCGACGACGGGCGCGGGCCGCCCCGTGCCGACTTCCGCCGCGATGAAGTGCCGCGCGAGCGGCAGGATGTCCTCCGGGCGCTTCCGAAGCGGCGGAATGTCGATCGTGATGACGGCGAAGCGGTAGAAGAGGTCGCTGCGGAACGCGCCCTTCACGACCGCCTCCTCCAGGTTCGCGTTGGACGCGGCGATCACGCGCACGTCCACGGGGATGCTCTTCGTGCCGCCCACGCGGCGGATCTCGCGCTCCTGCAGGACGCGCAGGAGCTTGCCCTGCAGGATCAGCGGCATGGACGAGATCTCGTCCAGGAAGAGCGTCCCGCCGTTCGCCGTCTCGAAGAGGCCCTCCTTGTCGGCGATGGCCCCGGTAAACGCGCCCTTCACGTGGCCGAACATCTCGCTTTCGAGCAGGTTCTCGGGGATGGCCGCGCAGTTGACCGCGACCCAGGGCCGCCCCGCGCGCGTCGAGGACTTGTGGATCGCGCGCGCGATGACCTCCTTGCCCGTGCCCGACTCGCCGTTGATCAGCACCGTCGCCGCCGTCGGCGCGACCTTCGCGATCGTCTCGCAGACCTCGTTCATCGCCGGCGAGGAGGCGATGAAGTTCTCGAAGCGGTAGCGCAGCGGCGCGGACTTCGCCGTCGCCGCGACGGACGCGCGCGTGCGGACCTTCTCCTCCGCGCGCTTGAGGCACGCGAGCATCTCGTCGACCTTGAACGGCTTGGTGAGATAGTCGAAGATGCCGCTCTTCATCGCCTCGATGGCCGTCTCGACGCTCGCGTAGGCCGTCAGCAGGACGACGGGAATCGCGTCGTTCAGGGCCTTGATCTCCTTGAAGAGCGTCAGCCCGTCCATGGGTTGCATGCGCAGGTCGGTGACGACGACGTCCGCGCCGCCCGCGCGGACGACCGCAAGGGCCGATGCGCCGTCGCGCGCCGTCTCGACCTCGTAGCCGTTCGCCTTCAGGAGGCTCTTCATCAGAAGGAGGATCCGCGGCTCGTCGTCAACAATCAGGATTTTCGTCATAATGGCGGTATTATAGCATATCTGGCCCCTAAGCGTTGCGTTTTGCCCTAACGCCCTTCCCCGCCGCGTTGGCATGGAATCTGCTGTATGGCCTCTTGAACTTATGGAGATTCAGCTGACAAAGACGAAGACGATCACGATCGGCGGCGGGCGGAAGCGGCGCAAGCCGATCGATCTCGTCGGGGTCGATCTTTTTGCGGGCGACGCGCGCGGCTGTCCGGCCGTCCGCCTGACGGAGCGCAAGGGCGCGCTCCACGTCGCGGCCGTCGGGTTCGTCCCGCCGCCGGCGAACGCCCTGCCCGACTCGTGGGAAGCCGCCGCCAAGGGCTGCACCTGGTCGCTCCCGGCGGCCTTCCAGGCGCCGCACGCCGCGCTGGCCGTCACGTCTCCCGACATGTTCCTCGCCCAGACGACGGAAGAGGCCTTCCGCGCCGACTTCACCGCCGGCGCGCACCGGGCGGCGGACGAGCCCGCTGCGAAGCCCAAGCGATTCGGCCTCCGCCGCGAGGAGAAGCCGAAGGCCGCCGCGCCCGCGGCGGAGGCGAAGCGCGTGCCGCCGTTCGAGCCGGGCGTGCCCGTCTCGAACGGCGGCACGCGCTTCGTGATGAAGCCCCTGGGCGACGACGGCGGCTTCGTGATGGAGGCGGGGCTCCCCGAATACCAGATCCTCTGGCTCTCGCGCCTCCTGCCCGAAGGCCGCCGCCCGACGGCGGCCTCCGTCCAGCTGCGCCCCTCCGCCCTCGCCGCAAGCCTCCTGCGCCAGCCGGCGTTCGCCGCGTCGAACGGCTCCGCGCTCGCCCTGTTCGTGACCGACGGCGGCGTCCACATCGTCGGCTACCGGCGCGGCGACATCGCGCTCTGGCGCACCTGTCGCGGCGCGCCGGGCTGGCGTGCGGTCTGCGACGCCCTGAAGAGGGGGCTCGGAATCGACGACGCGATGGTGGCGGACGTCCTGGACGACACGCTCATTGACCCGCGCCCCGTCCTCGAACCGATCCTGACGCCGATTCTCGACGAGCTGGCCGTCTCGCGCGACTACCTCGCGGGCAAGATGGGCATCGACGTGAAGACGGCGTTCCTGATGGGCGTTCCCGCCGGCGCGGCCTACTGGCGCGCGCTGGCCGAGTCGCGCGCGCACCTCGCGCTCGTCTCCCCCGCGCCGTTCGACGGACTCGTCCTCGACGAGAAGTCCGCCGTGGGCGGCGCGCCCGTCGCGGGCGGCGCGGCGCACGCCTTTCTCGGCGCGCTCGGCGCGGCGCTCGCCCTCGCGGGAGAGGAGGCGACCGCATGAAGAGCCCGTCCTACCACCTCAACCTCCTCATGGCGAGCGAGCGCGTCACCTCCGCGCCCGTGCGCTTCCGCGTGATGATGCCCGTCCTCGCGCTCCTCGCCTGTCTCGGCATGGCCGTCTGGTGGGCGATCCTCGGCGGACGGCTCATGCTCGTGCAGACGAAGGCCGCCCAGCTCAAGGTCGAGATGGCGGCGCGCGACGCCGCGCACCAGGCGGTGCTCGACCAGATGGCGCGCACGCGCGAGCTCGAAGCCGAGCTCGCCCAGCTCGACTGCTACCGCGCGTCCGTCCGCCGGCGCGGCGACCTGCTGACCGCGCTTGCGGAGGTGATGCCGCTCAAGGTCCAGCTCGTGAAGCTCGAGATCCCCGCGCCCGCACCGCCGCCCGTCTACGTGCCGCCGCAGCCCAAGCCCAAGCGCGGCAAGAAGGCGCCAAAGCCCGACCTCTCGCGCTACGGGCCGACCGGCTACGTCGAACGCGCGTCGCTCGTCCTCGCCGGGCGCGCGACCAAGGAGGCCCCCATCCTCTCGCTGATGGAGTCGCTGGCGTCCGAGTCCTTCACGAACGACATCGTCATCGCGCGCGCGCCCGCCGACGCGCCGGAGGCGAGCCCGAAGATCCGCGCGTTTAGGCAGGACGCCGCCCGCACCCCCGGCGGCGCGCGCCTCATGGCGTTCGAGGTCGAATACCGCCTCACGGGAAGGAGGTTCGAGCGATGAACCTGCAGAACATGGCCCCGAACGCCCTGCGCGCGCTGCTGCTGACGCTCGTCTTCGGCGCGCTCGCGGCGGGGCTCTACTTCTTCGCGCTGGAATCGACGGAGACCGCGCTCGCAAAGGCGGCGCGCGCCCTGCGGAGCGAGACCGCGCGCCACCAGACGCTGACGGCGAACCTCGCGCGCGCCGACGAGGTCCGCGACGCCCTGAAGAAGGCCGAGGGCGCGCTCGACGCCTACCGCCCCGCGCTCATCGAGCCGCTCCTCGAATCGACCGCCATGCGCGCGAAGGCGCACGTGGACGGACTGGCCGTCGGCTGCGGGCTCGTCGGCATGGAGTACGAGGCCCTGCCCGCGATCGACCTGCCGATCGTCGGGACGGCGCCGAAGCGGCGGTTCGCGCGCTGCCCGATCCGGATCACGTGCAGCGGCACCTACCAGGCGGCCGTCACCTTCCTGCGCTGCGTCGAACGGGAGTTCCCGCTCGTCGCGCTGGAGGCGCTGACCGTCACGGCGCGGGCGAACCCGGACGCCCAGCAGATCGTCTTCGTCCTCGAATGGCCGATGCGGCAGAAGGGATCGGCGACGAAATGAACGCCCTTCCCATCCTGCTCGCGGCGACGATTCCGCTGCGCAACCCCTTCTGGCCCATCGGCTTCCTCGGCGACCGCGAGGCGATTGCGGACGCGCCGCGCATCAAGGTTGCCGTCGAGGCCCCCGCCGCCGAGGACGACACGAAGACAAGCGTGACGGCCGAGGCGATTGCCGAGGCCGCACAGGCGGCCGACGACGCGCAGGCGACCGAACGCCGCTGGATCAGGGCCCGCAAGTCGCTCCGCGTCGGCAGCGTCCTCACGACGTCCGGCGCGGGCGCGCGGCAGGCCGTGACGATCAACGGCGGCATCTACGCCGACGGCGACCTCGTGTCCGTCAACCACGACGGCTACCGCTTTACCTGGCGCGTGCAAGGCGTCACCGACAACAAGACCCTCCGCCTCGTCCGCGTCCGTCTGCGCGAACGCGACGACGAACAGAAAGGAACAGACAGCAAATGAACAAGACGCTCACGATTCTCGCAGCCCTCGCCGCGCTCGGCGCTTTCGCCGACGCCGCCGTCACCAACGCGCCGCCCGCCGCCGCCGCGCCCGCACCCGCGCCGCAGGCCGACAGCCGCACGGACGAGATCGACCTGGAGGAGGAAGACGACGACGCGGCCCTCGCCGCGAAGCGTCCGCGCGTCAAGCCGACGGACGCCAGCGGCCCCGTCGCGCTCGTCGACATCGACTGCGACGAGGCCACGGTCGCGGACGTCCTGCGGCAGTTCCGCAAGACGACCGGCGCGAACATCATCTCGGGCGAATCGACCAACTTCCAGCGCCGCGTCTCCGCCACCCTCCGCCGCGTGCCGTGGCTCCAGGCCCTCACGTCCATCCTCAACTCGCGCGGGTTCCGCCTCGACGAGCGCGACGGCATCTACCGCGTCGCCGAGGACCAGCAGGCCATCCCCCTCCTGACGACGACCTTCTCGCTCAACCACGCCTCGGCCAAGGAGCTCGCCGACCTCTTCAACCAGGCCTACGCGCGCAAGGACGCCAAGGGCAAGACGCTTCACCCCATCGCGACCTGCTTCGAGGGCGCGAACGTCGTCGTCGTCACGGCCGACGAGAAGACGCTCTCCGACTGCGCGGGCATCGTCAAGGCCGTCGACCGCGCCGTCGCCCAGATCTGCATCGAGGCCCGCTTCGCCGAGCTCTCCTCGCAGGCCCTGCACAAGCTCGGCATGCAGTGGAACCAGCTCGAAAGCTGGGGCGCAAGCATGCGGAACGTCGAGCTCGGCGCCTCGCACTCGGAGAACCCGAACGGCAAGAAGGGCCTCAACAACGACGAGGCCAAGGAAACGCGCCATGACGTCCCCGGCAAGGCGAGCTACGTCACCGGCACCCTCTCGGCCGACGACTTCCGCCTCGCGCTCAGCGCCTTCGAGTCGGCCCAGGACGCGAAGATATTCTCCAACCCGAAGGTCATCGTCTCGAACGGCAAGGAAGCCAAGGTCGACATGACGACCAAGTTCCCGAACGTGGAGCTGACCAGCCAGCGCGGCAACACCGGCGGCTCGACCTACACCGACTTCTCGGCGCGCATCCAGGAGATTCCCGGCGAGCGGGACGAAAAGCGCGGCAAGGGCCTCTTCGCCGGGCAGGCCTTCTACTCCTGGGGGATCACGCTTTCCGTCAAGCCGCGGATCTCGCGCGACGGGCTCATCTCCGTCGAGATCGTGCCGTCGATCTCCCAGCTCGCCACCGACGTCACGAACGACGGGTTCTACAAGATCGTCGGAGCCGAGGACGACGCCTCCTACTCGCGCTATCCGATCATCAGCGTAAAGTCGATCTCGACCGACTTCACGATGAAGGACGGCGCGACGGCGGTGATCGGCGGCCTGAGCCGGACGGTCGAGGAGGACATCGACACGGGCATCCCCTACCTGCACAAGATCCCCTGGATCGGGCAGACGCTCTTCGGCTGGAAGAGCCGCCAGAAGGTTCAGAAGGAGATCATCGTCTTCGTCACGATCGGCATCGCCAACCCGGCGGAACTGCCGAAGGACCTCGGCCTGCCGAAGAACGCCGTCCTCGGCCGCGAATACGTCACAGGCGCGAAACGTGAGCCCGGCGACCGCGGCGACTCGGCCCAGGAGGCCCTGCGCATCGACCTGACGCCCCTCCACGCGCGCAAGGCGTCCGCGCGGACGCCCGACGGGGATCAGAACCAGCCGGAGCCCGGCAGCGTCCTCGTCAGGATTTCCGAGGAGGAGTGACCTTTCGGGCGGACGCCCCCGGAATGCCGGCGAGGCTGCGGTACTTCGCGACCGTGCGGCGGGCGACGGGAAAGCCCGCCGCCTTCAGATGTTCGGACAGCCGCTCGTCCGAGAGCGGGTGCGCCCGGTCCTCCGCCGCGACCAGCGCCTTCAGGCGGTCGAGCACGCCGTCGCGCGCCACGGCCTCGCCGTCGTCCGTCACAATCCCCTGCACGAAGAACCGCCGCAGCTCGACCGTCCCCTTCGGCGTCGCCATGTACTTGCCGTTCACCGTGCGCGAGACGGTCGTGCCGTGGACGCCCACGGCGTCGGCGACTTCCTGCATCGTCAGCGGACGCAGCCCCTTGAGGCCCTTCTCGAAGAACCCCGGCTGGCGGTCGACGATCTCCTGCGCGATCCGCTCGATTGTGTCGCGCCGCTTCGCCACCGCCTCGACCATCGCCTTGGCCGCCGCGATCCGCTCGCGGATGTAGGCTTTCGTCTCTGGATCCGTCTGCGGATCCGCCAGCAGCGTGACGTATTTCGCCGAGATCCGGATCTCCGGCAGGCTGCGCGCATCCACGCGCGCCAGCCAGCCGTCCGCACAGCGCACGACGTGCACTTCGGGGTTCACGTACTCGACGCCGCGCGCGGACGCGCGGTACGCGCGCCCCGGACGCGGATCCAGCGTCCGCAGCGCCCGCAGGGCCTCCGCGTCGCCCGCCGTTCCCCGTGCCACGTCCTCCAGGCGGTCCAGCAGCCCGGCGACGCGCGCACGCACCGCCCGGTCGGGAATGCGGTCAAGCTGCGCCGACAGGCACTCGCCCAGCGTCCGCGCGCCGCAGCCGGGCGGATCGAACGCGCGGATCTTCCGCAGCGTGTCCTCGGCCTTTTCCGCGCTCTCGCCGGTGACGAGCAGGATGTCGTCCCAGTCGCCGGCAAAGCGCCCGTCGTCGTCCAGTTCGCCGATCAGCAGTTCCGCCAGCGGCCTGTCGCGCGCGTCGATGTCGGACGTCGCCAGCTGCGCCATCAGGTGCTGCACCAGCGTCTCCTCGCCGACAAGGCCGTCGAAGAGCCGCTGACGCCGCTCGATCGCCTCCGCATCCGGCACCGTGCGCCCGTCATAGCGGCCGCCGATCACGTAGTCGTCGGGACGTCGGAAACCCACCAGCCGCGCGGCATCGAGCGCATTGTCGTCATCGGGCCAGTCGCGCGCCGGCTCGGCCGCCGCGCTCTCGCTCTCCTTCTGCGAAAGCGTCGTCTTCTCCAGGGTCGGCTCGACGTCGTCGATGGCCGGATTGCGCGCCATCTCCGCCAGCAGCTCGCGGCGGAGATCGGGCAGGCTCATCGCCAGCAGGCGCAGCCCCTGACGCAGCTGCGGCGCCAAGGTCAGGGTCTGCGTCTGACGTTGGCTGAGGCCGTTTTCCATGCTGGACATGACAGGCGGCTTACTTCTTCGCCTTGACGCCGAGGTCGGAGAGCTTCATCGAGATCACGCGCGAGACGCCCTTCTCCTGCTGGGAGACGCCGTAGACGAGATCCGAGCCCGCGATCGTGTGCTGGTTGTGCGTGATGATGAGGAACTGCGACTGCTTGAGGAACTCCTTGAGCTGCTCGACGAAGCGGCCGATGTTCGCGTCATCGAGCGCCGCGTCCAGCTCGTCCAGCATGCAGAACGGCGCCGGCTTGATCATGAAGATCGAGAACAGCAGCGCGACCGCCGTCATCGTGCGCTCGCCGCCGGAGAGCAGCGTCACGGACTGCGGACGCTTCCCGGGCGGACGCGCGATGATGTCGATGCCGCATTCGAGCGGATCCTCCTCGTTCTCCAGCAGGACGAGGCGCGCCTCACCGCCGCCGAAGAGCCGCGTGAACATCGTCTGGAAGTTCTTGTTCGCCTGCTCGAAGGTCGAGCGGAACATCCCGCCCGACGTGCCGTTCAGGTTGTTGATGAGGTCGAGGAGCTGCGCCTTCGCGGCCAAGAGGTCCTCCTCCTGCGCCTTCTCCTTCGCGTACCGCTCCTCCAGCTCGCGGCACTCGTCGATGGCGACCATGTTGACCGGGCCGAGCGCGGCGATCTCGGCCTGCAGACGGCCGACCGTGCCCTCCAGCTCCTCCATCGGCGGCACGACGCCCCTCTTCCACTCCGGGTCGGGCTCGCGCATGACGGCGTCGGCGAAGAGGCCGTACTCGTCCTGCAAGTGTTCGTAGACGTTCTGGCGGCGCATCGTCGCCTCGGCGGACGCGACCTCCAGCCGGCTGCGGATGTCCTTCGCGCGGTCGAGGTCGGCGCGCTTGCGCGCGGCGTCCTGGTCGGCGACGGTGATCTTCTCCAGCATCTCGGCGCGCTGGCCGCGCCCCTCGTTGATGCAGTCGACGAACGCCGACGCCTTCTCCTTCAGCTCGTCGAGCTGCGACAGGAGGTCGCCCGACTCGTCCGTCAGCCGGCGGATCGAGTCCTCGTACCCGGCGATCTGGTCTTCACGCCCCGAGACCGTGTGCGAAAGCTCCGCGCGCCGACGGTTCGCCGCGTCGCGCTGCTGGCCGATGAACGACAGCTCCTGCTCCATCTGGCTCGCGGCGATGCGCCGCTCGGTGAGCCGCTGGGACGCGGGGATGTGCTTCAGCTCCATTTCGCGCAAGTCGTTCTCGGCCGCCGTGACAAGCGCCATCAGGTCTTCGCGCTTCATCATCGTCGTCACGGTCGTCCCGGCCTTCCAGGTCTCGACCGCGCCGTTGCGGTTCACGTCGGCGTCGTTCACGAGCGTGCCCGTGCGCGTCGTGTCCGCCACCTCGCGCCGCTTCGCCTCCACGTTCGCGCGCTGCGCGTCGATCGCGTCCTGCAGGGCGTTGAAGTCGGCCTCCTCGGCCTCCAGCGCCTCCTTCGCCGCCGCAAGCGAGTCCGTCAGCAGCTGCGCCTTCTGGTCAAGCGACTCGGCCTGCATCGCGACCTCCTCCAGCGTCACCTTCGTCTGGGCGATCTCGTTGCGGTCGCGGGCGATGTAGGCGCGGTACTCCTCGACGCGCGTCGCGTTGACGCCGATCACCTCGCGCGCGCGGGCATACTCCGCCTCGGCGGCGGCCTGCTGGCCCGCGAGCGCCTGGAGGCGGTCCTCCAGCGTGTGGACCTGCGCGTGCAGGTCCTGCGCGAGGGCCTCCGCCGCGCTCACCGTGTCCTGCGCCTCGGTGATCGCCGCGTCGATCTCGTTGCGGCTGCGGGCGTTCTGCTCCAGCTCCTCGTCGTAGCCGTGGATGCGGTGCTTCGAGACGTAGATGTCGAGCCCGCGCAGCTGGTCGCGCAGCTCCTTGTACTTCTGGGCCTTGCCGACCTGCCGCTGGAGCGAGGCGATCTGGCGCTTCATCTCGCGCAGGACGTCCGCCTCGCGCAGGAGGTTCTGCTCGGTCTGCTCGATCTTGCGCAGGGCGTCCTTTCGGTCGGCCTTGAACTTCGTGATGCCGGCGGCCTCCTCGAAGACGGCGCGGCGGTCTTCGGGCTTGGACGAGAGAATCGCGTCGATCTGGCCCTGGGCCATGACCGAATACGAGCTCGTGCCGATGCCCGTGCCCATGAAGAGGTGCTGGACGTCCTTCAGGCGGCTCTGCTGCTTGTTGATGAAGTACTCGCCCGAGCCGTCGCGGTAGACGCGGCGTGTAATCGTCACCTCGTGGTAGTCGGTGCCCAGCTCCTTCTCGCAGTCGGCAAAGGTGATCGAGACCTCGGCGAGGCCGAGAGGCTTGCGCGTGTCCGTGCCGTTGAAGACGACGTCCACGAGCTTCGAGCAGCGCAGCGCCGTCGGCTTCTGCTCGCCGAGAACCCAGCGGATCGCATCCGAGACGTTGGACTTGCCGCACCCGTTCGGCCCGACGATGGCGATGAGGCCAGGGTCGAAGTCGAGCCGCGTGCGGTCCGCAAAGGACTTGAAGCCGATGATCTCGAGGTGCTTGAGGTACATCAGACGAGCCCGCGCTTGATCAGGTGCTCGGCGATCTCCACCGCGTTCAGCGCCGCGCCGCGCAGGAGCTGGTCGCCCGAGACGAACATCTCCAGCCCCCGCTTGTCGTCGCGCGAAATGTCCTGGCGGATGCGCCCCGCGAGGACGTCGTACTTCGCCGTCGCGTCGAGCGGCATCGGGTAGCCGCCGTTCAGCGGATCGTCCACGACCTTCACGCCCTCGGACGCCCGCAGGATCTCGCGCGCCTCCTCCGGCGTGATCTCGTTCTCGAACTCCAGGTTCAGCGACTCGGAGTGGGCGCGGGCGATCGGCACGCGCACGCACGTGCAGGAGAGCCGCAGTTCCGGGTGGTGCAGCATCTTGCGCGCCTCGTTGCGCATCTTCAGCTCCTCCAGCGTGTAGCCGTTCGTCTCGTCGAACTTGTCAATGTGCGGGATGAGGTTGTACATGAGCTGGTGCTGGAACGCCTTGACCGTCAGCGGCTCGCCCTTCGCGTAGGCGTGGATCTGGCCCTCCAGCTCGTCAAGGCCCGGCGCGCCGGCGCCGGACGCGGCCTGGTAGGTCGCGGCGATGAGGCGCTTCAGGCCCTTCGCCTTGTGGAGCGGCGCGACGGCCTCCAGCATGATCGCCGTCGTGCAGTTCGGGTTCGCGATGACGCCCTTGTTCCAGTCGAGATCCTCCGGGTTCACCTGCGGCACGACGAGCGGCACGTCGGGATCCTGGCGGAACGCGCGCGAGTTGTCGATCATCTTCGCGCCCGCATTGACGCAAGCGTCCTTCAGCAGGATCGCGACATCGGTCTTGCCGGCGAACAGCACGATGTCGAGGCCCTTGAAGCAGTTCTCGTCGGCCTTCTTCACGTGATACGTCTCGCCGAGGATCTGCTCGTCGCGCTCGCGCGACGCGAAGACCTGAACCGCGCCCTTCAGCGGGAACTTGCGCTCCTTGAGGACCTTAATCATCTCGGTGCCGACCGCGCCGACACCGACCAAACCGACCGCATACTCTTTCATGGGCGCGTATTATATCAAAAACGCGGTGTCTCCGCGCAGCTGCGCGTAAACCGAGAGGTCAGTTCCCGTCACCCAGAGGCCATCGCGTTCAGCGCGTCGAGGCGCGGACGACGAGCGGCGCCGGGAGCAGGATGCGCCGCGCGGGCAGCGAAGGGTCGCGCAGGCGTTCGAGCAGCGTCTGGTAGGCGATGCGCGCCAGGTCCTCGCAGGGCTGGTGCACGGTCGTCAGCGGCGGCGTCGCGACACGCGCGCAGCGGACGTCGTCAAAGCCCGCCAGCCGCACGTCGTCCGGGACCGACAGCCCAAACGCGCCCAGCGTGTTGCGCAGCTGCGCGGCCACGTAGTCCGACTCGCAGATCACCGCGTCCGGACGCGACCGTCGGCGAAAGCGCGGCGCCAGCGTCGCGACGTCCGTCGGGTCGGCGACGATGACGGCGTCTTTCGGACGCCGCTCGCCCAGCGCGCTCATCACGCCATCCAGCCGGTCGCGGATCACGGACGCGCAATTCGGCCGCATGAGGAAGTGGATGCGCTTCGCGCCGCGCGCAAGCAGGTGCGCACCGAGCGCACGCCCGGCCGCGAGGTTGTCGATGCCCACGAAGTCGTGCGGCACGTCCGCCTGCTCGACGTCACGGTCCATCAGGACGACGGGAATCTTCGCCTCGCGGAAGAGCGTCAATATCTCGCGGGTCACGCGCTCCGGCGTCTTCAGGAACGCCAGCGGCTGGAAGATGACGCCCGCGACGCCCTGCGCGACAAACTGGCGCGCGACCCGACAGGCCTCGTGCGCCCGACGGCGCGGCTGCGGCGCGGAAATGTCGCCGAAGACGAACGAGTAGCCGTCCCGCTGGGCGGCGCGGATGAGCGCCTGGCAGATCGTCGGGAAAATCTCGCCGAACGAGAGGCTGGGGAAGATGAGGCCGAGCCGTCCCGTTTCCGCGCAGGCGAGCTTCGTCGCGAAAGTCCCGCTGCCGCGCTTCCGCCAGATGAGGCCCTTCTTGCGCAGTTCCTCCATCGCGCGCACGACCGTGATGCGCGAGACCTTGTACCGCCGAACCAGCGCCTCTTCCGACGGCAGGGGCACACCCCATGGGAAGACACCCTCCCGCAGTTCTCGCTGGAACCGTTCGTAGATGCCCTGCCACTTTGCCACGTGTCCGTCTGTCGCGAGCTTTTCCATGCCGCAGATTATACCATTTGCGGCATTCCTCTCGCAAACAGGACCTTAAAGTCCCCTGTTTTGCAGCATCCGCTCGATCTCATCCGCCCAGATGTCGTAGCCGGACGGGTTCGGGTGCAGGCGATCCCAGAAGAGCGCGGCGTTCAGCCGGCCCGCCGCATCCAGGAAGCGCGCGCCGATGTCATGAAAGAAGACGTGCTGCCCGTCCGCCAGGCCTTGCAGCAGGCGGTTGTACGCGGTGATGCGGTCCGGCCAGAGACGCGGCGTCTCCTTTCCGCCGACGTCGCGCGGCAGGACGGCCAGCAGGTGAAGCCGTGCGCGCGGCTGCTTGATCCGAATCAGCGCGACGAGCTTCCGGACGGCGGCGAACACGTCCTCCGGCGCGGCGTTGCCGCCGCCGAGATCGTTCGTGCCGATCAGCACGAGGATGTCACGCGCACGATAGCCGTCCAGCTCGCCCCAGAGACAGCGCCAGACGAGATTGCCGACCGTGTCGCCGTTGTAGCCGAGCGTCAAGACCGTCCGGGACTTCCGCAGGCGCTCCAGCGCGGGCTGTCCGTCCCAGCCCTGCGTGATGGAATCGCCCAGCAGCACCAGGTCGACATCCCCCTTCGGCAACGCGGCGATTTCACGCGCCTTTTCGTCGCGACGCGCCCACCACCAGGCGTCGTCTTTCGGGAAGACGCGCAACGTGCGAGACTCCGTCGCGCCCTTCTCGAAGACGACATCTTCCGTGTAGGGCCCGCGCACGAAGAGCGGCTCGTCGCCGTCCGGGCGGGCTTCGCCGTCAAACCAGACGTTCGACACCGTACACCCGGACGGACGCGCCGGCGTCTGCTCGGTCGCCGGAATCCCGTTGACGGTCACGCCCGAGAACCGCACGTTCCGCGTCATCCGGGTGCGGTCGCCACCCTTCACGAAGAAGCGCAACGGGATGGCCGTTCCCTCGAACGCGACATCCGCGACGGTCACGTTGGCGATGCGGCCCGGCTTGTCGGACTGCGTGTAGATGTTGACCACGGGCTGGATGCGCATCGTGGCTTCCGTCCGCCCGTGATCGTCCGTGTGCACGCGCACGTTCCGGAACACGACATTCGAGATCGACATGTCGTCGCCCGGCTCGACCAGCATCAGCGGACGCACGTAGCGGATGACGTCGTTGTTCTCGAACGTGAAATCGGCGATGTGCGCCGCGCGCGACTCGTGCCCCAGGCAGACGATGCGCGCGAAGTCGCACCAGAAGATCGAGTTGCGCACGGCGAGGCGCTCGCAGTTCCCGTTCGCGCGCGTAATGCCCTTGACCGCCACGCAGTCGTCCTGCGTGCGGAAGAAGCAGTCGTCAATCAACAGGTCGCGCGTGTTGGACGGGTCGATGCCGTCGTCGTTCGCACACCGCGAGCCGCAAATCTTGACGTTGCGCAGCGTCACGCCGTCGCACCCTTCCGGGTACACCGTCCAGTGGTAGGAGCCGAGAAGCGTCAGGTCCTCCAGCGTGACGTTCCGGCACTTGTAGAGGTCGACAAACGCATACTGCGGCCCCTTGTTCCCGCGCGTCGACTCGAAGACGGACGCATCCAGGACGCCCCGCCCGCACAGGCGGATGTCCGAGCCTTCCGCGCGCACGGCCGCCTGCAGGACGGCCCCCTCCGCGAGATGCAGCGTCTCGCCCGTGCCGAGGCGCACAACATCCCCCGGTACGCGATGAATGCCCGCACCGAAATACCGGACCTTCAGGTCGTTCGCCGCCGGGATATTCCGCTCGGGCGGATTCGCGAACACGAACAGCGGGCCCACGCGCCGCTCGTTCGGTTCGACGGTGAACTTGCACGGACGCAGCACCGTGACCGCCAGCCTCGACCGGCCCTGCCGCGTCAGGCGGACAGGCGCAGATTTCGGCTGTATCAGCACATTTGAAAGGTCGCGCCCGTCGCGCGCCTCGATGACGAGCTCCAGGCCGTCCTTCGCGTCCAGGTTCACGAACGCATACTCGTCGCGCGGATAGTCCGGCGAATTGTAGCGGGCGAACGCACGGCAGACGAAGGCGTCGCGGCCGTCGACCGAGACCGTCCACAGTCCGCTCCGCAGACTCTCCACACCGTACGGCGCGCCGTTCGTCACGGCCTGGTCCTCGTCCACGCCCGGCAGGCCGCGAGCCCCGTAGTCCGCGCCGGCGTTGAACAGGCGGTAGTCTTTTCGGTAGGCGTTCGTGAAATCGGGCCGGCGGAAAACGCCGCGCGTCTCCAAGCCCGTCTCCTGCTGAAACTTCCTGAAAGCCTCCTCGCCCGCCTCAAACAGACGCGCCTCGCGCGCCTTGCCCGTCCACAGGCAGACACGGTTCGCCACCCCGTCCCAGTCGGACGGCAGCCAATAGAGGTTGCCGTCCAGCCTCGATTCCGCCGCGCCGGACAGGCGAATCGCCTCCGCTGTGCAGCGGTAGAAGATGTTGCTCGCGACAGACGCCGCGCCCGCCAGGACGAGGTGCGAGCCGCACGCTGACGCAGCCTTCTCACGACCCCAGCCGAGGCCCGCCTCGACGCACGTGTTGTACGCGAAACGGACATTCCGGGCGTTCTTGCCGCAGGCGAACGAGACGCCGCACTTCCAGACGACGTTATCCGTCAGCGCGATGTCCGAGGCGCCCTTGACCGCCAGCGCCGCGTCCCGCGCCTGCCAGATGCGGTTGCGTTCCACGCGACACGCCGTGGCGTCCCCCCCGAACACAATCCCGGACACGACGTAGGAGATGTCGCAGTTGCGCACGGTCACGCGCGCGACGTCTGCGCCGCCGACCGCCGCCGCGCCGCCGTAGCGAAGGCTCAGGCCCTCGTACACGACGTCATGGCATCCCGTCTGGTCGATGATGGGGCGCGCCACGACGAGCTCCGCCGCGCCGAGGTAGTCGAACGGATTGCACCAGCTGCGAAGAACGACGCGGCGTCGTTCCGCATCGTACCAGAACGTCAGGTGCCGGTTGAGGTCGGCCTCCCCTGCGACGGCGCGGGCGATGTTGTCTTCGGACGCGCCCTCCTGGACGAGACCCATCGCCGTGCCGAACACGCCGCGCACCTCCGGCGCCAAGTCGTTCGCGCACGTCGGCCGGGTCTGCCACAGCTCCCACCGTCCGTCATGGTTGGCGGAAAGCCACCCGTCCCTGTCCGCCACGCGCACGCTGCACGACAGCTGCGGCTTCGCGCCCTCGCCGAAGAAGGAATAGACGACGGGCGCGCCCGGACGCCCCGAACGCGGCTTCAGCGTGCCGCGCCAGACGCCCCCGCGCCGGAACAGAACCTTGTCGCCCGGCCGGACGTCCCAGCCGTTGACCTCGTCCAGCGTCGTTCCCGGCTCGACGCGCCACGTCCGCGCATCCGCCGACAGAAGCAGACCGAGACAAGCTCCCACAAGTGCAAAACGCATGACTGACATCGCGCCACCACCCCTTGACCTTACCGAATGATGACGGCCAGCCCCAAGCCCCGGTTCCGCAAGAGCAGATCGATGTCCCCGTCGGTCTGGCCCTCGAACGTCTTGCCGTTCTTCACCTTCAGCCGCACGTGATCGCCGGATGAGTTGGCCAGCGTGCCGCGCCCGGCCAGCTCGCCAATCGTGCCCGACAGGCCGTTCAGATCCAACACCGTGCCCTCCGCGAACGAGATTCTCAGGCCGGGGTCGAACGGCTCCGTGCCGTGAATGACGGCGCCTTTCCATTTCTTCGCAAGATAGTCCTCGATTATCTCCCGCTCGGTGTCGCTCAGAATACGATCAAAGGACAGGATCTCGGCGATGTCGCCGTCGAAACTACGGTCGGCGACGTTGTTTTCGGCATAGTAGCCGCCAATGGACGGCGTGAACGTGGCCACGCTTTTGCCGTTGTCGAATTTGTGTTCAAACGTCAGAACCTGCGTGACGTTCTTGATCAATGGCTGATTGTCTGGGAAGTGGTGCTCCTCATCGAAGCGCACACCGTCGATGCGGATGCTATCGTCTTGCGCGAACGTATGGGTGCCAGACAGGTACGCCCAGGAGGCTAAATGCGTCCACGGTTCGTAACGCTGACCGACATCCTCCCAGTCGATACCAAAGAGGCCGGCCGATACGCCGAGATTACGCGGCACGTCGACGACAAACACCGTGCGATTGACGGACGATTCCGTCGCGACGAGCCGCTGGTTTTCTGAACCGGCAAACGAGACGACGCCCTTCCCCGCAAGCGTCCGCGTATGCGTCGGCCCCGGCAGGCCGTGGGCCGTCGTGAACACGATCGCGTCTTTCCCGCGCGAGACCCAGCGCGTCACCGTGTCGCTCTCGACGGTCAGCGTGTCCGAGCGCGCGGCGTCCAGCCACCACGACAGGCCATCGCCCGCCAAGGGGTTGAAGAACCGCACCGTGCCCCCTTCGATCGCCAGTCCCGCAAGCGCCGAACTCCCGACCGTCAGCGAACCCGCGCCACGCTTGACGACCGTCAGCGAACCCGCGCCGTTTTCGATTGTCCCCGCCACATCGCCGTCCGCCTCGACGGTGAACGACACGACCGCCGCGCGTCCGTCCAGCGCCGTAATCTTCGCGCCGGCGGGCAGGACGAGCCGGCCGAGATCGTTGGAGACGCCGCCCAAGACCAGCGTCGCCCCCGCCTCCAGCCTCGTTTCGCCGAACGCGACGGCGTTCGAGAAGACCAGCGAAGACCCCTTGACCAACAGCGTTCCCGTGCCCGTGAAAACGTTGTCCGCCTCGTAGGTGCCGCAATCCTCGAACGACAGCGTGCCGCCGCGCCACGTCCGAACTTCGCCACGGCCCAGCGTGCCCGATCCGCAGACATGGACGAGCGCGTTCGTGTGAATCTCAGTCGCGCCCGCGTAGGTGTTGGCGGCGTTCAGCCAAAACTGTCCTGTGAACGGGAAGATCAAGGAGCCGCTGCCGTCGATAGTCTGGTTGAACTTCGCCCCGTTATGTAAATTGTCGCCAAGGAACTGCACCTCGTTCTCAATGGTCACGGGCCCATTGAACGGAATCCAGCCGCTGCCGTTCGAGAAGAACGAGAGCATCTTCGCCTTGTCTGTGTCAACCGTTTCCGTTTCGGGGCTCGTCCGCCCCCAGATGCCCGGCCCCGTGAAATGCACATGCCCCTCGAACGTCGTGTTCGGCACAACCGTCAGCTTCAGGCAGGCGCCGTATTCGGAATTGCCGCGCACGTAGACATCCTGACCGACGGGCAGGATGTTGACGTTGCCCTCGCGAATGTCGACCACGCAGTCCTCGATGTAGGTTGGGCCTGTCCAGTTCACGTTCGCGCGGGTCGGCCTGAAGTAGGCTTTTCTGGACGCGCTACCGGCACGGCCGACGAACGTCATGCCTTTCGCGCTCGTCAGTTTGGTCTTGCCGAAGTCCACATACATTTCCCTGTCGGCCGCCGTCGCCCAGATGACACCCTCCGCCGCACCGAAGTCAATCTCGCCGCCCGCCGTCGCCGAGACGCGCTGACTGTATGCCTCCGCCGACGGACACCGAACGATGAGGCCGCCCGGATTCGTCCCGTCCCCGACCGTCAGCTTGACGCCGTCGGCCATTTCAAGCGACCCGCCGTCGATCGTCAGCGAACGGACCTGCTTGTTTTCCGTCAGCGTCGTGGCGGTCGTCAGGCGGGCATTCGACGTTTCGCCGCCCGCCAGTCCCTCCGTCTGCGTCACGGGCACGAGGCCGCGTCCCGTCGCATAGGACAAAAAGCTGAATTCGTTTTGCGCCGAGGTGGAAACGAGACCGCCGACGACGGTCGCCGGAAGCTGTTCGCCGTCCGCGAGCCCCGCCGCCTCAAAGCGCACGCTGCTGCCCAGCGCATCCAGTCCGCCGGGCGTCCGAAACGCCAGCGTGCCGCCTTGCGAGGACCTCGCGAGCGCCCCCAGACGAAGCGTCACCGACGAACCTTCCGCTTCGATGTTCGCGTCGCCACCGTAGACGAGCGTGCCCTCGCGCGCGAGGTCGGCCGAGCCCGTGCCGCCCGTCGGACGATACGTGAGCCGCGCGGTCGAGAGTTCCAGATTGCCGTTCGTCAAAAACACGCCGCTGGACTCCGTGAATTCTTGTACGCCGTCCGACACGCGCGTCGCCGTTTTCGACGCCGCCGAGGCGCCTCCCACCGAAACGCTGTCCGACGCTTCGCCGTAGAACGTCTGCGTCAGCGTCGCTTCGGTCAGCGCCGGGACGCCGTTCGTTTTCATCCACTGGAGGACACGGCGCGTCAGTTCGATCCATTTCTCGCGGCCGCCCGCCTTGTCCCACGACATGTGGCTGATGAAGACGAGCGGCTTGCCGAGCGACTGCGCCTTCTGGATCTGCGTGATGACGTCTTCGTAGGTCGCCCCTTCGTCAAAATAGAAGAAGCTCGGACGCTGCATCCACGGCACGAGTTCCGCCGGCGTGTCGTCGTCCGTCGCGTACCAGCACCGCTCCTTCGGCATCACGCAGTCCGCGCCCGTGTAGCCGAATTCGCCGCCGTAGACGGCCTTCACGCGGTTCGCGTCCACAAACGCCTCCCAGCCGCCGGGCTGGATCCACGTCTTCGGCGCAGGCAGCCCGAAGACCGCGAAGTTCGCCCGCGTCGCGCGCGCCTGGATGCGCAGGACGTCCAGTGCCGGCTGAATCGCGATCTGGTCGACCAGCACCATCTCCTCGTCCGCGAGGTCGAACGTCTGGTCGGTCTCGCCGTAGAACTCGCGCAGCTTGCGTCCGCCGTCCGACGCTACCGAAACGATGCCGAACAGCGCCGCCTTCGACGGAATCCAGACCTTCTTGGAGAACGTCAGCTGCGCGGCGACGGCCGTGTCGTCGCAGAAGAGCGCGCCGCCCGTGACACGCCCCTTGAAGCGGACGTTCTTCTCGTGCCCAAGATCGATTTCGGGCTTGAACCGCACCTTCCGTGCGGACTCCTGAGCGGAGCCGAACCACGCCGCCCCCGGGTCCATGGCCGCACGCGCCGCCGCGTAGTCCGCCTCCTTCAGCCACTGCGCGACATAGACGGCGTGCGCGGCGGTGTGATCCATGATCTCGAACCCGTCGTCCGACAGCGACTTGAGGCAGATACCCTGTTCGTCCGAAAGCGCGCCGCTGATCACGGCGAACGAACAGCGCATGCTTTCGCCCTTGAAGGCTTCCGCGACCGCGCGCCAGTCGGCGGGTGCGTGGTTGTCGTCGAACCTGAACGCGACCGCCGTCGTCGGCGTCGCGGCAGACGTACCGTAAGCGGCCGTCAGTGCAACTGCAGCCACAGCAAACGATTTGCGAATGAGTGTCGTTTTCATTGTCTCGCTTCCTTTATTAATTTCTCCGTGTCTCCGTGCCTCCGTGCCTCCGTGTGAGGCATCCGAATCCAAGTTGTTTTTTTAGTTTTACTTGTCCGTTGGATAAATGCGACACAGGTTGGCGGCGTGTCCGAAGACCGTCGCCTCCAGGCGGCCGTCTTTCAGCGGCGGCAAGTCAACCTGCCGCCAGACGTCGCGCAGACGCCCGCCCGTCGGCAGGCCGAGCGCCGCGAAATCGACCGTGACCGTCTTGTCGACGCGCGACGGATTGAACAGGGCGACGGCCCGGCCGCCGTCCGCGAGCGGACGCGTCCACACCTGCACGAGCTTGACCTCGCCGACGACTTCCGCACCGCGTCCGAGCGCATCCTGGTCGATGTCGATGACCTCGTCGTTCGTCAGGAGCGCGCGCGTGAAATCGTCCAGCGCCGCCATGTCGCAGCCGATCAGCAGGGGCGCCGCGACCATCGCCCACATCGAGACGTGGGCATACTGCTCGTTCGGCGTGAGCCCGCACTGCCGGTGGTCGGACTTCAGCACGAGCATGTCCGGGTCGTTCCATCCACCCGGCCCGGAGTAGCGACCGAGCCGCGCCTGCTTCTCGATCGCGGGGCCGACGACACCCCAGCTGTCCCACACGTCACCCGTCGTGCGCCAGCACTGTCCGCCGGCGGCCGCGCCCCACGTCCAGACCTCTCCCATGCCGTACTGGCAGATCGAGAAAACGATGTCGCGGTCGGCGGCGGCGAGCAGACGCCCCATCAGCTCGTAGGGGAGGCGCAGCTTCTCCGCGTACGTTCCCGCAAACGAGACTTCGCTGTAACTGCAGTAATCGTACTTGAGATAGTCGAAGCCCCACGCGCACCACGTCTTCACGTCCTGTTGCTCATGGCCATATGACCCTTCGCTCCCGCCACAGGTCTTGGGCCCCGGCGACGAGTGGATGCCGATCTGGAGCCCTTTCGCATGAACGTAGTCGGCAAGGCCCTTCATGTCCGGGAACGCCCCGGTCGGCAGGATCGTGCCGTCCGCCGCGCGCTCCGGCCCGTGGAGTTCGGGACGTCCCTTCGCGTTCTTGCCGTTGTTGCGCGACCAGGCCGAGTCGAGGTTCACGTAGCGGTAGCCGTGGTCGGCGAGCCCCGTCGCAATCAGCGCGTCGGCCTGCGCACGGACCTTCTTGTCGCTCACGCGGTTGCCGAACGCATTCCAACTGTTCCACCCCATCGGCGGCGTCAGGGCGATCTTCTCGCCAACGCGGACGGTGAACGGCTTCACGGCGCGTCCCGCCGCGTTCGCCGCCGTAACGGTGAATGCGTAGTCGCCCGCCTTGTCGAGCCGCCCGCGCAGGATGCGCGTCTCCGCGTTCCACATCAGCCCCTGCGGCAGGTTGCCGCCGTCTGCGGACGCAAACGTCACCGTGAAAGGCTTCTCGCCCGTGACGGGCACGCGATACAGGATTTCCCGTCCGGGACGCGCGCCGAGAAAGGCGGGCGCGTTGATGCGCGGCGTGCGCGCGGGCGGCGGCGTCAGGATGCCCAGTTGCGTTGTCCGCCCCACGAGCGTGTCATCCGGCTGCGCGCCCTGCTCCATCTGGAACACGGCGTTGCACCAGTCCGCATGGTCACAGGAAATGCCGTCGCCGCCGTCCGTCACGACGAGTTCGACAACCTCGACGCCCGACAGGTCGGCGAACAGCGGACGCCCGCCGTCGCGCTTGTGCAGGACGCCCGAACGCGCGAGAAGCCGTCCGTCGCCATAGACGAGAAACTCGGCACTGCCCTCGCCTGAAACCTCGCCGTCGATCCCGACGACCGCCGTGAACGCGAGGCCCTTGCCGTCGACCGCGACCTCGAAGCGGCTGGGCGCGTGCGTGCCGACGCCGCAGGTGTAGGTCTTGCCGCCCAGCGTCAGCGGCGCGCCCTCGTTCGCCAAGCACTTGCGCGCCTGACCGCTGCCGCACGTCATTTTCGTCAAATCCATCTTCGCGAGCGGAAACGCATCGAACGGACTGTCTTTTGTGCGCGTTTCGGGACAGGTCGGACAGTCCTGTCCTATGGCGGCGGACGCCATCAGTGCCACTGCGGTCAGGGCAACCGTTTTGCGAATGAGTGATGTCGTTTTCATTGCCTTGCTTCCTTTATTAATTTCTCCGTGTCTCCGTGCCTCCGTGTGAGGCATCCGAATCCAAGCTGTTTTTTTAGATTTACTTGTCCGTTGGATAAATGCGATAGAGGTTGGCGGCGTGGCCGAAGACCGTGGCGTCGAGGCAGCCCGCCTTCAGCGGCGGCAGGTCCGTCTGCCGCCAGACGTCGCGCAGGCGTCCGCCTGTCGGAAGCCCGAACGCCGCGAAATCGACCGTGACCGTCTTGTCGACGCGCGACGGGTTGAACAGCGCGACGGCCCGGCCGCCGTCCGCGAGCGGACGCGTCCACACCTGCACGAGCTTCACCTCGCCGACGACTTCCGCGCCGCGGCCGAGCGCGTCCTGGTCGATGTCGATGACCTCGTCGTTCGTCAGGAGCGCGCGCGTGAAGTCGTCCAGCGCGGTCATGTCGCAGCCGATCAGCAGGGGCGCCGCGACCATCGCCCACATCGAGACGTGGGCGTACTGCTCGTTCGGCGTGAGCCCGCACTGCCGGTGGTCACCCTTCAGCACGAGCATGTCCGGGTCGTTCCAGGCGCCCGGCGCCGTGTACCGACCGATCTGCGCCTGCTTCTCGATGGCGGGGCCGACGACAACCCACCCGTCCCACACGTCGCCCGTCGTGCGCCAGCACTGCCCGCCGACGGCGGCGCCCCACGTCCAGACGTCACCCATGCCGTACTGGCAGATCGACAGCACGATGTCACGGTCGGCTTCGGCCAGCAGACGTCCCATCACCTCGTAGGGATGGCGCAGCTTCGCTTCGTAGGAACCAGGGAACGCGACCTCGCCGTAGCTGCACCAGTCGTATTTCACATAGTCGAACCCCCAGTCGCACCACGTCTTCACGTCCTGCCGCTCATGGCCGTACGACCCTTCGCAGCCGCCGCACGTCTTGGGGCCCGGCGACGAATAGATGCCGATCTGGAGCCCCTTCGCGTGAACGTAGGCGGCGAGGCCCTTCATGTCCGGGAACGCCCCGCTCGGCAGAACCGTGCCGTCCGCCGCGCGTTCGGGGCCGTTGAGTTCGGGACGTCCCTTTCCGCGTTCGCCGTTGTTGCGCGACCAGAAGTCGTCGATGTTCACGTAGCGGTAGCCGTGGTCGGCGAGTCCCGTCGCGATCAGCGCGTCGGCCTGCTCGCGCACCTTCCGGTCGGTCACGCGGTCGTAGAACGCATTCCAGCTGCTCCATCCCATCGGCGGCGTCAGGGCGATCTTCTCGCCGACGCGGACGGTGAACGGCTTCACGGCGCGTCCCGCCGCGTTCGCCGCCGTGACGGTGAAGGCGTAGTCGCCCGGACGGCCAAGCCGCCCGCGCAGGATGCGCGCGTCCGCGTCCCACGTGAGCCCCGGCGGCAGCGTTCCGCCGCGTACGGGCGCAAGCGTCACCTTGACCGGCGCTTCGCCCACCACCGGCACGCGGTACAGGATCTCCCGTCCCGGACGGACGCCGAGAAAGGCGGGCGCGTTGACGCGCGGCGCGCGCGCGGGCGGCGGCGTCAGGATGCCCAGCTGCGTCGAGCGATCCGTGAGATCGTCGTTCGGCTTCGCGCCCTTCGCCATCTGGAACACGGCGTTACACCAGTCCGCATGGTCACAGGCGATGCCGTCGCCGCCGTCCGTCACGACCAGCTCGACGACTCGGACGCCCGAAAGGTCTGCAAACAGCGGCCGGCCGCCGTCGCTTTTGCGCAGGACGCCCGAACGCGCGAGAAGCCGCCCGTCGCCGTAGACGAGAAACTCGGCGCTGCCCTCGCCCGGCACCTCGCCGTCGATCCCGACGACCGCCGTGAACGCGAGGCCCTTGCCGTCGACCGCGACCTCGAAGCGGCTGGGCGCGTGCGTGCCGACGCCGCAGGCGTAGGTTTTGCCGCCCAACGTCAGGGGCGCGCCCTCGTTCGCCCGGCACTTGCGCGCCTGCCCGCTGCCGCACGACATCTTCGACAAGTCCATCTTCGCGAGCGGGAACGTGTCAAAGGCGCGATCCTTCGTGCGCGTCTCGGGACAGTCCGGGCAGTCCATTGACGCGCGGCCTGCGGCGGCGGTTGCGCCAAGAAGCGCTACCGCCGCAAAAATGCCGATTATTCGGCTAAACTGTATGGGGGGGGGGGGGAGAGATGGGAGTAAATTTCCCCCATTCGCCTCGCACCGCCAACGGCTGACTAAACTATTCGCCTTGTTCATGCGGGTATTGTATCATAAAATTCCCCGCTGTGGAGCAAAAGACATGTCAACTTTTTTTCACAATCGAAGATGTCTCAGCGACCATAGAGGTGGGGTGGCACGGAGATTCTTCGCCACCCGTTGAGTCTTTGAGGAGTTCGCTCATCGGAAGATAACCGCAATTCCCGTCGTCGTGACCTCGACATCAAACCGTTGTTCGTCACGGGCGTCCGGGCCGCGCGCCGTCAGTCGCACCCTGTCCCAGTTCGCATCGTAAAGCCAGCTCGGCGAGGCGGCGGTGGCGACGGCGAAGGCAGGCCCGACTTCGTTCGTGACCGAAAGGCCCCACATCACGCGATGCTTGAGGGCGCAGTCCCAGCGCAGGGTTCGATCCGTCCCGTTCGTGTCGACGGACAGTTCCTCGAACCGCTCGCCCGTCGGAACGCGCTCGATGAAGTAGCGTCCACAGTCCCAGCCGACCCGGACATCCGACTCTCCGAAGGAGAGGTTGCCGTCCCCGTCATCGTCCCGACCGAAAACGATCTCGACATTGTTGGACGATGTTCCCCTGAACGCGAGTTCAAAATTGAGTCCGCACACGCTGGGCATCGCCTGATCAAGCGAATGGCAAGCCGTCACCTCCGTGTCAACGAATTCAGGCGCTGATAGCGGCGGGAGGGGGCGAGCGAGCGCCGACCCGACAGCGTGGGAAAACAGCGCAAGAGCAAGAACCGACTTCATCGTCATGGATTTCATTACCATTGCCGTCATTTCTACGGACGGCGCTCGCCGAGATTGCCGGGATTGGGGCAGAGGTTCGTCTTCATGTCCCATTCGAGGTTGCGGTCGAGCGGAACGGGGTTGAGGTAGTAGAGGAACTCGAGGCCGAGAAAACTCGCCCTGTTGCCTTCCCTAAACTCAAAGTCCCCGTATATCTTTCCATAATACCCTCCCGTTAGCCGTCCTTTGTCATCAAATTCTGAACGGATGCGAAATGCATAGCATCGATTCGGGTCTGCATCGGTAAACTTTTTCGCGAAAGAATTTGCACCGATGACATGTCGTCGCCGTCCCTGTCGAATTCTCGTCTGATGGACATATGCGTTCTTTGGTGCCGTGCGGAGTCCGATGCCGGCGGTCGGGTTGACAATCTGATTATAGAGCCCATTCCCTGCTCCCAAAAACTCAATGATATATTCAAACGTATAGAAAGTTCGCTGGTACGGCTTGCCCACGTCATCAGCATCGTGACTAGTCAATTTTATCGAAAACGTAATGTCGGCAATCTCGCCATTTCCATCTGGCGGCAACCAATCACCATGGACCAAGTCGTATCGCATGACAGCATTCGTCCCGTCAAACCCTCCAACAGGATTCTTCCAGTCGACTTTCATCACCTTCTTCACGAAGAGTGGAATCGGATGCTCCACGCGCTGAAGCCGGATTGTCGCGACAAGGTTGTCGGGCTGCCAGATGCCGAAAACATTTTTCTGCTTAAACTGAAAGGCTTGACCGGCTACCTTGTAGTAACCAGTTGGGACAGACTTAACCCAGAAACTTGCATCTCCGCAATTCGTCTCACCAGACACAAGACAAGATCCCTCCTTGTCAGATGTCTTTCTGTCTAAATCCGGCTTGACGGATTCTGTCCAAGCTCGCCATCCGATGTTATCTCGAAAAGAACCAATAACAGAAACACCTTTAATCGGTTCGCCCGTTTCATCATCTATAACCTTTACAGCAATCCTTGCCATATCTGAAAAGGCCGATGCGCAAACCGCCATCAATCCAGCCGTAATGACCATCTTTCTCGTCGTAAGCGATGCTTTCATCTTTTATTCTCCATTGACAATGCGGATAAAGAGTTTATGGACATAAGGCAACGACAGGTCCTTAATATCTGAGTGTTCCCAGCGCATTTGTCCACCTTTCATTCTGTCTTCAGGCCACGATTCCTTATTTGACATCAGCTCGTGATAATTGACATCGACAAAACCGCCGCCAATCGCATTCGCGCCTGCCGCGAAGGTCGTTGCGGGGATGCCGTCGGCGAGAATGCGCGCGCAAACGCCCAAGACTTGAGCCTCAGACACCGCGTTTGTCGTGAGCAACCAGTCCTCGCTGAACGGCAAGAACGGTGGAGACATCTTCAACTCATCGTCTGAGAACTCCGTTTTCAGGAGTTCAGTTGCCGACAGAGGAACCGTGTGTGTCCGATTAAAGCCCCATCCCCCCTCATCCTTCACGCCAGGCAGAACCAACGCCAACCCCGTGCCCTTCAGCAACTCCTGCATTGACCAAGCACCGCCCGCTCCATCGCAAGGCGCATTCTCAAGAACATCTTCGGTCGGGGAATAACAATTGACTGCATGGAGAATTCCCGCGTATCGTCCACGCCAGTTCAGAAGACGCCGTCCATCATCTGAAGCAAACAGGCCATGCCAGTTTGCCGAATAAAACCGTGGCGGATAACACTGCCAAGTCTTTGGAACCATGTTGTCCTCCTGCTCGGCCACTGCAACATACGCCTCGGCCGGCACGGCGGCGTTGAGCATGAAATACCTTGAATACGAGAGCGCGTGGCTCTTGCAGGCCTCCGACGTCAGCACGTTTCCAAGGGAATGGGCCAGCATGACCTTCTCTCCCGGCAATGCGTTCACCAGATCCGCCAGCGCCGGCGCCGTCTTGAGCGCATGGACGACATTGGCCCAGTAGTTCGGCGCGAAGCCTCCGACCTGGCTGTAGTCCCCGCGCCAGTCGACGGCGGTGAAGCGCGACCGCGAGCCCGCCCACCAGAGCCGCTTGAACATCGCGCGCGCCCAGAGGCGGGACGCCGACTCGTTCACGTTGTAGCCGTGCACGAAGACGAAGTGGCGACCGTCCGTCTCGCCGTCCGGCAGGTTTCCCGGCTCGCCGGGCACGGACGGCACGAAGTTCCCGTCCGCCTCCGCGCCGCGCAGGTTCGCGTAGCGGTAGAGGTCGTCCACGGACATGATCGAGACGGGCAGCCGCTCGCGGTAGACCTCTGCGCCGCCTATGCTTACGACGAGCTCCGGGCCTTCCGCCTCCCCGACCGGCCCCGCCGCCTCGAACGCGAGGGCGACGGGCCGCGTCAGCGGGCGTCCGGCCAGCTCGCCGAGGTCGAGGCCTTCAAAGCCGAGCGGCGTCAGCGTCGCGGACTCCAGCGGCGCGCCGTCCGCCGTGGAGACGGGCGACGACGCGAGTCCGAGGACGCTTTCGGACGAAAAGCCCTCGCCGAGGACGCAGAGGCGAAGGCCCTCCGCCGCCGCGCGCAGGCGGACCGTCACCGCGCCTCCCCACGCCCGGCGGAACGGCGAGACGTCGATCTCGACGGGGAAGAGGTTCACGAGGTCGAGCTTCCCGTTCACCCTGAGGTCGTCCGCGTTCCGCGTCGCGTCGGCGACCTGCCCGACGAAGTCGCCCTTGTCGCAGTCCTCGTTCGTCCAGAATCGGAACAGGCGTCCGTCCACGCGCGCACGGAGGTCGCCGTCGCCAACCGCATTGTCGCTGTCGTAGTCCGGCAGAAGCAGGGGCTCGATCGCCGTCAGCCGCTGGCGGGCGACGTCCTCGACGAACCGGCCATTGAACACGCCCCAGTAGCGGAAGACGAGCGTCGCCGCGCCGGGGGCGGACGC
>CAKTZA010000034.1 GCA_934635045.1 uncultured Kiritimatiellota bacterium | reverse complement strand
AAAAACACGACCGCACCCCTGATTCTATTGGGTGCGGTCGATTTTAGGGGTCAAAAACCGGGGATAATCCAGGGGGGGACAGTTGCGGGCTCGGTGTGCAGAAGCCGAGTCCATGCCGCGCACGTTACGCCTTTTCGACCGTGATGGCCGTCAGGTGTCCGTTGAGGTCGATGTCGCCCACGCCGTCGGAGACCGTCAGCTCGACCGCGAGGATTTCGCTCTTCACGTAGTCGCAATGCGCCGCGAGCGCGGCCTTCAGCTCGGCGTCGCACGCGACCGTGACCTTGATGCGCTGCGTGACCTCGAAGTCGGCCTCCTTGCGCATCGCCTGGACGTGGCTCACGAATTCGCGGGCGTTGCCCTCGGCGACAAGTTCGGGAGTGAGCGCCGTCTCCAGTCCGACGACGACCGCCCCTTCGGACGCGACGACGAGCCCTTCCTTCGGCTTGCGGGTGACCAAGACGTCATCGAGGGTGATTTCGACACCTTCGATCACCTTGGGCCAAGAAGAGGCCCCGCCCTTTGCGAGCGCGGCGATTGCCGCCGCGACGGCCTTCATCTTCGGCCCGCACTTCTTGCCGAGCGTCTTGAAGTTCGCCTTGAACGTGACGTCGCAGAGCGCCGTCTCGTCCGCAATGAACTCGACCTTCTTGACATTCAGCTCGTCGAGGATGAGGGCCGTCAATTCCGCACTTCTTCCCTCCGCACTTCTTCCTTCTTCCTTTTTCCCTCTTCCTTCATTCGCGTCCCCCATCCCCGCGACGCGGATCGCCGCAAGCGGCTGGCGCACCTTCAGGTTGTTGTCCGCGCGCAGGCGGCGACCGAGCTCGACGACGGTCATGACGTCCGCCATCGCCCGTTCGAGCGCGGGCTGGCGTGCGGCGGCGTTCGCCGTCGGGAAGTCGCAGAGGTGAACCGACTCGGGGTCGCTCGCGCCCTTCAGGTTCGTGTAGATCTCCTCGGCGATGAACGGCGTGAACGGCGCGGCGACCTTCGCGAGCTGCACGAGCACGTAGCGGAGCGTCCGGTACGCGGCAAGCTTGTCGCCGTCGTCCGTCGACTTCCAGAAGCGGCGGCGGCTGCGGCGGATGTACCAGTTCGTGAGGTCCTCGATGAACTTGACGAACGGGCGCACCGACTTCTGCAGGTCGTAGACGTCCATCGCCGCCGTGACGTCGGCGATCAGCGTCTCCATCGACGAGACGATCCACCGGTCGAGCACGTTCGCGCTTTCGGGGTAGACGACCTCCGCGTCATGGAACCGGTCGACGTTCGCGTAGGTGACGAAGAACGAGTAGGCGTTCCACCACGGGATCAGCAGGTCGCGCAGGATCTGCTTGACGCCGTTCTCGGAGAACTTCAGCGATTCGGCCTTCACGACCGGCGAGTAGATCATGTAGAGGCGAATCGCGTCCGCCCCGTACGTGTCGAGCATGAGGTTCGGGTCGGGGTAGTTCTTCAGCCGCTTCGACATCTTCTTGCCGTCCTCGGCGAGGACGAGCCCGTTCACGATCACGTTCCGGTACGGGCTCTGGTCGAAGAGGCACGTGCCAAGCACCATGAGCGTGTAGAACCACCCGCGCGTCTGGTCCAGCCCCTCGGCGATGAAGTCGGCGGGGAAGAACTTGGCGACATCACCCGCCCCCATGTAGTGCTGCTGGGCGTAGGGCATCGAGCCCGACTCGAACCAGCAGTCGAGCACTTCGGGTGTGCGGTGGTAGGTCTTGCCGTCCCTGCGGATGACGACCTTGTCAACGAAATGCTTGTGGAGGTCGGTCACCTTCTCGCCCGACAGGGCCTCCAGCTCCGCGATCGAGCCGACGCAGATCATGTCGTTCGGGTCGTCGTCGTTGATCCAGACCGGGATGCAGCTGCCCCAGAAGCGGTTGCGCGAGATGTTCCAGTCGCGCGCCTCCTCCAGCCAGTTGCCGAAACGCTTCTCGCCGACGTAGGCGGGCGTCCAGTGGACGTTCGCGTTGTTCTTCGCGAGGCGCGCGTGCAGGTCTTCGACGCGCACGTACCAGGCGTCAATCGCGCGGTAGATGAGCGGCGTGTCGGTGCGGTCGCAGAACGGATACGAGTGGGTGATCGTCGCCTGGTGGACGAGCTTGCCCTCGGCCTTGAGGCGCTTGATGATGTCCTTGTCGCAGTCCTTGCAGAAGCGGCCCTTGTACTCCGGGATCTCGTCCGTGAACGCGCAGGCCGCGTCAAGCGGATCGGCGATGGCCGTCATGCCCGCCTCCTGGCAGACGCGGAAGTCGTCCTCGCCATACGCCGGGGCGATGTGGACGAGCCCCGTGCCGTCGTCGGTCGTCACGTAGTCGTCGTTGAGGACGCGGAACGCGCCCTCGGCGGCCTTGTCGGCGTAGTACGGGAAGATCGGCGCGTAGCGCGTCCCCTTCAGCGCGTCGCCCGTGAATTCGGCGACGAGCTCGTACTGCTCCGGCTTGCGGAAGAGCGTCGAGAGCCGCGCCTTCGCCATGACGTAGATCGGCCGCGCGTCGTCGGTGAGGTCGCGCACGGCGACGTAGTCGATCGACGCGCCCGCGCAGATCATCAGGTTCTCCGGCAGCGTCCACGGCGTCGTCGTCCAGACGAGGAGGTAGACGGTCGCGCCGCCCTGCACCCATTCGGCGATTCGCGTGTTCGGCGATTCGACAACGGGCGTCCTGACCGTCACGGTCGGGTCCTGCACGTCCTTGTAGTTCGAGCCGGCCTCGAAGTTCGAGAGCGGCGTCGAGAGCTTCCACGAGTACGGCATGATGCGGTGCGAGCGGTAGACGCGGCCCTGGTTCCAGAGCTGCTTGAAGACCCACCAGATCGTCTCCATGAATTCCGGCTGCATCGTCTTGTAGTCGTGGTCGAAGTCGACCCAGCGGCCCATGCGCGTGACGGTCTTGCGCCACTCGCTGACGTACTTCAGCACCATCGAGCGGCACTGCTCGTTGAACTTGTCGACGCCGAGGGCCTTGATCTCGGGCGCGCCCGCGACGCCGAGCGCGTCCTGCGCAAGGGCCTCGATGGGCAGGCCGTGCGTGTCCCAGCCGAAGCGGCGCTCGACGTACTTGCCGCGCATCGTCTGGTAGCGCGGCACGATGTCCTTGATCGTGCCGGCGAGCAGATGGCCGTAGTGCGGCAGGCCCGTCGCGAACGGAGGCCCGTCGTAGAACTTGTAGCGTTCCTTGCCCTCGTTGCGCTTGAGGGACTTCTCAAATGTCGAATTCTTCTCCCAGACCTTGAGGATCTCCTCCTCCATCTTCGGAAACGCGACCTTGTTCGAGACTGCTTTGAACATCTTCTTGGAACCTTTCGGAAATTTTGCGTATTATACCAAAATTCGCCGACCCACGGGCCGGCGAATCACGCGCACACACGCCTGTGGTCCCGCACGGTCAGACGGACAGCGCCTGAATCGCGCGAATCGCCGCGTAGGGGTCGGACGCACCGCAGACGGCGCGGACGACCGCGAAATTGCGCGCGCCCACCGCGAGGACGGACGGCAGCGTGTCGAGGTTCAGCCCGCCGATGGCCACCGCCGGGAACGGCACGGACGCGAACATGCGCCCCGCCGTCTCGACGCCGAGCGTCGGGTCGGGAATCTTCTTCGTCGGCGTCGCGAAGACGGGCCCGACGCCAATGTAGTCGGGCCGGGCGTCAATCGCGCGGCGCGCCTGTTCGGGGTTGTGCGTCGAAAGCCCGACGATCCGCAGCGACGGATAGCGGCGGCGCACGTCCGGGACGGGCATGTCGCCCTGCCCGACGTGCACGCCGTCCGCCGCGACCTCCGCCGCAATGGACGGATCGTCGTTCACGATGAAGAGGGTCTGCGTCCCCGCCGTAATCCGGCGGAGCGCCCGACCGACCGCGACGATCTCGTCACGCGGCCGGTCCTTCATCCGCAGCTGGACGATTCGGACGCCGGCCTTGACCGCCGCCGCGCAGCAGCGCTCGTAGCCGACGACCGGATCGGTCATCACGAGATAGAGCCCGAAGTCTTCCATCTCACTTCCGCAGATCCGCCGCGACGATCTCGGCGATCTTGCGGCCGCTCTTGAGCATGCCGCCGAAGATCGGCCCCATGCGGAAGCCGCCCTGCACGTTGTTCGCCGCCATGCCGGAAGCGTAGAGCCCCGGATAGAGGCGCTTCGTGTTCTCGACCGTCGTGCGCTCGCCGTCGGCCATCCACATCGGCTTCTCGCCGAGGATGCCGCCCGTCGGGGAGTCGACCTTGACGCCGGCCTTGTGCACGGCCTTGTTGATGATCTCGCTCGGATGCCCCGTGCCGTCGATGAGGGCGCGCGTCGTCACGACGAGCGGATCGACGTGCATCTCCAGCCGCGCGACCGGGTTCCAGTTGATGACGACGCCCGAGACGACGCCCTCGTGCATCACGATGTCCTCGACCTTGACGGTGTTGAAGATGACCGCGCCCGCCTTGCGCGCGCCGAAGATGAGGCCGGAGGCCATCTCGACGGAATCGACGGTGTGGTAGTTCGCGTCATACGGCACGGTCGTGATGCCGAACTCGCGCAGGATCTCCGCCGCGTCGTTCTGCACCGTGACCTCGTTCATGAGCATGCCGCCGCCCCACGTGCCGCCGCCCGGCGCGAGCTTCGACTCGTACATGCAGACCTTGAAGCCCGCCTTCGCGAGATCGTGCGCCGCGACGAGCCCGCTCGGCCCCGCGCCCACGATGGCGACGTCGATCGCCAGGTTGTCCTGCAGCTTCTCGAAATACCGGCGCACGATCGCGCCGGAGATGACCTCTTCCATGACGGCATTCTCTGCCATGACTGTTTCTTCCTTTCCTACGCGGGGATGACCCCGTTCAGGTTCAACCGGTCTTTTCTCAGCGGGGCACGCACCGTGCGCGCCCGGCACCCGGATAAGATGACGCGGATTATACCATTTCTCCTGCGGCCTGCGCAACCGCCAGCCGCGCATTCTGGTCGGCGATCCACGCCTCGTCCACAGTCTCCTCGGGCGACGGCGCGAGCCAGTCCTCGTAATCCCACTTCCAGTCCCGCGTCGCGCTCGGCGGCCAGAAGATGCCGCGCTCGATGCGCGGCAGCAGCCGCCGGATCTCCTCCTCGGCCTGCGGCAGGTAGCCGCCGTTCATCGGCTCCGAGAAGACGACGTCGTCCGCCGTCTTGCCGAGCACGCAGTAGCAGGCCGAGATCTTCTCGCGCCGGGCCGCCGCAAACTCCCCTTCGCCGTCCGCATCGAGCATCGCGCAGTAGAGCGGCAGCTGGAAGCTCTTCCAGACGAACGAGCCGCCCTTCATCTCGAAGCTCCTGGCCTTGTCCGCCTTGTCCCACGTCTTGTAGTCGATGACGCACCAGTCGCCCGTCGCCGCGTTGTAGTCGATGCGGTCGCACTTGCCGTGGAAGCGCGTCGCGCCCTGCGTACCGTCCGGACGCGCAAACGCATATTCGAGCTCCAGCTTGCGTTCGACGGCGACGATGCGCCAGCCCGCCGCGCAACGCGCCGCCTGCAGCGCCGCGAAGTTCCGCAGCCGCCGCTTGACGGACTCGCCCTGCATCCAGACGATCGCCGGGACGGCCGTGCCGAAACGCGCGGCGAGCTGGGCGTCGACCCGCTCGTCGAGGAACGCGCGAATCGCCTCCGCGTCCGTCGAGTCCTTCAGCTCCGACAGGCCGAACGCCTCCAGCGCCTCGTGCGCGAGGTTGCCGTACTCCCAGCTCTGAAGCTCCTCGGCGCGGTCGTCCATCCGCTTGTCGCCCAGCACCTCCTTGTCGCGCAGGTAGTAGGTGAACGGACACCGCAAGTAGCCGTCAAGCCGCGTCGGCGAAATCTTCGTCAGTTCGCGGAACGCCGGCGGAATCGGCAGATGCAGCTTCCAGGCGCTCGGCAGATCGGCCGCCGAGCCTTCGGGCGTGCCCGCGCGCTGTCCGTAGAACGCCTTCACGCGCTCGACGAGATCCTTGTCGTCGTCCGTCTCGAACAGGAGGCGCGACGGCTTCAGGACATCGCCCTTCGCGTCAATCGCATGGAAGAAGACCTTCACCGCGTCCGCCGCGCGCGCGCCGACGGTCAGCCGCAGGATCGCCCGATCGCGCGCCTCCTTGGCGGCGTTGTCGGGCAGGCCCAGCCGACGGCGCAGCGAATCGGGCACGAACGGATGCCCCACGACGGATTCGGGCACGCACCCCTCCTGAAAGCCCGCAATGACCACCTCGTCCGCCGCGAGAAACGGCAGTTCCAGCCAGCCGTCCGTCACGATGACCTCGCCCGCGTCCGGCTCCAGCGAATAGGTCGCCTCGTCCAGCCGCAGCGCGAGCAGGTCGCGGTCATCGCCGCATTCGGCGAGGAGCGTGCTGACGACCTCGGCCGCCGCCGCGAACTCGCGGTCGCCGGGCTCCGCCTCGTCCAGCGTACGCGACCGGAAGATCGCGCCGAGGAGCGAACGCAGGCTCTTCTTGCGCAACTGGACCTTGACGAACTCGAAGATCGCGCGCAGCTTCTTCTCCGTCTTCGGCGCGATGTCGTCGATCTTCTCGGGCAGGTACTCGGCCTGGCGGTTGTCGAGGTCGACGAGCGCGGCCGTCAGGTCCTCGTCCGACAGGTGCAGCTCGCCGCAGATCCAGCGGCGGGCGTCGCCGCCGCGAATGAAAGAGGAGAAGACGGAATAGGACTGCGTGCGCTGAAGCTCAACGACCTGCCGCACGAGGTGTCCGAGCGACGAGGTGACGAGGCGCGTCTTCGCCGGATTGACGATCTTCAGTCCGCGCGCCTTGAACGCCGTCTCGATTTCGGGGAAGAGCTCAGGATCGGCCACGCAGAGGGCCGGCCACGCCTCGTCCGGCCCGACGGCGGCAAAGTAGTCGGCAATCCGCGCCGCCTCGTCCGTCGGCGTCGCGCAGGGGAAGACCTGGGAAGAAGGAAGAGGGAAGAAGGAAGAAGGAAGAAGTGCGGAATGGCTTTTCTTTTCTTGCGAGCCGGGGAAATCCTGGAAATCGTCAAACCTCAAGACTTCTGCAAAACCATTCTCGTCTTCAAAGCACAAAGAAGGGAATTTCTCCTCTTCCTTCTTCCCTCTTCCCTCTTCCCTCTTCCCTCTTCCCTCTTCCCTCTTCCTTCTTCCTTCTTCCTTCTCCCCGCTTCCTTTTTCCTTCATCGTCTCGATGCGGTCGCGCTTGCCGCGCCGGGCGAGCGCGTCGAGGTACTTCGTCTCGATCTCGGCAAGTTCCCGCCAGCGTTCCGCCTCGTCGGGCAGATCGACCTTGATCGCCTCCGCGACATCCGCGAAGGAGAGGGCACGGGCGCTCAGGATCGTCCGAATGTCCGCCAGCTGCCGCGCCTTTTCGAGCGCCGTCCGACGGTCGCCGTCCTTTGTGCCGACCGCCTCCGCAAACGCCGCGATCTCGTCCGTGCGCCCCGCGAGGGCGGGATCGTCCAGGTCGAGCAGCAATTCGAGCGGCGTCTTCACGCATGGCGGCACGAGCGCGCCGAACCGCTCGGCGAGGGCGAGGCGAAGCCGCCGCCCCGACTGGGCGGTCGGCACGACGGCGCAGACGTGCGCAAGCGACTGGGTGCCGCTCGGATCCGTGCGGATCTTCGCCGCGAGCGTCTCGACGACCAGGTCAATGTACTTCTTCATGCGTCCTGCAAGACCTTGGCGTTACGCCGTTCGGATGAGTTCGTCAGGCGGATCAGGTCCTTGGCCGGCGTGATGACGTTCTGCCCGCCGCCTTCGAGGCCGAGCTTGCGCAGGCACTCGTGATACTTCGCCGTCGCGTCGTCGAGCGACTTGCCGACCTTCTCGAACGCCACGAACGCCGTGTCCATGCGCGTGAGGAGCTGCTCGGCGCGGCGGCGGATCTCGGCGTTGTTCCGCTCGACCTGCTGGTGGACAATGCCGAGGCGGAAGAGCATCAGGAACGAGAGGAGCATCTGCGGCGTCGCCAGCACGACCCGGCTCGCGTTCGCAAACCCGATGAGCGCCGGATCCGCCATGACCGCCGCCGAATAGGTCGCCTCGCTCGGCAGGAACATGATGACGACCTCCGCGCCGCCGAGGCTCGTCGGATAGTCCTTCGCCGCCAGCCGCTTCACCTGCTCGCGGACGCTGGCGGCGTGCGCCTTCATGCGCGCCGCCGCCTCGTCCGCCCGCCCCTCGTTCGCCGCGTTGACCGCCGCGATGAAGTCGGTGATGTTGACCTTCGCGTCGATGAAGACCTTGTGTCCCGCGCCGTCGAAGACCGTGACGTCGGGTCGGTCCTCGCGCGTCCCCTCCTGCTCCGTGAAGTTCTCGCCCTTCACGAGCCCCGCGTTCTCCAGCGTCTTCGCGAGGATGCCTTCGCCCCAGTTCCCCTGAACCCTGTTGCCGCCCTTCAGGGCCGTCACGAACTCGTCCGCCTGCCGACCAAGCCCCTCGGCCTTTCGCCCGACCTCCTCGATCTGCTCCTTCAGCGACGCGCCGAGCTTCGCGTTCTCCGTCTGCGCGGCGGCGGCCGTCTGGCGGAAGGCGTCGATGTCGCTCTTCATCCGGTCGAAGAGCGGACGCACCTGCGCGGCGTTCCGTTCGGCCAGTTCCCGCTCGCGCGCGGCCAGCGAACGCGCCGTCACGTCCGAGACCTGCGCGACGATCGCCTCCAGCTTCGCGTCAAGCGTCCGCTCCTTCTCCTCGGCGAAGCGCCGCTCCGCCGCGATTCGCGTCTGCATGAACAGGAAGGCGACGGCGGCGACGAGAATCGCCGTGACAAGACAGCCAATCACAACCAACATCTTTCACATCTCCCTTGCTTCGGTCAGGCGAATGCCAGCGCCAGCGCGCCGGCAAGCAGACAATAGGGGCCGAAGAGCCAGAACCACCGGCCCTTCAGCGACTTCACGAGCAGCTTCAGCGAGGCATAGCCGACGACAGCCGCCACGACGGCGCCGACGGCGCACGGCCCCCAGCCGACCTCCGGCACCGCCGCCGCATCCGCCGCGCGGACGGCCTTCAGCACCTCCAGCAGCGCCGCGCCCGCAATCGGCGGCGCGCTCATCAGGAACGAGAACGCGGCGGCCTTCTCGGCATCCACCTTCGCGGCGCGCGCGGCGGCGAGCGTCAGGCCCGAACGCGAGACGCCCGGCAGGATCGCAATGGCCTGCGCGAGGCCCATCAGGAACGCCCGGACGAACGAGACGTCCTTCTCGCCCTTCGGCAGGAACCGCGTCGCCGACAGCACAAGCCCCGTGAAGAGCAGCGCGCCGCCGACCATCTTCGGCGAGGCGAACGCCGTCTCGACCTGATTCAGGAAAAGGAGCCCGACCACGCCCGCCGGCACGGCCGAAAGGACGATCTTCAGCGCGTACGACCAGGCCGCCGCACGGTTCGCGGACGCCCCCCTGTCGACAAGGCCCTTCGCCAGCCGCATGACCGTCGCACGGTAAAACGCGAAGACGGCGACCAGCGTCCCGACGTGCAGGAAGATGTCGAGACGCATCCCGACCTCGCCAAGCCCCAGCAACGTACGGCCGAGGACGAGATGCCCCGAACTGGAGATCGGCAGGAACTCCGCGACGCCCTGCAGGACGCTCAAAAAAATGACTTCAGACATGATTGCGTATTATACCATAGTCCGCGTCCCCCGCAGACGGGACAAGATCGAGGCGCGCAAGCAGCTGACGAATCTCCGCAAGCGTCCGAACCGCATTGAGCCGCGCGCGCAGCGCGGCCGCGCCGGGACGCCCCGCGAAATAGCGGAAAAGGTGCGTGTGCATCTTCACGGACGCGAAACCGTCGACGGACGGGATGTGGTCGTCGGGGAAGCGCGCCGCGAGCTGTTCGCGAAACGCGAGCAGGTACGCGAGATGATCCTGAAAGGCCCGAAATCTCACGTCCGCCCAAGACGCGCCGACATCAGCCCCCTCACGCCCCTCAAGTCCCTCGCGTCCGTTCGCCGCCTCCTTCAACGCACGGAAGATCGCGGGGTTCGCCAGCGCGGCGCGCCCGATCAGGAGGGCCGAAACGCCCGTCGCCGCCATCGCCGCCGCCGACTTCGCGTCCGTGACGGATCCGTTGCCCGTCACGGGGACGTGCGCGCGGCGGACGACTTCCGCGAGCGTGTCAAGGTGCACCGCGCCGCCGTGCAGCTGCGAGGTGTAGCGCGCGTGCAGGATGAAACCGCGCGCCCCCGCCTGTTCCGCCGCGTCCAGCAGCTCGAAGACCGTCGTCCGCTGCGGGTTCGGCCCAAGACGCGTCTTGAGCGTGACGGGCAGCGACGTGTTCTCGCACATCGCCTTCAGAAGGCGGTAGACGCGCGCCGGATCCTCGGCGAGCTTCGCGCCCGCGCCGCCGTGCGTGACTTTCGCCATCGGACAGCCCGCATTGAGGTTCAGTTCGACAAACCGCTCCTTCACCTCTTCGACCGCGCGCGCGGCATGCGCAAGGTCTGACTCGTTCGCGCCAAAGACCTGGCAGCCGACCGGCCCTTCGCCCGGCATCGTCTCCATCAGGTGCCGCGTCGGCGACGAGCCGTGCGCAAGCCCGGCGGCGGACACCATCTCGGTGTACGTGAGATCCGCCCCGCCCTCGAAACACAGCCGCCGAAACGGCGCATCGGTGAAGCCGGCGAGCGGCGCAAGAACGTATTTCATCAAGTCGGCCGCCCTATTGGTTCAGTGCCTTGACGGGATCCTTCGCGGCGGCGAAGAGCGCCGGAATGAACGACGCGAGAAGCCCGAAGACGAAGACGAGGCCGACGACCCAGAAGATGTCCGAGACGATCAGCCGGTGCGGAATCGCCGCAAGCCCGTACACCGATGCCGGAAACACCTCCAGTCCCATCTTCGCCAGCCACTCGACGATGTTCTGGAGGTTCGCGAGCACCGCCCACGAGGCCAAGAGCCCAAGGACGATGCCGAACCCGCACTGGATCATGCCGTGAACGACGAAGACCTTCATGATCTCGCGCTTGCGGAAGCCGAGCGCCTTCAAGAGCCCGATCTCCGGCGTCTTCTGCACGGTCAGCACGAGCAGCGTGTTCATGACGCAGAAGACCGCGACGAGCGAGATGAGCGAGAGAAGAAGCGCCGTCATGTTCTTCTCGACCGCCAGCGCGTTGAAGATCTCGCGGTCGGCCTCCCGCCAGGTGATGGCGCGGAGCGTGGACGGCGCCGTCACGCGCAGGGCCTCGTCGACGAGGGCGTTGAATTTCGACGCGTCCGTCGGGCAGTCCGTCTTGACGTGGATCGCGAACACGCCGTGCTCCATGCCCATCAGGTCGCGGACGTTCGGGAGCGAGGCGACGACGTAGCCGGAGTCGTACTCGTGCTGCCCGCACGAGAAGATGCCGACGACCTTCCACTTGACCGGCAGGAAGACTTCGTCCTTCGCGACGAGCGTCTTCGGCGAGTAGACCGTCACCTCGTCGCCAACCCAGACGCCGAGCGACCGCGCGGCGGAGACGCCAAGGACGATCGAGTCGCCGGAGAGGTCGAACGTGCCGGCGCGCGGCACGCCGATGCGGTAGGCGCGCGTGAAGTCGCCCGAGTCCACGCCAAGGATGACCGGCGCAAGAACGCGCCCCCTGTGCGACAGCAGGACGCGCGTGTCGATCTCCGGCGTCACGCACGTCACGCCGGGAACCTGACGCAGTTTCGCCGCCAGATCCTCTTCGCCGCGAATCACGTTGCCGGACTGCGGCACGAGCGAGACGTGCGGCTTGAAGTCGAGGATCTTCTCCTCCCAGATGTCGCCGAAGCCCGTCATGACGCTGCGCACGATGATGACGACCGCCACGCCGAGCATGACGCCGAGAATCGAGACGAGCGTGATGACCGAAGCGACGGAGCGCTTCGGCTTCAGGTACTTGAGGGCGAGAAAGAGAGGAAAGTTCAACGCTTAGATGTCGACCTCAATGTCGAGCTCGTCCGTCTTTTTCTTCTTGCCCGCATCCTCGTCGTCCTCGCCCGACGTGATGGCCTTGGCGGCCTTCGTCTGGGTCGTCGGCAGGTAGCGGTAGTAGACCATCATCTGGAGCGCGGCGAAGCACGTCGCCATCGTGGTGGCCTTCTCGCCGCCGCACGTCTGGTCCTTGAACTTCCAGTAGCCGATCGGGCGCGGCTTGCCGTCCGGACCCGGAATCTTCTCCGGGAGCGTGTTGATCGTGCGCGGATAGAGGGCCTTCATCGCGAGGTTCCAGTCCTGCCAGGCCTTCACGTTCGCAGGCGTCGCGCCCTGGCACATGCCGGCCTGGTACTTGCACTGCGAGGCGTAGTAGCAGTAGTACTGCGGGTTCTGCGGCGGCAGGGCCTCCGAGAGCTTCTTGCCCTTCACGCCGTCAAACGAGGGCAGCCAGGGCCGCATCGTGTCGAGCGCGGCCTTGACCTCCGGCTCGTTCATGTAGCCGAGCAGCTGCATCGCGAGGCACCCGGTCGCCGTGAGCCCCGTCGGGCCGCCGCCCGCCGTGTAGTTGAAGCCGCCGTTCTTGAAGTTGCGCGTCTTCAGGCACTTGATCGCCTTCTTGATGCAGGCGTCCAGCCCCTTCGGGTGCATGCCCGCCATCTTGCCGGCCTTCAGAGCCTGCAAAGCCCAGCCCGCGAAGGACATGTCGTCGCGCGTCGAGGTCCTGACCATGCCGTAGTCCCAGCCGCCGGTCGGCGACTGGTTGTCGACGATGCGCTGCAGCGTCTGCATGGCGACGATCTTCGTGTTCGGGTTGCGCGTCATGCCGTAGGCCTCGCAGAGCGCGTAGGTCGCGATCAGCGTCGCGTACTCGTTGCCGTCCGCCCCCCGGAAGGTCACGACCTCCTTGCCGGTCTTGTCCTTCTTCTTGGTGAGCGAGTCGATCAGGAACTGCATCGCCTTCTCGACGGTCGGGCCGAACTCCTTCGAGGCCGGCGTCTCGCCGTGGGCGAGGAACGCGAGAATCGCGAGACCGGCGTTGGAGATCGGGTTGCCGCCGTTCCCCCAGCTGCCGTTCGGCTGCTGCGTCTTCTTGAGCCAGCGGAGCGCCTTCAGCACGGCGCCCTCGGTCGTCGCGTCGCCGTACATGTTGCCGCCCTTCGTCATCGCGCCGATGGAGCCGGGCGTCCGCGAGCCCGTCATCGACTTCATCGTGACGGGCGACTTGATGAGCGCGACGGAGTCCTGCGCGGCCGGCTTCACCGAGACGGGCTCGGCCGTCGGCGTCGCGCTCGGCGTCACGATGTCCGTCACCGGGCCGACGACCGGCGTATCGACCACGACGTCGACCGTCTCCTCCGGCGGCGTCTGCTCGACGATCTCCTCCTGTTCCTGCTCCTCCTCGAGCTCGGCCTCCTCCTCCTGGGCGCGCGCGACCTCGACCTCGATCTTCTTGCCCATCTGGCCCTGCACCGCCGTCACGACGATGAGGACGATGACGCCGAGAACCGGCAGCGTAATCGCCGCGATCGGGGCAATCAGGCGCTGAAGCTCGGTCTTCGCGAGCTTGAACTCGGCGGATGAATGCGGCTTCGAGAGGCCGGTCAGCATGTCCGCCATGCGGCGGAAGAAGCCCTTCTCCTCGAACGCCGCCTCGATCTCGGCCTTGTGCTGCTCAAAGAGCTCCTCCGCGCTCAGCGGGGCCTCCTCGTCCAGCATCTCGTCTTCGACAAATTCGTCTGCCATATCTCAGACCTCCAAACTTTCCAAACCTTGCGCCCGAACCTTCACAGCGTGAAGATGCTGACGCTGAACAGGTTGTTCTTGTAGCAGATGTCGAGCGCGTCGACCAGCGCCTTGTGGGGCGAGTCCGTCGCGCACTTGATGATGATCGGCGTCTTCGTCGACGTGCGGGCGACCTCGCGCAGGTTCTGGTCAAGCTCCGACCGCCGCACGACGCGCTTGTTGTAGACGAGGACGCCGTTCGCGTCGTGGCCCGCGCCGATCTCGATCGTCACGGTCGTGTCGGACTCGCTCGAGCTCGACGAGGCGTTCGCCGGGGCCGGACGGTTCGCGTTCAGCTTCGAGAGCGTGTCCTCCTGCTTGATCGTGACGACGAAGAAGATGATGAGCTCGAACACGACGTCGATCATCGGCGTCATGTCGAGCGCAGGGTTCTCCTGGGGCTTCCTTGCCATGACCTACCTTCCCCTCCTCTTGAGCGCGTCGAGACGCTTACGAGCGGGCTGTCCCGGCTTCGAGCGCTTGTCCTCGGCCGTCGCCATGAACGAGATCTTCCAGATGCCGTTCGCCGTGCAGGCGTTCATGACGCGCGCGACGACCTCGTGGCGCACGTCGTAGTCGGCACGAATCAGGACGGGGAACTCCCCGACCTTGCGCATCCGCTCCTTCACGCGGCGACCGATCTCGTCCGGCGTAATCTCGCGGTCGCCCATTGAGATGCGCCCGCGCGGCAGCCGCTTGCCGCGCTTGTCACGGCTCGCGATGTCGATCTGCATGTGCGTCGGAGGCAGCTCCTCGGGCACGAGCACGATGCCGTGCTTGCCGTCTTCAAGCTCGATCGTCTCGTCCTTGCGCTGCGCCTCGGTGAGCGTGACGACGAAGAAGATGATGAGCTCGAACACGACGTCAATCATCGGCGTCATGTCGAGGGCCGGATTCTCCTGTGCTTTCCTTGCCATAGTCTCGGTTTGAAATTTCGCCTAATCGAACATTCGACTATTCAGCCATTCGACAATTCGATTATTCGATTATTCAATTGTTCCCCTCAGGCCTCAGCCGGGGCTTCGCCCTCGGCACCCGGATCGACGGACACGTTGCGGAGGCCGTTCAGGATCTCCATCGTCATCGCGGTCATCTTCAGGATGAGGCGGTTGGCCTTGTTGCGGAGCGAATAGAAGATCGAGATCGAGGGGATGGACACGATCAGGCCGGCGGCCGTCGTCCAGAGCGCCTGGCCGATCGAGTTCGCGAGCGCGGCCGCGTCGCCGGCGCCGCCGGAGGCGAGCGCCTGGAACGTCAGGATCATGCCTTGCACCGTGCCGAGCAGGCCGAGGGACGGGCCAAGGTTGCCGCAGACCGAAATCCAGTTCAGGCGCTGCTGGATCTTCTCCTGCTCCAGGTCGGAGGCCGCCGTCACGGCCTCCTGAATCGCCTCGAAGCCCTCCTCGATGTGCTGGAACGCCGCCTTGACGATGGACGCCATCGCAGACGGGTTCTGGTCGCAGATCTCCATCGCCTTGACGACGTCACCCTCCATCATCGCGCCCTGCACGCCGTCCATGAGCTTCTTCGGCATGAGCTTGTCGTTCTGGATGAGGATCGCCGAGTCAATCGCGAAGTAGAGCGCGAGCGCGCCGTCGCCGAACAGGGCGAACCACAGCAGCATGCCGACGATGCCCGAACCGAAGACGATGTCGTAGAAGCCGCCGCCGGAGCTCTGGGACTTCGCCGCGTTCGTGTCGACCACGTTGCCCGACGCATCGGTGATTTCCTGCCCAAACGACTGGAGGGCAGCCATCGGCGCGACGCACGTTCCCACGAGAATCGACATCGCCATCAGTGATTTCTTGATCTTGTTGACCTTGTTCATGTTATTTCCTTTTGGTTGAGAGGTTGAGAGGTTGAGAGGTTGAGAACCGCTGTCTTTCGTCTTTTGTCCTTTGTCCGAAATTCGCCGATTCGCCCATTCGATCATTCGATCATTCGATTATTTTTCTTACAGTGCCTTTGCCTGGGCGCGGAGAGCCTCGGCGCGCGCGGACTGGCCGAGCTTGTCGAAGCACTGCGCGGCCTTGACCATCGCCTCGCCGCGCTCGCGGGCGCACGCGGCGTCCTGGTACATGAGGACGACGCGCAGGTAGCCGTCGCGCAGCGCGTCCTTCAGCGCCTCCGGCGCGTCGTTCGACTTCGCGACGATGATGTCGCCGCGCATGACGAGCGCGGCGGCGGACGCCGTGCGGTCGCCGGACGTCGCGGCCTTCTTGAGCAGACCTTCCAGCTGGTCGTTCTTGCCGAGTTTCAGCAGAGCCTGCCAGTACGCCGCCGCAAGGTCGCCCGAATAGGCCGCCTCCTTGTCCGACGCGACGATCTTCGAGCAGATGTCATACGCCTTCTGCGCATGGCCCGCCGCGAGGTGCGCCAGCGCGAGGTAGCGGCCCGCCGGCTTGTCCCACTGGAGCATGACGTAGTCGTCGACGATCTTCTGCAGAATCGCGATCGCCCCCGCGCCCGACCCGCTCTCGACCATCTGCACGGCCTTGTCGTAGCCCTGCGGCTTCGGGATGTCGAGCGAGACGACGTCGTCTTTCTTGCGCTCCATGTCCACCATCGTCTGCCCCTTCTTCACGGAGACGACGTACTGCTTGTCGCGCGCGCGCCACTTGATGTCGCCCGTCAGGGACTCGGTTTCGGTGTTGAGCGTGCCCTGGATGGCGAAGACCTCCGCCGCCGCGAGGGCCGCCAGACTCATGATCGTCAGTTTTTTCATTATGTTGCCTTTCTCAGATCGTTTGTTACTTGTTGGCCGGCAGGTCCGCCTTGGCCTGGTTCATGCAGTTCTGCACAATCGTGCGCGCCTTCCCGTTCGGGAAGAGGTCGAGGTACTGCCCGCCATACTCCATGACGCGGCTGGCCTGCGCCGCCCCCATCTTCGAGAAGAGCGGCACGAGCGTCGCGTATGCGCGTTCGAGGTTCGCGACCTCGCCGGCCTCCATCTTGTCGAACGGATGCTCGTCCGTCACGCCATGCGACTGCAGGAAGACCTGGAACGTCGCCGCCGCGCGCCCGCACGTCTCCTTCGCCTCGTCCTTCAGCCCCATCGCCTCCTCGGCCTTCATGCGGTCGATGAGCACGTCGCCGGAGAGGAGGTCAAGCTGGTCCTGCTCCCACTGCGGCTTCCGCGCCCAGTACTGGCGAACCTTCTTGAGCGCGCCGATCGCCGCGCCGAAGCACTTGCCGCGCATCGTCGCGTCCTTCTCCGTGCGGCCCTGGTCGGACGCGACCTCGACGAGCATGAAGTTCGCGTCGGCCGCGATCGCCATGCGCGACATCTTCGGGTCTTCGAGGAAGCGGTCGAGCTGTTCGCGCGCCTCGGCGAGCGACCCCTGCTTCCACGCGCTCTTCGCGATGCCGAGCCGCGCCTTCGCGACGGTCGTCGCCGAGTTCGTCCCCGCGAGGCGGATCGCCTTCTCGAACGCCTGTCCCGCGAGATCCCAGCTCTTGGCGTCGATCAGCGCCTCGCCCGCGTTCACGAACTGGTTCGCCGTGTACGCGCCGTCTGTCCGCAGCATCTCGGCGTAGATCTCGGCGCCCTCGCGCTTCATGCCCATCTCGATGAGGTTCTTCGCGAGGCGCGGCTTCGCGTTCTTCGCCTCGTCGGAGTCGGGATACTTCTGCGAGAGGCGGTCCAGCGCGTCCTTCGACTTCGCCATGTCGCCGAGCGCCGTGTAGATCGTGCCGAGGTTCACGTAGCAGCCCTTCGCGTACTTGCCCTCCGGGTACTCCTTCACGTAGGCCTCGTAGCCGGCGGCCGCGCGCTTGCGGTACGCCTCCAGGTTCTTTTCGGGACGGTTCATGCGCGCCCAGCAGACGCCGACCATGAACATCGCCGCCTCGCGCAGCTTCTTGTAGCTCGCGGCGTCCTCCTGCGTCGTCGTCGGGTCGGCGAGCGCGGCGTCGGCCTCCTTCGCGAAGCCCGCGAAGTTCTTGACCGCGCGGACGATCTGCGCCGTGCCCTGCTTCTCGGCCGCCTCGACCTCGGCGGGGTCGGTCTTCTCGGCCGCCGCCGCGAGAATCGCGAGCCCGTCCTTCTGGTACATCTGCGCGAGCCTGAACTGGGCCTGCAGCCGACGGAGCTTCACCGTCTCGACCGTGAGGTACTTCGTCATGCTCTCGATCTCGCCCTTGCTGTCGCCGACCTTGCCGTAGCACGTCGAGAGCTGGGAGAGCGACGTCGCGTAGTGCGCCGAGTTCGTGTAGTACTCGCCGATCAGCTTCCAGAACTTGATCGCGTCGTCGTAGCGCCCGGCCTTCTGGTACTCGTTCGCCTTCGCGGCGGCCATCGTGCCGGCGTTCGTGTGGCGGCGGTAGTTCGTGAAGAACGCCGTGAAGAGGCGGTCGGCGCGCGCCGGGTTCTTGTACTGAAGCTCCTTCGCCGCGAGGCGCACCGTCGCGTCGCCGGCGGCCATCATGAGAAGCCGGTCCTTCGCCCCCGCGAAGCGCTCGGCGAGGTAGCCCTCGACCGTGTCCGCATCCAGCCGGTATTCGTCTTTCTTCTTCGGATCCTTCGTCTGGAGAATGAGGTCAAGGTAGCAGGAGGCGATGTTCTCGACGGCCATCACGGACTCCTTGATCTCCGGATACTTCGCGAGCGCCTGGTAGTAGCCCTCGATCGCCGCCTCGTAGTCCTGCGCGAGGAACTTCTCGTTCGCGTCCGCGAACTGCCGCGCGCGCGCCTTCGCGATCTGCTCCGGCGTGATCTTGCACTTCACCTTCGCGTTGTACTTCGCCTTCGCGAAGTCGCTCACCGCCTGGGCGAGGTCGCCCGCCTGCGGCGCCCACGATGAGGCCTCGTATTCGAGGAAGACCGTCTGGGCCATCGCGAACGCGCCCTTCGAGACCTGCCGCTTGCCGTTCTTGCCGCGCGGGCCGAACATGAGCGACTTCACCTTCTCGTCGTCGCGCTTCGGCTTCTTGTACTCGGCCTGCGCCTCGTCCCACAGCATCTGCGCCTGGAGGAACAGGCACTCCGGGAGCGGCGACTGCTTGAGGAGGCCCATCTTGCCGTCGGGGTCGTACTGGACGATCTGCTCGTGGATCTCCTGCAGCTGGGGCTTGTACTCGTCGATGATCGCCGAAGCCTTGTCGAGGTCGCCCTTCATCTGCTCGATGTGGGCCTTCATCGACACCGCGCGCCCGAAGTAGACGGGCTTCTCCAGCTGCCAGAGGAGCTTGTCGACGATCTTCTCGGCCGCCTTCAGGCTCGCGTCGCGCGCCTTCTTCTGCTTCGGGTCGGTCTGCTGGTCGGCGAGCCGCAGGTAGAGGTCGACCGTCTCGCAGCCGAGGTTGCACCAGGCGTCGCTGCCCTGCTCCAGCTGCGCGAGCAGCGCCTCGTAGCGCTGGGCCGCCTTCGCGTACTGCTTGTCGCCCGCGAGGAGCTGGCCGTAGGCGTAGCACGCCTCAAGGTAGAACTTGCGGATCTCGGCCGGCGGCTTCGCGAAGACCTTGAAGAACTCGTCGTAGATCTTCATGCACTCCGGCTTCTGGCCGCGCCCGAAGTAGTTGTTCGCCATCTCGAGGCGCGCCGCCCAGTACTTCGTCGACTTGCGGTCGGGCAGCGACGCGATCTTCTTCTCGGCCGCGTCGAACTGGCCGAGCGCGAGCATGCCGCGGATCTCGATCGCGAAGAAGCGCGCCTCGGACTCGGGCCACTTCTTCTTCGTCGCCTCGATCAGAGGCCCCGCGAGGTCGGGATACCCGTAGTTCACGAGGGCCTCGACATAGCTCATCTCGGCCTCAAGTTCGGGGTTCTCCTGCGGGGCTTCGGCCGCATTTGCGGCCTGTTCCTCGGCGAGGAGCGGCGACGCCGCCAGCGCCGCCAAGGCAATGATTGTAGAAACCTTGGATGTCATGGTGTGGTGATTATACTACATTCTCTGTCCGAAATGCAAGCGGCCCGAAGCGAAAGTCGCCCCTCTACCGTGCGTGAGCGAAATAGGCGGTGACGTCGGCGACGATGCGGTCGGTGAGCGCACCGAGGCACCAGCTCTGCATATAGGCGAGCGAAGTCTCCGACGCGGAGGAGATCGAGAAGAGCGGAATGAGCCCGAAGACGTTCGTCTCGTAGCGCTGGACGTAGTCGTTGTGGAAGACGAGCTTGCCCGTGCGGTTGTCGCGCACGCGCAGCTGCGCCGTCCAGCTCGCGGCGGCGTAGTCGAAGAGGAAGAGCGTGCCGATTTCCCATGCGAGCTGCTTGATCGTGTCGCCGTCCGAGACGATCGGCCCCGTGAACGCGACATCGACCGTCCAGTCCGGCGTCGCCGCGCCGACGGTGAACCCCGCGCGCTCGAAGGCGTCCTTCGCGCGGCGCAGATAGGCGTCCGTCTGCCGCGTCTGCGGCACGTAGGCGACCGTCGGCACCGTCTCGACGTATCCGGGGTGGTAATGCCGCCGCCCGTAGAACCCCGGCACGTAGACCGTGCGGAACTCGTGGTACGCCGCATATTCGGTCAGCGACGCCGCGAAGCCGTTGACGCCCAGCGCGACCGTGTTGGTCCCCGTCGGCGCGACGGCGATCTCGACTTCGGGATACTCGGTCGTGTTGAACGTCCAGCAGCCGGCGGAAAGGAAAAGGAAAAAGGACGAAGGAAGAAGGAAGAGGTGCGGAATGGAAAGGTGCAGGCGTTTCATTTTTCAGGTCTCCAGCTGATAGTAGAGCTTCTGGATCGTGAGCGGAAAGAGGGAGGACGCGACCTCCGCCGGGAGGCGCGCGGCCAGCGCGTCCGCCAAGTCGGCGCGGCAGCAGGTGAAGCGGACGGGCAGCCCCATCGCGCGCGCGACGGCCGCCGCATAGGGCAGCGAGTCGAGCACCGTCTGCACCATCGTCGCGGGGCCGAGGTTCGTGTTGTTGACGAGCCCCGTGAACGGCAGGCGACAGGCGGCCTCGATCTCGCGCAGGACTTCGACCGTGTCTTCCGGCGTCTCGGTGAGGGGGCGCGACGCATTGATGACGGCCAGCATCTCGTAGTCGCCCTCGGCCCGGATGTCGTCCACGTACCGCCCCAGCGCGAGCGCGCCACGGTCGTCGCCGCCGACGTCGACGACGACGCGCGTCGTGCGGTCGGCGACGAGGCCGTACGTCTCCTTCGGCATGGCCGGGAAGTCGACGTTCGAGTTCGCGTATTCGGAGACGACGAGCCCGATGCCCTCCGCCGCGAGCGCCGCCGCCGAGTCCTTCGTGCGGAAGTAGGGGTTGACGATGTCGAGGTCGGCGACGACGCACGGCTTCACCGCCCGCGCGTAGTTGAGCGCGATGTTGGTCTTGCCGCTGCCGTAGTGGCCGGCGAACAGGGTGATGCGCCGGCCGTTCACTTCGACGCGACGCCCATCTTGTAGCCGTTGAAGCGGTGCGTGTTGTAGAGCGCCTGCTTCGGGTCGACCGGAAGCCCCATCGCCTGGCGGATCGCGAGGAAGTCCTTCACGGACTTGGGCCCGACCTGCTGGAGCTTCGCGCCATGCCCCGCCGCCAAGAGCAGCACCTGGCAGTAGGCGTCGGCGTTCTCGGCGAACCACTCGGCCTCCTCGATGTCGCGCGCACCGCAGACGATGCCGTGGTTCTCCATGAAGACGACGTTCGACTTCTGCGACATCTTCGCGACGTTCGCCGCGACCTCGTCCGTCCCCGGCGTGCCGTACGGCGCGAGCGGGATCTGGTTGAAGAAGATGTCCGCTTCGGGGTTGATGCCGTTCGGCGGCACCTGCCCCGCGAAGAGGAAGGCGTTGCAGTGCGGCGGGTGGCAGTGGACGCAGGCGTTCCAGCCGGCCGTTTTCATCATCGCGATGTGCACCTTCACCTCCGACGTGCGCGGACGGTAGCCGCAGAGCTGGCCGGCGCTCATGTCGACGAGGCAGATGTCCTCGCGCGTCATGAAGCCCTTGCAGCAGAGGGTCGGCGAGCAGAGCACGAGGTCTTCGCCGACGCGCACGGAGAGGTTGCCGCCGTTGCCGTCGGTGTAGCCGCGCGCGTAGATGCGGCGGCCCATCTCGCAGATCTGGTCCTTCACCCGGTTGATCGCCGGCGAGTTGAAGAACTTGTCGAGGGCCGCGCGCGTCTTGGGCTGCGGGCCCTTCTTCCAGTCGTACGCCCGGTTCACGAGCGGCGGATTGATGTAGAGCTTCTTGTCCATGTCAGAATGTCCTTAAGCGCGAATTATACCACAATTCATCCGCCGCCGCTTCGCCCCGCCCACGGCAACTCTCATTCAGGGCTGGCTCACACGGAGAGGCGGAGCCACGGAGCGTCCACGTCCATCTCCGTGCCTCCGTCTGTCCGTGTGAGACTTTCGGATCAACGGGCTTATCGCGCTTCAGCAACGGTTCCGAAAAGCGACCAGTCGGCGACGCCAAGCCGGATGCCCGCCGACGCGCCGAGAACGACGAGACGCGCGGCGACGGCCTTCACGACCGGCGTCTCGCGGTAGTCGACGAAAAGGTCGCGTTCGTTCTGCGACGCATCGACGAGCGTCACCCACGCGCCTTCCGGCGTCTGGACCTCGATGCGATAGCGCACCGGCCCCGGATCGAACCCCTTCGCGACATCCACGGCGTCCTCGCGCCAGACAAGGCGCGTCGCATGGATCTCAACGGGCGCGAACGAATAGTCGACCGTGCCCGTCAGGCCGCCGAAGCCGTGCGCCGTCTGGAGCGAATCGTCCGCCGCCAAGGCCGCCGTCGTCTCGACCGCAAGCCGTTTCCAGCCCGTCGCGCCCTTGCCAAAGCCGGGCAGCCACTGCGGCTCGCTCGTCGCGGACGCCTTCTCGAATCCGCCGTCCGCCCGCGCCGTGAGGCGGTCGAAGCCGATCAGCCGCTCAAACCGCGCGTGTGCGCCGACGTTGGCGCAGTAGACGGCCCACCAGTCGCCGCGCTCGTCCGCCGCAATCGCCCCGTGCCCCGTGCCGGTGACGAGACCCCTTGTCGTGAGCAGAAACGGATTGTCCTTCGCCGCCGCGAACGGCCCAAGCGGCGCATCCGACACATAGGCGCCCATCGCGTATTCGGGATTCTGCGTGCCGGCGGCGGAATAGGTCAGCACGTACCGCCCGTTCACCTTCGCCAGCCACGCGCCCTCCAGCCAGCCGTTCGCCGGACGGCCCGGCACCCGTTCCCACGGCTGGTTCTGCGGATCGAAGCGAAAGAGCTCCTTCGGCTCCGTCACGGGACGGAGCGGATCGTCCTTCGCGAGTTCCACGCCCCAGATGCCGCCCTGCGCCGTGCAGCCCCAGTAGAAGTAGAGGCGTCCGTCCGTGTCGGAGAAGAGCATCGGGTCGCAGAGCGGCGGCACATCGCCCCCGACCTTGATGCCGATCACGCCCAACCGCGCGTAAGGGCCCTCGACCGTCGGCGCGGCCCACACCTCGCCCGTCGTGTCGGGCATGTAGAGGAAGCGTCCGCCATGCTTCACCGCCGTCGGCGCGTGTCCGGGCTTCGTCAGTCCCGTGCCCTCGACCTTCCGCCAGGTGCCGCCCTCGTCATCGCTACGCCAGAGCTGTCCGCACGACGGGAAGAGATACCACTTGCCGTTCTCCCGGAGGAGCGTCGGATCGGCGAGACAGCGATGCGGCACGCGCTCGGCGGGCGGCAGGATCGACGCGAAGTTGCTGAGCGGCACGTCCTCGACGACCATCGGGTTGCAGAACGTCCGCACGGGAGGGGTCGGCGAATCGATGTGGAACGCGCCGAGCGGAAGGCCCGCCTCGTTCATGAGGTAGCCGCGCCACGGACGCGAATGAAGGTAGCGCAGACGCTTCGGCTCCTTCACCTCCGGCGCGAAGACGACAAGCTCCTCGCCGACGATGTCGCCCCGATACTCGAAATCGACCCACGGCGCACTGAACCGCCTGAAGTTCCCGATCTGCGCCTTCACCCATTTGCCGTCCGCGCCCGCGACCTCGAAGCCGTACGCGACGCTCTTCGTCGGATCCTTGTGGATGCCCCACGCCGCCTCGTAGACCGACCAGGCCTTCACGTCATTGAACGTCATCACGAACTTGCCGTCCTCGACCTTCCACGACTTGAGCGTCGGCGAATCGGCGACGATGCCCGTGTGGCCGTAGTCGCGCTTGAGCGCAAGAAGAGCGAGCCGCAGGCCCGGCACCTGCTTGTCGTTCGGATGGATGTCCTGCAGGTTGCCGACGTCGCAGAGGACGGCCATGCCCGCGTCCGGCGTATCCTGCGCGAACCGCTGCTGCACCTCCTGCATGCGCGGCACGTGGGGGTTGCCCCACGGACAGAGCTGACAGAAGTAGAACTTGAAGCGCGGATTCTCGAAGATGCGCTTCCAGCCGTCCAGCAGCGCCCGCATGCGTTCGTAGTAGCCGTCAATGGTGCTCGGATCATGGGTGTTGGCCTCGCCCTGGTACCAGATCGCACCACGCAACGCATACGGCACAATCGGATTCACCTTGCCGTTGTGGTACTGCGACGGCTTCTGTCCGTCCTTGTCCGCACGGGCGGGCGGCGGCGGCAACGTGCAGTCCGGGATCCACGTCTCGATGTCCGTCGCGCCAACGTAGGCGCCGAGGAGCCCGACGGGTATCTTGAGCGTCGTCTGGAGGTAGTAGCCGTACCAGAGGGCGACAGCGGAAAAACCGCTCGTGAGGCAGAACTTCGGCGTGACCTTCCGCCAGCGCACATCCTCCGCCGTCTGCGGCTCATTGCTCCAGCCGTTGCCGAGGATCGCGCAGCGCAGGAGCGGCAGATCGAGAATCTGTCCGAGCGAGCCGCCGAGGCGTTCGCGGGCGCGCGGCGACTCGCCCCAGAACGGAATGCCCATGTTGCTCTGGCCCGAGCAGAGCCAGACTTCGCCGACAAGGATGTCCCTGACCGCGACGCCGTTGGCGGCGAGAACCCGCCCCTCACAGCTCGCGGGCATCGGGTCGAGATCGACGCGCCAGTGTCCGTCAACGGCGGCCGTCGCGGTCTTCTTCTGGCCCGCAAACGTGACGGTGACGGACTCGCCCGGATCGGCGACGCCCCAGACGGGCACCTTCGCCTCGCGCTGGAGAACGGCGCCGTCCGTAAACGGCGCGGCGAACTTCACCGCCGCCAGCAATATCGTTATGCTATTCATCTTTTCATATCCCTTCTCCGTCTAACGGAAGTTCACCCTGTTTTGTCAGCTCGCGCACGGCGCGATCAAAGTCGCTCTCATACTGGATCATCTCGCGGCGGCGGTATTCGCGGAACTCGGCAATTGCCTTGCGGCACGCTTCCTCATGCGAGACTTTTCCGAACCCCGTGAGCAGTTGCCGTCCCGACAGCGTCAGGAGCGCGTCCAGTTTCGCAACCCACTCCCGCATCCGCATGGCCTTCTGCTCCAATGCCTGCAATTCGGCGAAGTCGAGGAACTGCGAAACGAGCAACCGCAGATACGCCAGTTCCTTCTCGGTCAGATAGTTCTTGGCGATCGTGACATCATCCTCCGTGATGTACTTGCCCTCGAAATGCCTCATGCCCACCATCGGCTTGTTGGCGTCCACCCGCTCATGTATCAGCTCCGCCGCCGTGTGCCGATGCGCGGCGAAGTGCAGCTTGTTCTGCACCGTCGCGAAGAACGTGCGTGTGATGTCGCTCGACCTGTCGTAGTCCACGCTCGTCGCGAAGATGTCCGTCACCTTCTGGTAGAAGTTCCGCTCGCTCATGCGGATGTCGCGGATGCGCTGCAGCAGCTCACGGAAATAACGGTTGCGGTTCCCCTTCAGGCGGTCGTCGTCCAAGGTGAAGCCCTTGACCGCAAACTCGTGCAGATGCCTAATCGCCCACTGGCGGAACCGTACGGCGACATCGCTTCGAATCCGCATGCCAATGGCAAGAATCATGTCAAGGTTGTAGTGCGCAAACTGGCGCTTGACGCTCCGCGCACCCTCTTGTCGAACTTGCAAAAACTTTTTGCAGGTTGCCTCGCGCACAAGTTCACCGTCACTGTAGATCTGGTCGATATGGTAGGCAACATCCTGACGACTTGCCTGAAACAGCTGCTGTATCTGCTCCGCCGCCAGCCAGACGTCCTCGCCCTCGAACCGGACATTGACGTTCGACACGCCATTGTCGTCCTGATAGATCAGAAATGCGTTCTTGTCACTCATGCCAATATTATACTAAACGCCATGCTACGGCTCAAGGCGGGCGTTCGCCCATGCGCCACCGTCGCCATAGGTGTTGCCGCCCGGATCGGCCAGCAGATAGAGTTGGATGCGCTGGCCGACAAAAGCCGACAGATCAGCCGAGATCCCCTCCCACCGATGCTGCGTGACACGCCGCTCAGCCACCACCAGAAGGGGTCTGTCCCCAGTAGATACGGGGCCTGTCCCCACAGAAAGGCTGGGGTCTGTCCCCAAACCGCTGGGGTCTGTCCCCACAGGAATGGTGGGGCCTGTCCCCACGCGGACGGCGATCTTGAAGAGGATGCCGTCGCCGGGCGTGGAGCCGTCGACCTTGCCGACCTCGGCGCGGAACCGGCGGTCCCGCGCGCCGAGCGTCAGCGTGTAGCACGCGAAGGCCGCGCCCGTCGCGCCGTCCCGGTACGGCGGATGAACGGCGAGGCCGGACTGGCCCCTGCCGCCGCACGTCGCCGTGCCGATTCGCACAAAACCGCCGCTCGACGCAGCCAGCTCGGCCTCCGTGCCGTCCGGCTTCAAGACGCCTCTGCGGAAACGCTTCGGCAGCGTTCGCGGTGCCGCCGCACGCACGGGCGGCTTCGGCGTCTTGAAGTCGAGCGGCCTGAGCGCCCACGCCTCGTAGGCGTCGGCGGAAGGCTCGGCAAAGCCCTTCGGCAGCGTCGCGCGGTACGAATAGCAGTCGGGATCGCGCTTGAAGCGCGTCCATCCCTTCGCGTCGACGCGGAAGGGAATCTCCCTGACGACCTCCGCGTTCGACGCGCCGCGCAAGCCGACAAGCCGCGTCGCGGCATACGGCAATCCGATCTCGACGTCTCCGCGCTTCTGTTCGGGGACGATCTCCTCCGTGCCGCCGGCCTCGGACAGGCGGATCAGCCAGCCGTCCGTCGCGCCGCCGGGGAACTCGGTCGGCACGCCGCGCCCGTGCAGGAAGACGTACCCGTCCTCCCGTCCGCCTCGGCAGAAGTCCACTCGGTTCGTGCCGCCCTTCGTCCAGCCGGAATAGGCGACCGTCTCGCCGCCCCGGCAGAAGAAGCCCCATTGCGGCAGCGCCAGCCGTCCCTCGCCGCGCCGGACGGAAAGCCAGCCGCCGTCCGGGTCGCCGTTGACGACGACGAGCGTGCCGCCGTCATACGCGACGACGACGCGGTTGTGCGCGATCTCGCCGTTCACGACGGCCTTCGAGGTCGTCAGGAGCCGCCCCTCGCCGTCGGCATAGCGAATCTTCTGCACGTTCTCCTGCGAATAGCGCGAAGCCGGCGCGAGCGTCATGTAGTAGGCGTAGACGGGATTCTGCGGCAGGAGGAACGCCGCGTGTCCGAACGCGAGCGTGACGGCCGTCCACGGCTCGACAACCTGCCACGGCGATCCCTTCGGCACGTTCGCGTCGCCGAAGAGCATGCCCGCGAAACAGCCGAAGTCGCTCGTCAGCGGATGCATCCGCAGCAGGTTGAAGTCCACGATCCACGGATGGCGCATCAGCTGGTACGTGCGATCCTGTCCGTAGTTCTGGTCGGCGAGGCCCGAATAGAGCCACTGGTGCCCGCCCTCGGACGAGACGGGGCCATTCCACGTCTTCTTCTGGATCAGCATGATCTCGCCGTAGGCGTAGAACGTCTGGGCGAACGTGCCCGCGCCCGGCACGCGCGCGTCGTAGTCCGTGCGGCTCCAGGGCGTACTGGCGGTATGCACGTCGCAGTAGGCCGTGTTGAAGCCGAACTTGCGCTGGATGATCGGCGAGAGCGTCTCGCACATTTCCACGCCGTAGAGCGGCTTCGGGGCCGTGCAGCGCGACCACGCGAGCTTCCAGTTCCCGTCTTCCGTGCGGGAGACGCGATCCGACCGCCAGTAGCCGTTGACGGGCGCGAAGTCGGTGAAGTTGTTGTACGGCCCGTAGCGGAAGCCGAACTCGTCGATCAGCTTGCGCGCATGGTCGTACTGTCCCTTGTCGCCGCCGCGTCCCGGCGCGGGATGCGTCCGGAAGGTGTAGCTCTCGTCGCCGTCGCGCCAGCCCGTCTCGTGGTCGGTGACGATCAGCCGCCGCATCCCCTTGCGGCGATGCCAGAACAGCGCCTCGCGGTTTGGCGTGCGGTCGCCCGTCGCGCCGGACGAGACCCAAGCCGCGCGCCCCGTGACGGCCCGCCACGGCGAGACGGGGCTCGGGATGAACGGCAGCGTCTCCTCGAACTTCGGCGAGACCGTCCAGACGAACCGCTCGTAGACGTCGTTGCGCGTCCCGTCCGTCTTCGGGCGGTACCGCGCGCCGCCGTTGGCCTGCACGAGCTCCGCGCCGCTGTCCGGCGGGAACGCGAGCGAGGCGTTCGACTGCGTCCAGTCAAGCGTCGCGGACACGAAGCGCGTCCCCGCCGCGCCCTCGACGACCACGACCTGCGGACGCTCGTCCCAGTTCTCGCGTCCGTACGTGTAGAACGGGATCGGCAGCGACTTCATGTCGGGATCGACGCCGAGCCCCCCGAAGCGCAGCTCCTCGACGGCTCCGCCCTTGACGACGACATCCGCCACAAGCGAGTTGCCGATGCGCTGCCAGCGGACCTCGGCCCTGTCCGCCGCCGCGCGCGGCCACACGCCGCCGCCAAGGGCGAGCGGCACCCACGGCCCCTTGCCGACGCGGAAGGCGAGGTCGTCCCAGACGCCGGGCCTTTCCGGCGTGCGGAACTCAAGCGTCTCGTCCGCTTCCGGGGCCGGCGGCACGACCGTCGTCCCGACCGTCGGGAACGGGAGGCGTCCGTCGCCCGTGTTGACGCCCTGCGGCTGGTCCTTGAACACCTGCACGCCGCGCTTCGCGCGCGGCCGGAACGTGAGCGGCTTCAGGTCCTCCACGAACGCGCAGACGCTCGTCAGGTCGAGGCGCCGGTCTTCCGCGTTCGTGCCGCCCGTGAGCGTGAAGCCGTCGAGCGTGCAGCCGCCCTTCAGCGTCCGCGCGAGCAAGCCCTTCGGGGCCTTCACCTGGAACTTGCACCATTCGCGGTGCAGGATCGTCGCGACGTCGAGCGAGAACGCCTTGCCGTCCGCGTCGGTGAAGTCGGCGGAGAGCCGCGTCATGGGCGTGCCCTTTGGGATCTGCCCGTAGAAGTTGTTCCCGTAGATCCAGACGCTGAACGCATCGAACGCCGGCAGCTTCAGCGGCGTCGCGCGGCGCAGGCGGACCTTGGGGTTCGCCCCCGTCGCCCGGTAGTCGAACCGCAGCGTGCCGTCGCCGAAGAGCAGCCGGTCGTCGGCGTCGGCGACCGTCGCGACGGCGTTCTCGCCCGTGGCCGTCCAGCCCGCGGCGGACTCCAGCCGATCGACGGGCGGCACTTCGTCCGCCCGCCGGTTGGCCCAGACCATCTCGTACGGACGCCGCGCGTCCTTCGTCCCCTTCGGCGGCAGCCGCTTCTCGTCCAGCAGGATCTTCGCGGCATCGCCGTCGAAGGCGTTGTCCGCGACGTCCGCGTTCGCGCAGTTGCGCAGGCGGACGGGAAACCGGGTCGCCGGCGGCGGATTCGGGTCGCGCGCGCACCGCGCGAAGCGGTTGCCGCGAATCTCGATCCCGTCAGTCGCCTCGACGTAGATGGCCGAAGTGCCGATGTCGTCGAACGAGTTGCCGACGACGCGCAGGTTGCGGTGGACGCCGGCCGGATAGTCCGAGGGACCACCGTCATGCTTCGCGCGCACGACCAGCGCACCCAGCAGATGCTCGCCGTTAAACCGCTTCGCGCACTTCTCGAACGTGCAGTTCCGCACGACGGCGTCCTCGAACGGGCCCATCTCGTTCCAGAAGACCATGTCGCAGGCCAGGATGACGGCCGCCGACTTGAGCCCCCGGAAGCGGCAGTTCTCGATCGTGAACTTCCGCGTCTGCAGCAGGAACGCGCGGGCGCGCGTGTTCTCGACGGAGCAGTTCGCGATGCGCACGTCGGGATAGTTCCGCTCGTTCGCCACGAGGTCGCCGACGCGCGGCGCGAACCCGCCCGGCGCGGCCGCGCCCCGCCCCTTCTCGAACGACGCGAGCGTCAGGCGCCCGCGCAGCGCCAGCGTCTCCGGGTCGTAGACGGCGATGCTGTCGCCGGCCGACGCCCAGCCGCCGGACAGCTGACGCTCCTTGCGGTCGGTCGATCGGCGTATGAACTCGAACGCGCCCGTCGCCGCGTCGAACGCCTTGACCTCGCCGCCGAGCGAATGGACGTTGAGCGCGTCGTCGCCAAGCCCCTTGAAGTGGCAGTCCTCCAGCGTCACCGATCCGGCGCAGCCGACGAAGTGGATGCCGTCCGAGTTGGACGCGCAGACGTGCGGGTCGTCGGCGCGCGGACGGATCGAGAAGCGGCGGAACACAAGGTCTTCGGACGGCGGGACGATCACGCAGCCGGTGGACGGCGTCCGCTCGACTTCGACGTTCTCGATGCGGACACGCTTCACGGCGTTCAGGACGAGCGGGCCTTCGCCCTCCCGGAAATAGCGCACGAGCATCCGGTGTCCGTTCGTGACGGCCGCGAGCGACGGGCCTTTCGGGATCGTGATGCGCGCGAGGCGTTCGCCGGCCATCGTGTACGGCAGCCCGACAAACGCCTCCTTCCCGTCCGCCGCCGTGCGCACGATCTTCTGGTGGATCTCCAGCGCGGCGTCGGGCGAGCCCTCGTCGTCGCACGTGTTCAGCTGGAAGAAATGCTCTGCGCCCGTCGCCGGAAACGGCGCATCGATGCGGTAGTCAATCGTCCGCGCGTGCGCATCGACCGCCGTGACGCGCCCGACGCAGCCAATCGGGTTGTCTGTCGTCACCGTGAAGTTTTCGACGGCGACGTCTTCACAGCGGTAGAGGTAGAACGCGCCGGACGACTCAGCTTCCGCGCCGCACGGATTGCAGTGCATCCGAATGACCGTGCCCTTCTCGCCGCGCAGGACGAGGTTTTTCTTTTCGCCGATCCAGATCCGCTTTTGCAGGGCGTATGTGCCCTTCGGAAAGAAGACGACGTCGCCGGGCTTCGCGGCGGCGACGGCCTTGTAGATCTCCGCCTGTGACGGGTACGTCCCCGTCGGGTCGGCACCGAAAGACGTGACATCCAACGTGGCCGCACGGGCGAAGAGCCCGCACACGGCCACACAACCGAAAGTCAAAGGAATTCGCATACGCACTTACCTCACGATGAAGAGAAGGCCTCGATCCAGGCTCAGCTTGACGAGATCGGCGAACCCATCGCCCGCATACGCGAACGACAGTTCGTCCGTCTCGGTCTGCGCCAGCGGAATTTGCGTCTCATGATCGCCCTCGGCCAACGTCTGGACGGTTTCGCCGTTCACGCGAATCGCCAGCGCGCCGCCGCCCGAGACGATCGCCCGCATCCGCACCTTGTCGACGCCCTCCGCGTTCCGCAGCGTCGCGGCGAGCGCAGTGCCGTCCACAAGCCGCACATGACGTTCCGCCGTCTCGACGACCGCCGACGAGGCGGACGAGACCGTCAGCCGGCGGTTGACGTCGCGTGCGTAAGCCGTGCGCCAGTCGGCTTCCAGCGCACCGATATCGCGTGTGCCGTTGTAGACGCGCTGCCCGCCGAGAAGGTCGCGGTCGCCGACGTGCGCGGAGAGCGCCGCGTCCGCCTGGTCGACCGCCGCGTTTCCGACGAGCGGACGGCCATCGGCGTCTGCCGGGAGCTCCGCGAGGGAAGCGAGGATGTTGCCGTCGCCCGCCTCGATTGCCGTGCGATAGGCGGAATTGTTCTGGACGAAGCCGCCCACATCACGCGCGAAACAGCAGTGCGCGTAGTTCGTCGGGCCAACCGCCCAGTCCCAGTCGCCGAGACGTCCGAGGACAAGCGTATTCACCGTCGAACGGCTACGCAGGCTATTCGCACCGCCGAGCGAATCCAGCACCGTGCAGGAATCGACCGTGCCATAGTAGAAGAGACCGCCCCACCCGCCGTTGCCGGCGCAGACGTTGTTCTTCGTCAGGCTGCCGTACAGGTTCGCGTCGCTCGCCGCGCCGCCGCCGTAGAGCGCCGCATTCCCGTCGAATACGCAGTTGATCGCAGTACCGGAGTATACGCCGCCACCGCGAAACGCCTTGTTTCCGACGAAGACGCAATCGCGGACGACGCACGACAGGCCCGCCGCGCGAACACCCGCGCCACAGCCGTCGGAATCGCCATGCAGCCCGCCGCCCGTGTCGCTTGCGCCGCGCGTGAAGCAGTTCGTGAACGTGAAGCCCTCGACCGCCGCGTTCGCCTGAAGGTAGATGCCGCGAATCGCGTCCTTGCCCATGCCCGTGGCGACTGTCGCCTGATACGCCGCGTTGTTCGCGCTGTCTACAACCGTCGCAGGCGCGCCTTCGATGACCGTCGCCGCCGCGCCGTCCCGCGACGCGAGCGTGACGCCGGACGGCACGACGCCGCGCGCGCGGACGCTCTTCGCGGTGTCCTGGATCATCGTGCCCTCACGATACGTGCCGGGCAACGCCATCACCGTCTGCCCCGCGACCAGGTCCGGGTTCGCAAGCGCGACCGCCAGCGTCCGATAGGCCATCGCCGGATTGTAGCCGAACTTCTCGGTGTCGCTGCCGTTCACCGCATCGACGTACCACGTCGAGGAGTAGATCGGCTCGACGACGCCGTCCGCGCCGCCGGGAACCGCGAGCGTCGGCACGTCCGCCGTCGATTCGACAAAGAGATTCGTGACGCCGTTCACGACGAACCCGGCAAGCGGACGCGTCGCGCCGGGCGCAAAGCCAATCGTCAGCGTCTCGCCCTCTTTCAGCTCGTTGAAGCCGAACGTGCCGCCGGACACGACCTCGTAGCCCGCGCCATTCGCGACATACACGCCGCCCGCAAACGTCTCCTGCACCGCGCCCGCGACGGGACGCCCCGCGTCGTCGAATCGCCACGGGTTGCCGTTGAAATCCATCGGACAGGCGTACCACCACGACTCGCCAAGCTCACCGTCCGACGGAATCGTCGCCGCCGCCAAGGCCGGGGACTGCGTGAAGAGCCGCACGTCCAGCGCATCCGCGTCGCGCAGCATCGGATCGGCCGCGACGAAGCCCGTGCCCGACGGATCGAAGCCGTTAAGGACGCAGCCCGACACGCCGCCCTTCGCAAACGCCGTCGGCCCCTTGCCCCGGTCGATGACGCTGTTGACGGCACAGGCGGCGAGACTGCCGCCCGACGGCCAGATCGCCCGCGCCCCGTCGCCGATGAACGTCGTGCTGAAGATCTTCGTGACATAGGCGTTCCACACGCCGAGGAACGGACGCGACGGCACCGTCACCGTGTTGTCGCCGATGACGCACGAAACGAAGGTCGGCTCAATTGCGAGGCCGATGCCGCCCGTGTTGCCGCGAATGAGGCACCGCTCGAACCATGCCGTGCCAAGCGCATAGTTCTTGCCGACGTTGTTGGTGATGATGCAGTCGACGAGTTCCAGATCCTGTCCGTAGGAGTAGAGCGCACCGCGTCCGTCGGCACCCTCCCATTTGTCGCCGTCGCCCGAATAGCCTCCCGTAAGCGTCACGCCCTGGATCTGCGCGGACGAGTTCAACGCCGCGACGAGCGTCGCGTTCGGGCCATACGTGCCGGTGTCGGGATCGGCCGCGCCTTGAATGACCGTCTGCTCCGCACCGTCAAGACCGCGCACCGTGACGTTCTTCGAGCCGAACGCGACACGCGATTTCATGAGATTGTTCACAATGCCGTTCCCTTCCGCATAGATGCCGGGACGCAAAAGGACAAGACCCGTATTGCCCAACGAGTCGATCGCCGCCTGAACCGTCCGATACGGCTTTTCGGACGAGCCGTCGGCCTCCGCGGCGTCCGCGCCCGGATCGCACACGCGGACGTTCGCCGCGGCCTCATAGCTTGCCGACACGGTCAGCGCGGCATCCGCCGTGCGCGGCGGGATGAACCATGCCGTGTTCCATCCGCCGTCGTCGCCGCGCACGGGCAGACGCGACGAGCGAACCTTGTTCGTGTTCGCGCCGACGATATCCCGGTATCCGCAATCCGACAGCCCGAAGCGCCGGAACGTCTGGCCGCTTCGCGTCACGGCGCACAGCCGCATGTTCGCAGGCCAAGCTGCGGGGTAGGCCCATGCCGCCGTGCGGTGCGGACGGTCGATGCCGTCGAAGCTGACGTATTCGCTGTCGCCGCAGATCGCGCCGCCGGGCGGCGTGACGAGCGTCTGCGACGCACCCGCGCAGATCGTCGCGGCGCCGGACGCGATCGCATTTCCGTCGATGTCCCGGAAGCGGTCAACGCCCGACGGCAGCGGGAACAGGCTCTCGTCCGCCAAGGCGTCCACGCGCCCGGCCGTCTCGGCGACCGAGCCCTTGCGGATGCGGATGTCGCCCGCCGTCGGGGCCAGCGCGCACCGCGTCGAGACCGTATCGACGACGACATTCGACTGGCATCCGCCGTTCGCCTCCGTGCTGCCGTCGTCCGTGCGGAAGGACGACACCGCGAACAGGCAGGAGTAGTACCATGTCGGCGCGTTTGAGTAGTGCGCGTGGCGATTGTTGGCGAACGTCGTGTTGACAAAACGGCTATTGACCGTACGAACGTTGTCAGCATCCGCATCCATGCGCGTCTCGCGGTCGACGGCCCGGTTGTTGAAGACGCGCGAATTGAGGACGTTGCATTGGGTGAACGAAAACGGCAACGCACCGCCGCTGTTCTTGTAGAACGTATTGTTCTCGATGCGGCAGCGGACAAGCGATCCGCCCGTCACCAACGAATACGCCCCGTAGCAGTTGGAGATCACGCAATCGACAAGCGCGAACGCCTTCGGATAGGTCTGGCTGCCATCCCAGCAGAGGACAGCACCGCCCGAACCGCGAGGTTCGGCGTTGACGTCCAGCGTCGCGCCGTCGCGCAGCGTGAAGCCCTCGACGACGATCTCCTCGCACCCCTTCAGCCATTCGACGTCGATGCAGCGGGTCGCCGAACCGTAGTCAGAGTTTCCCGTAGAGCCGTAGCCGCCGGTCGGGCCGAGCTTGCCGACGATGTGCGTGACGGCCGCGCCGCCCGTCGAGACGATGCGCATGCTCTTCGCGCCGAGATGCAGACGGCTCCGCCCCCACCAGTGCGTCGAATCGGCGCCACGCCCGACGTCGTTGCTGTACGCACCGGGGAAGACCCAGATCGTCGCGTCCGCCGTCGCCGCATTGTACATGGCCTGGATTGTGGCCTTGGCGCGTTCGGGCGTCGCGCCATCGTTCGCGTCGTCGCCGTGGACGGCATCGACGTAGTAGGTCGCGGCATCAAATGCCGCCGTGGCGGACAAGGCCGCCGCAGACAGGATGAGGACGCCAAGAGTCTTCAGTGCCATGAGCAAGTTCCTTTTGAGGGTTTAATTACGGATATTATACCCCCCCCCCCCCCCCCTACCTGTCAAGGGGGAATCTGAAAAAAGTTTCGGGGGTGGGGAACCCGGCTGAACCGGTGCTGAACCCGCGTACGCGCGCCTCAGGCCAGTTCGCGCGACCGTTGCGCGGCGGCCGCGAGCGTCTTCGCGACGGTCTTCTTGAACGACGGCGTCGAAAGGAACTTCATTCCCGCCGCCGTCGTGCCGCCCTTCGTGCAGACGCCGTCGATGAACGCCCTGAGCGGCATCTGCGACTCGCGCAGGAACTTCGCCGTGCCGTACATCGTCTGCTCCGCGAGGAGCCGCGCGACGGACGGCTTCAGGCCGAGCGCCACGCCGCCCTCGACCATCGCCTCCTCCATGTAGGCGAAGTAGGCGGGGCCCGACCCGGAGAGCGCCGTCACCGCGTCAAAGTCCTTCTCCTTCAGGACGACCGTCGCGCCCGCTCCGCCGAGGATCCGCTCGACGGCGGCGAGATGCTCCTTCGGCGCGCGCGGCCCCGGACAGATCGCACACATGCCCGCGCCCGCCCGCAGCGCGAGGTTCGGCATGACGCGGATGAGGTTCACCTTCGCGCCCAGCGCCTGCCGCAGCTTCTTCAACGTCTTGCCCGCGACGATCGAGACGACCGTCTGCCGCGCCGTCAGGAGCGGCTTCACCTCCGCCGCGACGGCGTCCACGTCCTGCGGACGCACCGCGAGGAAGATGAGCTCGCACGTCTTGGCGATCTCGACGTTGCGGTTGTCGTCAACCGAGGAGAGAATGACGGACGACGGATCGTCCATCGCCGAGAGAATGCCCTGGGCCATCTTGCCCGCACCGAAAAAACCGATTTTCATGGTGGAGATTATAGCATATTCGCCTCAGGGCTTCAGGTAGAGGCGGCAGTGGCAGAGGCCGTGGTAGGCTGGGTCGCGCAGCTGCCCCTTGAACTCGTCGCACGGACAGAAGAATTCGGGCAGCTTCGGCAGACGGCACGGGCAGAAACCGTTCTTGCGCGCCAGGCCCGTGCGCACCGCCGCGACCAGTTTCGCGTCGGGGTTGAGCGTAACCTCGTTCCGCGCGAAGAGATCGCGGATTTCCGTCGACGACTCCTTCGTGCGCGGATACGCCTTGAACGTCACGAGTCGCCGCAGCGCGTCGACCTCCTTCCAGCGCGGCAGTCCCTCGACGGAGTCTTCGCCGATGACGAAGAACAGCGCCGCGCCGGGATTCTCCGCCGCGATCTCCCGCACCGTGTCAATCGCATACGACACGCCGCCGCGCCGAATCTCGCGTTCGTCGACGACCGCGTTCTCGACCGCCGCGAACGCCGCACGGACGCCTGCGAGCCGATCCCACGGCGGCGCGTACGCGCCGTCCGAGGCGCCGACCTTGAACGGGCTCACATGCGCGGGCACGACGATCAGCCGGTCGAGCGACAGGTCGGCAATCGCCGTCCGCGCAACGTTGACGTGTCCGTAGTGGACGGGGTTGAAGCTTCCGCCGTAGATGCCGATTCTCATGTCGTCACGTGATCTGGTAGGGTTTGAAAGGCGCACGGTCAGCGTCCGTCGTGCCGCGCGACCAGGCGCGGACGATGCCGCGCGCGCGTTCGAGGTCGGCGACCGATTTCAGGTCAGGGACGAGCGCCGTCGGACCCGGCACGTCCTCGCACGCGACGACCGTGCCCTTTGCGCGCGCGAGCCGCGCGTTCTCGCCCGCATCGCGTCCGAGAATCACGCTGGAGCCGTCCGGCAGGCGGAACCGCCGCCCGACGAGCAGCAGCTCGACGAGCGCGCGGTCGCCGAGGCCCTCGTGTTCCATCAGGTCGCGCAGCTTGCGCCCGAACGCCGCCTCCGTCAGCTTGCAGCCGCCGGCGGGCGACGGGTAGTCCGTGATGCCGAACTCCGCCGCAAGCGCAATCTGGCGGTCGCGGGCACGCCCCGAGATGTCGAGCAGCCGTTCGCGGTCGAGCTTGCCCTCGATTTCGGGAATCGTCGGCTCCAGAAGCTTCGCGGAGAGCGGACGCACGAGGCGCCCCCTCAGTCCCGACGACTTCTCGACGGTGAGGAGCGACTGCGCGTTCTGGCTCATCGGCCGCTGCCCGCGCACTTCGCCCGTCGCCACGAAGTCATAGCCGAGCCGCGCCATCAACTCGCCCGCGCGACGGATCATCCGCGCATGGCAGTCGATGCAGGGGTTCATCGCCCCGCCGAAGCCATGCGGCGGATTCTCCAGCAGCGAGATCTCGTCCGCGAGGAAGTCGATGACGTGCAGTTTCACGCCAAGGGCCTTCGCCGCCGCAACGGCCTTGTCGGATGTGAAGAACGGCGTCTCGAACGCGACGGCCTCAACCGTCGCGCCGGCGCGCTCCAGGACACGAATCGCGAGCTGGCTGTCCAGCCCACCGCTCAGAAGAGAAAGACCTTTGCACTGCATATGAGGATGTAGTATAGCAAAAATGCCTTGCCCATGGGACGCACAGGGGGGATTCAGCATGAAAGGCGATCCGATCCCTGCGCGACAGCCGACGCGCATTCTGGCCCGTCGTCCCGACAGTCGCCCGAACCGTCCTCCGAGGAATCGCCGCCATCGCCACTCGTCAGCCTATATGACGTGACAAGTCATTCCCCTCGGCTGAATGCGTCTCAACAAGCGAAAGCCCTGAGGCGATGGGCGATCCTCTCCGTCCTCTCGTGCGACTGTCGGCTCCTCCGGGCCAAGGGCGACGGACGTCGCCGCTTCGCGAGGGTCTGCGGCTGTCATGCAAAGTCAAGGGAGGGTGAATGTGTCCTGCGCAAGACAAAGTCGATGCTCCTTCACGTCGGCCTTCCGCGCCCGCAGCGCAAATTTTTCCATTCGATCTGTCCTGTCATGTCGTGAGCCCGATTGACTTGATTGCCCTTTTTTGTCGAGTCAGCCGCGCGGCGCGAACTTGTCCACGAGGCCGAGGATGAAGATCACGATGACGAGGATCGGCAGGACATAGGCGCAGTAGACACGCAGGGCGGACGGCACGCGCGGGCCGCGTCCCGTGTTCGCCTCCGCGAGGAAGTTCCGCCACCCCCAACCGAAGTG